>NZ_FNKP01000002.1:2705550-3011100 GCF_900099835.1 Paraburkholderia fungorum
GTGGGACAGCGCGTCGGCGTGGGCTGGCACGGCGGCCATTGCGGACGATGCGCCCGTTGCCGTCAAGGCGACTTCGTTCTCTGCGAAAAAGCCCAGGTGCCCGGCATCAGCTACGACGGCGGCTATGCGGAATTCGTCGTCGCCCCGGTCGAAGCGCTTGCGAGTATTCCTGACGATCTGTCCGACGCGGATGCAGCGCCGTTGTTGTGCGCAGGGATCACCACGTTTAACGCGTTGCGCAATAGCGGCGCTCGCGCGGGCGATGTGGTCGCGATTCTCGGTATCGGCGGACTCGGACACCTCGGCGTGCAGTTCGCGCGCAAGATGGGCTTCAACACCGTGGCTATCGCTCGTGGACAGGACAAGGCCGCGTTGGCGAAACAACTCGGCGCACACCACTACATCGACAGTAAAACGCAGAGTATTCCCGAAGAACTCGCGAAGCTCGGTGGCGCCAGGGTGATTCTCGCGACGGTCACGAGCGGCAAGGCCATGAGCGCGGCGGTCGGCGGCCTGGGACTGAACGGGAAGCTGATCATGGTCGGCATTTCAGAAGAACCCGTCGAGGTTCCGATCGCGCAGTTCATCATGGGCCGCAACTCGATTCAGGGATGGCCGTCAGGCACGTCCGCCGATTCGCAGGACACGCTCGCGTTCAGCGCGTTGTCCGGCGTCAAGCCGATGATCGAAGAGTTTCCGCTCGACCGCGCGCCCGAAGCGTACGACCGGATGATGAGCGGCGCGGCTCGGTTCCGGGTGGTGTTGAAGGTTGCGTGAACGGCGGCTTGCCCGGCTGGGCGGGAGGGGGTCGTAATATCGGCCCCTTTTTTTGCCCTTACGCCAACCGTCATCAGCATTGTTCGATTCACAGCAATTGTGATTTCAACCTATCGGTATAGAAAAAAGATAGGCAACATCTAAACTCCAATCCATCAGCCGCGTACGTCTCACCCGACTCGCGGCACCCTTTCAAACTGGATTGGAGAGTCATCATGAAGAACAAACTTCTTGCAGCATTGCTCGTCGCAGCAGCCACGTCGATCGCCGCGCCGGCATTTGCCAGCGGTTATGGTCCGGCTCCTTCATATCGCCCTTCGGTCGGTGCGCCTGCATCGCAACGAGGCCAGAGCGCGCAAACCGTCGCTGTGGAACACAACAACAGCGCAGTGGGTTCGGTGAACGATTCGTATGGCGGCGTGGTCGCGTCGTCGTCGGAATCCGGTAGCCGCGAAACGGTTGGGTCGTCTGGTCGCCTGTACTCGAAACACTAATCTGAAATGGTTCGTTGACCAGGGTTGTAGCGAGGTGTCGACATGTTGAAAATTATCGAAGGTGCAGTGTTCCTCGGCGCAGTGATGCTTTACCTCGCGCCGTCGATCATCGCCGATGCAAGAGAACGCGAAGATGCGTTCGCGGTGACCATGGTGAACATCCTGCTCGGATGGACGGTGATCGGCTGGTTCGCTGCGCTGGTGTGGGCGCGCCACCCTGTCAGCGATCGTCGCATGAGGCACTTCGCGAAACGGGCACAACGCGCGGTCGCCCGCGTCACGATCGATGCAATCGTGGCCCGCGCATCAAGCCGGAAAAGCTCGATTCCGATGTTTAATCCGCGTCTGGTGCCGATCGTGGCACGCATTGCGGCGAACACTAATCGGCAGGAAAGGTTTTAGGAATAGAGCGGACGTCCTGGCACTTCAGGACGTCCGTTTCCAAATATGGCTGGATTTACGCAGGAAAATCATCTCATCGTGGCAAGTGCGTAGTACCCGCATGCGCCCGCAATTGTTGAATTCGCATCATTGCGCGCAGCCGCACTAATTTCGGGCACGCTTGCGAGCTCCCTCTGCTTCCCCAATCCGGTTCATTTCGCAGATACCTTCTGCAATATCGCGACGCGCCAACTTCCAAGTCGCATCTGGCGATGCGGTCACATTTCTACCTGGCACTTCTCTCGCACCTCCATAGAGTCAAAACGTACAACCTAATCAGCCGATATCTCTTCGTTTTGTGCCACCCGCTTCCAATCGCTTTTCTCGCGCCTATGCTTCAGCGCAACAAGGCTGTATTCGTCTGCTGAAGACTTGTGCACGCGCATGGTGCGCGACATTTCGAAAGACGCTCAGGCGAAATTTGCGGCGCCGTAGCAACACGACAATCTCGCTGCTAGAACGATGTGAAAGCAGCCCGACAGTCGAATCCGGAAGACAAAATCAGGTTATCTGCGAACCTGCCTGACGACTCACGAATGACAGGTCATTGTTGGGAGACTCACCATGCCCCGCTCACCCGACGCGCTGGTTCGACGGATGAAGGACAGTGCGAAGCAGCTTCTTCCCGATGCAATTTTCCTGAGTCTTCTGCACCGGAAGCACGTTGGCCGCTTCCCAAAACTATTTCGACCGACGACCTTCAACGAGAAGATCCTGCAACGCAGTTTGCGGCCTGATCCGCGGTACGGCGCATTGTCCGACAAGCTTGCGGTACGCGAATATGTCAGGTCCAAGGTCGGCGAAAAACATCTCGTCCCGCTTATCTCTGCGCCGAATGTATTCACGCAAGCAGTCTTCGATACGTTGCCGGACTCTTTCGTGATGAAGGCGAATCACGGGAGCAGCTTTGTCGAAGTGGTCAGGGACAAGAAGCAGATCACGTTTGAAAATTTGCAGCGTCTCGCGAGTCAATGGATGTCTACCGACTTCTACAAGATCGCGCGCGAACGTCACTACCGGCAGATCCAGCCACGCATTTTCTTCGAAGATCTGCTGCTCGACGCACGGGGCCGGATTCCCGCCGACTACAAGGTACATTGCTTCGGTGGCGAAGCAGGCAGGCCGAGAATGTTCATCGTCGTGATCTCGGATCGCTTCGGAGACGATACCCGAGGCGATGTTTACGACGCGCAGTGGAATCATCTCGAGGTCGGCATCGGACCCTACGCTCGCAGTGCGACGCCCTCGCCGCCGCCCGACAATCTCGAGTTGATGCTGGAAACCGCAGCCGTGCTCTCCGCGGATTTCAATTACGTGCGCGTCGACCTGTATGCGCCGAACAATGATGTGTATTTTGGCGAGCTAACCTTCACCCCCGGCGCGGGCGTAGTTCCGATGCGGCCCGACTGCGTCGATTTCGAGTGGGGGCAGTTTTTGACGTGACACGCGACTATGCACACAGCCATGCGTTCGCGTTCTTAAAGGGTCAATGCGGGGGCGTGCATCGCACGCATATCACTTCGCTTTTCGCGTAGTTTTCACGCGATTTTCTCCGTAATAAAACGAAAGCCGAAATCACCTTCAGTTTCTCGCCGCCAGGCCGATAAACTGCGGTCCGCTCGCGCGTCCGCCGCGACCCATCGTTCCGAGAAATCCTCAGTGAAACTCAGCATTAAAATCCCTCTCGCCTTCGCCGTCGCCCTGTTGCTGATGTTCGCGGGCGCGTTGTACGGCATCTTCGCCCTCAATCAATCGATCGACGCGTACAGCGTCACCGTGCAGGACAACGTCGCCAACGAGCGCATGGTGTCCGCCACGCTCGTCGCGTTCAAGCTCCAGGTGCAGGAGTGGAAAGACACCTTGCTGCGCGGCAAGGACCCCGCACAACTCGACAAATACTGGACGGCCTTTCAGAAACGCGAGAGAACTGTCGACGCGCTCGCCGCCCAATTGAACGCGAAGCTGCCCGACGGCGAAAGCCGCGCGTTGATCGAGAAGTTCTCGGCGGCGCACACGTCGATGGGCGACGGATATCGCAAGGGCTTCGAGGCGTTCAAGTCGGCGGGATTCGATCCGGTTGCCGGCGACACCGCCGTGGCCGGCGTGGACCGCGAACCCTCGACACTTCTCGAACAGGCCGTCAAGAAAATTTCCGACGACAGCGCGCAGGTATCCGCCCAGGCCGCCATCGACGCGCGTCACGCAACGCAAATCAGCGTCGTGCTGATGCTTGTCGTGCTCGCGCTGTCGATGATCGGCGGCTTTCTGTTCAGCCGCACCGTCTCGCGGCCGCTCGGCCGTGCGCTGGATTGCGCCCGCGCTGTCGCGACGGGCGACCTGTCGATGGACCTGTATTCCAGCGGCAAAGACGAGATTGCCCAACTGCTCGGCGCGTTGAAGGAGATGCAGGCGAGCCTGTCGAACGTCGTCGCGCGAGTGCGCCTGAATGCCGAAGGCGTCGCGACGGCCAGCGCTGAAATCGCAGCAGGCAATCTGAATCTGTCGACCCGTACCGAAGAGCAGGCGGCGTCGCTCGAAGAAACGGCGGCGAGCATGGAAGAACTCACGTCCACCGTCCGCCAGAACGCGGGCAATGCGCAGCAGGCTTCCGCACTTGCCGGCACGGCATCGCAGACCGCGTCGCGCGGCGGCGCCATGATGGGCCAGGTGGTCGAGACCATGCAGGGCATTACCGACAGTTCGAACAAGGTCGCGGAAATCATTTCGGTGATCGACGCGATCGCCTTCCAGACCAACATTCTCGCGCTCAACGCGGCGGTCGAAGCGGCGCGCGCGGGCGAACAGGGACGCGGCTTCGCAGTGGTCGCGGGCGAAGTCCGCACGCTTGCGCAACGCAGCGCGACGGCGGCGAGAGAGATCAAGGAGCTGATCGCGCAATCGGGCGAGCGGGTGAACTCGGGCTCGGCACTCGTCGGCGACGCGGGACAGATCATTGCCGATATCGTCGGATCGGTGCAGCGCGTGAACGATATCGTCGAGGAGATTTCATCGGCGTCGCAGGAACAGAGCACGGGCATCGATCAGGTCAACATCGCCGTCATGCAGATGGACGAAGTCACGCAACAGAATGCGGCGCTCGTGGAGCAGGCGTCCGCCGCGGCGCAGGCGCTTTCCGAGCAGGCCAATTCGCTGCGTGATGCGGTGGCGGTGTTCAAGTTGCGCGATGAGTCGATGTTGGGCGCGAGTGCGAATGCGGTGGCGTTTCGTCCGTCCGCCTCGCCGCGGAGCAAGGCCGAGCCCGGCATGGACTGGCAGACTTTCTGACCGGTGCCTTGATGCGGCCTCAGGTGTGCGCGCCGAGGTCGTCCAGAGGCCGCACACTGCGCGCATATCGCCTCGGCGCCATACCGGCCCAACGGTGAAACGCCCGCGCGAATGCTTTCTCCGATGTATACCCGACGTTCTCCGCAATCTCGATCAGCGTGCGTCTGCCGCGCGTCAGCTCACCGCTCGCGAGATACATCCGGTACGCGGTCAGATGACCGATGGGTGTATCGCCGACCAGCTCGGTGAAGCGCGCGCTGAATCGCGAACGCGACATGCCCGCCGCCGCCGCGAGTCCCGCGACACTCCAGTCGCGACGCGGCTCGCGGTGAATCAGCGCCACCGCGCGGCCAATCTGCGGATCGGCGAGACCGCGCAGCCAGCCGGAATTGTCCGCGGTCGATTGCAAATGCGCGCGCAATAGCTGCACGAACAGCACATCCGCGAGCCGTGATGCGGCGATCGCCCAGCCGGGCTGGCACGTCATCGATTCCTGAATGAAGCTTTGCAGCGTGCTGACCAGCCACGGCGCGACGGCGGGGTCATTGGCGCGCACGTGGATCAGTGTCTGCAATACCGAGAACAGCGGACTGCGCATGATGTCGCGATACACGACGATGCCGGTGTAAAGCTCGCTGGTTTCGCCGCCGCCACCCGCCGTAAATTCGAGCGGCGTGTCGAAACGCGGGTGAATGCCTTTGTCGGCCATCAGCGAATCGAAAGGCACCGGCCGCACATCGAGCGACGACGCCATGATGTGCTCATGCCCGTGCGGCAACAACACGAAATCGCCGGGTTTGACATACACCGGCGGCTCGCCTGCCACGATGAGATAAAAGGGACTGCCGGTACACATCCGAAATGACGCACCGGATACAGCGGGCTTGCGGATCGCCCACGGCGCGCTCAACGTGAAGCGCCCGGTCACGACAGCGTCCGCCCGCAGATCGGCCAGAATATCGCTCAGAAGATCTGTTGCCATTGTGAGTCTCCGTGGATCTTCCTGTCGTGGTGCCGGTCCTGACTGAGTGCATTCAGAAGACGCGCGCCGCCGATGCTAGAAGCGCTGCTGGATGCCCGCCATCACACCGAGCTGGTTTTCTCCGGTGCCGACCGACCCACCCGCCGCCACCGCCGCCGCACCGCGCGAACTGTTGGACATGTAGCCGACCGACGTATAAACCATCGTACGTTTGGACAACAGGTAATTCGCGCGCGCGACGAACAGCGTCGAGTCCGACGTCTCGCGCAACAGATAGCGCAACGCCTGTGCATCGAATGATAGCGCCGGCGTTGCGTGGTACGTGGCGCCGAGAAAATAGATGTCGGACTGGCTATGCACGGCCGCCGACGTATTGCGGCGAATCCAGCCGCCGCCAACTTTTGCTGAGCCGAACGTGGCGTAACCATCGACGATCGTCCGGGTGTCGGTGTAAGCCGGGTTCGACAGCGGCGCGGATGCGCCCGTGCCGCCGCGCATCACATCGTACGAAGCGGCGACGCCGAATTGCGACGCGTCGTACGCAAGCATCATCGTGTATTGACGGCACGCGACGAAATCACCGGCGACGTTGCCGCCACAATTTGTCGCGGATGGTCCCGCCGGGCCCGCTGCGTCGCGTCCGGTGCTGTACGTGCCGCCTACCGTGAAGCCGCTGAACTTGCCCATGTAGCCGGCGGCGTTGTCGCTGCGCGCGTTGGGCAGATAGCTGTCGAAGCTCGCCATCGAGTGAATCGACGGCCCGATCACGTCGGCGTTCGTCAGCACGTACATCGACATGTTCATCTGACGGCCGAGTGTCAGCGAGCCATACGGAGAACTCACGCCGACATTCGCCTGGCGGCCGAACAGGCGTCCGCCGTAATTCAGCGCGCCGCTATTCATCGCGAAGCCGTTTTCCAGTACGAAGAATGTCTTGTAGCCACCGCCGAGATCTTCGATGCCGCGCAGCCCGAAGCGCGACGGCACTTCGCCGGTCAACGTGGGCATGCCGACGAGCGAGCCGCCTCCTGCCGCGTTGTTGTAGTACTGCACGCCCGTATCGACAATCCCGTACAGCGTCACGCTGCTTTGCGCGTGAGCGTAGCCGGTTGCGAGCACGGAGACTGCTGCCATCAATGAAGCGGAAAAAGCCGTTCTTGTCACCTTCATGTTTCACCAAACCTTTGCGCAGCAATGCTTATCATTGTGGGTTTGGAGGCAATCGACGCCGATCGACCTCCCCAAAGCGCGGTGCAAGAAGAAGCTGCGTTCCTTTGATGCACATCGCGCATCGCTCGCCGGTCTTTCTGCACATCATGGCAAGCAGATGCGAAGATTCTTGGTGACGCAAAAATATGCGCCAAGGACCTTGGCTCCCGGAAAAGTATCCGATCGTCCCGTTTTTGATTCGGCGACGTCAGAACGGCGGGCGACTCACCAAGGGCGAAACAGCGGGTTAGAGACTCGAACGCGACAGCGCATCGGCAGCGGCTTTCACGCTGATCTCGACGGTGTCGCGCAACGATTCATCCGATGAAAAAGCGGTGTTCGGACCCGCGACGCTCAGTGCCGCCAACACGCTCCCCTGGCTGTTCCTGACCGCAGCGGCACAGGAATCGATGCCCGCTTCGAGGCCGGAAAAACTCCATGCGCAGCCGTTTTTTCGAACCGTTTCGAGTGCCTGATCGAGCGCGTTCCAGTCGGGTTTGGCGTTGTCGCTGGAATCGTCGGCGTAGAGCGCGTTGAGTGCCGCCGGTTGCAGATTCGCTAGCATCGCGAGTCCTGGCGTTGCTCGATGCGCGGGAATCCGGCTGCCCACGCGGATCCGGCTCACGAGCGGCGTGTCCGGTGTCTCGCATAGCAGGTAGATGATCTCGGCCCCTTCGAGCACAGCCAGATACGCGGACAACCCCGTCCGTTCGACCAGCCCCGGCAGCACCTGACGCGCGCGCGCCATCAGATCGGACGACCCGAGCGCGCTCGCCGCGAGCGTCAGAAACGACATGCCCAGCCGATGCGATCCACCCTGTGGATTGGCCTCGATCAATTCGGCCGCTTTCAGCGAGTCGAGCAGACGCATGACCGTTACGCGGTTCACGTTGATCTGCCGCGCGACGTCGCTGAGATTCGCGGTCGAACCGCCCTCGGCAATGAAGCGCAGCAGGCGGAACGCGCGTTCCACCGGCGATGCCGAGTTGTCACCAGTCTTCGGATTGTCGGATGGTTCTGTCATCTATACGCGTTCATGTGTTAGCGCGGTTTTGCACGGCTGGTCACGCCAGCGGCACGGACCACGCATCGTAACCGTAGACCCAATCGGCGTTACCGCCGGTCTTGAGCCAGTTGTTGCCGCGCGAACCGATCTGGATTTTCGCCGTGCGTTCCTGACGCGCGCGTTCGTAGTGAGACAACGCGACGCCGAGGCCGTCCGGTGAAACATCGGTCAAAGCACGCGACAGCACGACCGCATCTTCGATCGCCATGCCTGCGCCTTGCGCCATGAACGGCATCATCGGATGGCAGGCGTCGCCGAGCAGCGCCATGCGTTCGCCGGTCCATTTCGGCAGCGGATCGCGAATATACAACGCCGACGCGAGCACCGTGTCGCACGCGGCGAGCAATGCCTTTGCTTCAGGATGAAACGCGGCGTACGCGCTTCTCAGTGCGTCGGGGTCGCCCGGCGCGGTCCACGATTCGTTGGTCCAGTCGCTCTGCGACGTGGTCGCGAAGATGAACACGTCGCGACCACGGTTCAGCGGGAACGTGACGATCTGCAGATCGTCGGTCGGCCCCCACCATTTGACGAACGCGCCGAGATCGCCGCCGCTCAGCCGTTCCGCCGGCACCACCGCGCGATACGACACGATGCCGGTGAACTGCGGACGCTCGTCGCCGAACAGGAATTTGCGCACGCCGGAGTGGATGCCGTCCGCGCCGAGCAGCAGGTCGAACGCGTTCGTCGAGCCGTCGGCGAGCGTAACGGTCGCGCTGTCTTTGGTCTGGTCGAACGAGACGGTGCGCTTGCCGAGTTGAAGCTCGCCGGGCTGAAGCGAGTGCTCAAGCGCCGTCATCACGTCCGCGCGATGCATCGTCAATTGCGGCGCGCCGTATTTGCGCTCCGCTTCGTCCGACATCGCGAGACGCGAGGTCTCCTCGCCGGTGTCCCACATCCGGCTGATGCGCGCGTTGGGCCGCGCCGCCGTCTCGCGCAATTGCGCGCCGACGCCGAGCCCGTCGAGCGCGCGGACCGCATTCGGCGTCAGGTTGATATCCGCCCCGACGCGCCCGAAGCGCTCCGCCTGCTCGAACACGGTGACCCGATGCCCCGCCTTGCGCAAAGCGATTGCCGCCGCCAGCCCGCCAATCCCGCCACCGATGATTCCGATCTTCAGCATGTCTTTTCTCACTTTGTGTCACGTCAGCGCGCTCTATCTGTTCATTTTTGAACATATAGAACATAAATGAACATGCATTCTGGGCAAGATTATTTTTGACGGCAAGCAGAAAAAAACCAGGAAAAACCCGCCCCATCGGGCGAACGAAGCGCAGCAGCGCGTGAGACGAACGGCAACCTTTTTGGATTTTGAGGAGGTTGTGCGAACCAGGGGCGTCGCCAAGAATTTGCTCATCGCTGGCAGTGCGCGACTACGGCGCCGCCAGGTTTTCAACCTTCGAGGACACAAAACATGTTGAGTCACGAAAAGAACAAGCTGCTGACCGAAGTGGGTCCGGGCACACCGATGGGCGACTATCTGCGCCGCTACTGGCACCCGGTCGCGGGAGTCAGCGAATTCGACCAGAAATCCGTACGGCCGATTCGCCTGTTCGGCGAGGACCTCGTGCTGTTCAAGGATCTGGGCGGCAAATTCGGCCTGGTGCAACGGCGTTGCCCGCATCGCAATGCGGACCTCGCGTTCGGCTTCGTCGAACAATGTGGTCTGCGTTGCGCGTATCACGGCTGGGAGTTCGATGCGAAAGGCCAGTGCACGCATCAGCCGTATGAAGAGATTGTCGATGTCGACGCACGGCTTCGTCAGAAGACGAAGATCACCGCGTATGAAGTGCGCGCGAAGGCCGGCATGATCTGGGCGTATATGGGTCCCGCGCCCGCACCGGAATTGCCGGATTGGGAGCCCTTCAACTATACGAACGGCTTCGCGCAGGTCGTGATGGCGGAGATTCCGTGCAACTGGTTTCAATGCCAGGAAAACTCGATCGATCCGATCCACTTCGAGTGGACGCATAACAACTGGACCGAGCGTCAGCAGGACAGTCACTCCGAACATGTGCCGACGCACCTGAGCACGAAGTACGAGGAGTTCGACTACGGCTTCGTCTACAAGCGTCTGCGCGCGCATGAAACCGAACAGAACCCGATGTGGACCACCGGACGCGTGACGTTGTGGCCGAATGCGTTTTATCTCGGACACCACTTCGAATGGCGCGTGCCTATTGACGATGAAAACACGCTGAGTCTGCTGTGGGTATTCAACAAGGTGCCGAAGGAACAGGAGCCGTACGTGCAGGAGAAGATTCCCTCCTGGTACGGACCCATACGCGATGAAAACGGCGACTGGATCACGAGCCACGTCGCGAATCAGGACTTCGCTGCATGGGTCGGCCAGGGTGCCATTACCGATCGCACGAAAGAGACACTCGGTGCGAGCGATCGCGGCATCGTGATGCTGCGTCGACGCTTCTTCGAAGAACTCGAAGCCGTCGCGGAAGGCAAGACGCCGAAGGGTTTGATCACGGATAGCGCGGCGAATCACAACGTCTTTCTGCCGTCGGCATGTCGCGACGAAATGCTCGGCGGCATGACGCGTGAGGCGTTATCGGCGCATCCGCTGCTCGGTGCGTATCTGCGCGATTTCATCGGGCAATACGGACAGCCCGACCATGTTCGCGACGCGTATGAAGCGGCGATTGGGCAGAAGGTGAACCGCGCGCGGTTCTTCTCCGTACACGGTGCGCGTCAGAAAGAAGAAGCCGAGTCGACCTGACGGCGTGTCGAAGCAATCTATCGAGAGTCTGAACATATGGACGAGCAAACAGCCGGCGGCACGACAGCGCGAACCGCGAGCCTCAGCGCGCGGATTCGCACGATACGTCACGAAGCAGAGCGGGTTCTCAGTATCGAACTCGTGCCGGTAAATGGAGACGTATTACCGCCGTTCGCGCCAGGCGCGCATATCGACCTGCATCTGTCGAATGGCATCACGCGCAGTTATTCGCTGGTCAATTCGCCGGATGACACCGGCCGCTATGTGATCGGCGTGCTGAACGACGAGAAGAGCCGCGGCGGTTCACGCTACGTGCACGAGCAATTGCGCTGCGGGTCGATCGTCGCGATCGGCCAGCCGCGCAACAACTTCGCGCTCGATGAAAACGCTGCGTCGACTGTCTTGATCGCGGGCGGCATCGGCATCACGCCGATGCTGTGCATGTACCGTCGCCTGCGTGAAGCCGGGCGTGACGTGCGGCTGGTGTATTGCTCACGCAGCCGGAAACAGGCTGCGTTTCTCGATGAACTGTCCGCGCTCGGCGGCGACATCCAGTTGCATTTCGACGACGAACACGATGGTCGGCCATTCGATCTCACCGCCTTCCTCGCGCAGCAAAACGAGAACGTTCACGCGTACTGCTGCGGTCCGAACGCGATGTTGAACGGCTTCGAAACGGCGTGCGCAGCGGCCGGTATCGGCAACGTTCATATCGAGCGCTTTGCCGCGAGCGTACCCGTCGCCGACGTACCGCAAACCGGCTTCACCGTCGAACTCGCCCGCAGCGGCCGAACGCTCGACGTGCCCGCAGGCAAACCGCTGCTGGACGCTCTGCTGGAAGCGAATGTCGACGTCGACTATAGCTGTCGCGAAGGGTTATGCGGCGCCTGTGAAACGCGCGTGCTGGGCGGCTGCCCCGAGCATCGCGATTCAGTGCTGACGCAATCCGAACGAAACGCAGGCAACGTGATGATGATTTGCGTATCCGGCGCGAAGAGCGGAACGCTGGTCCTCGATCTCGCATGAGCTTCATCTAAAGCTGCGCACCTCCCCGCAATTCCCCCCTTTGAGGACATGATGGAACTCTCGAGTACGGTTAAAGAGTACGACGCGGAAATTAGCGCGCGCACCGGCGATCACCACGACGCGGCGGCAATCTCGGCGCGCATCGAACGGCTGCCGTTCACGCGCTGGCATGCGCGGGTATTGGGGGTCGTCGGCTTTGTTCACATGACCGACGCCTTCGACGCGTTGACCATCGCCTTTGTTCTGCCGGTATTGATCGGCCTGTGGCATCTGAGCCCGGCCAATGCGGGCTGGCTGGTCGCGGGCGGCTACGTCGGCCAGTTCATCGGCGCGCTGGCCTTCAGCGCGGCGGCTGAGCGCTTTGGCCGGTTGCGCGTGTTGCGCTGGCTGCTGGTGATTCTCGCGTTGGGCAGCCTCGCGTCCGCGTTCGCACCGAGCTACGCGGTGTTCATCGCGCTGCGCTTCTTTCAGGGGATCGGACTCGGCGGCGAGTCACCGGTGTCGGCGACCTACATGAACGAACTGTGCCCTGCGAAGCTGCGCGGCAGGCTGATCTTCATCCTTCAATCGACGTTCGCGGTCGGCAATCTGATCGCCGCCGTGGCCGCGATGTGGCTGATTCCCGCGTACGGCTGGCAAGTGATGTTTCTGGTCGGGGCGTTCCCCATCGTGCTCGCCGCGATTCTGCCGCGCGCCGCGCCGGAGTCGCCGCGCTGGCTCGCCATCAACGGACGCACTGACGAAGCACGCCGGATTGTCGAACGAATCGAGCAATCGATGCCCCCAGCCGAGTATGCAAAGCTGGGTGCGCTGAAGATGGTGGAATCGAAGGCAACCGAAAAGAAGCAATCGTTTCGCGCGCTATTCACGCGCGGGTTCGCGAGCCGGACGATGGTGGTCTGGGTGCTCGCCTGCTGTGCGAGCCTGACGACCTACGGCATTCTGGTGTGGCTGCCGTCGCTGTACCGCACGGTCTATCACCTGCCGCTGGACGTCGCGTTGCGCTACGGAATGGTCAGCATGATCGCGACGCTGATCGGCACGATCATCGGTATCTTCGTGATCGACTATCTCGGTCGCAAGAAAACTTTTTCGATCGCGTTTCTCGGCGCGGCGGTTCCGATGCTTTACCTCGCGTTCAGCGGCACGCGTGTGCCTGCCGAACAGGTGCTGGTGCTCGCGTCGATCAGCGTGGCGATGATCGCGATCGTGCAATGCGGCGTCTATGTCTACGCGCCCGAGGTGTATCCGACGCGAATTCGCGCGAGCGGCGCCGGGGCTGCATCGGCGATTACGCGGCTGGCGTCGGTGGTGGGTCCGGTGATTATCGGTGCGCTGCTGACGTATCTGAACGTCGAGGCGGTGTTCGGCTACTTCGGCATCGTGTCGCTGTTCGGCGCCGTCGTGATGGGTGCGTTTGCGCTGGAGACTGGCGGCCGGACGCTCGACGAGATCGCCAGCTAACAACGTGAAAGCGTGACAGCGGCCACGACGCTTTCAGACGGTCGTGGCCGCTGACGTCATTGCGCCCCGATGCCGACTTCCGGGCTATTCGTGCCGGGCGCTTCTGGCAACGTGGAAGTCGCCAACGAAGCACTCGCGGCAAGCTCCCTGATTCGCTGCGCGACTTCGCGATCGAGCGGCGTATAGACGATCATGCCGAGATCCGGCCGGCCATCGACGGAAAAAGCCGAGTACTCCAGTTCGATCAGCCCGAGCTTCGGATGCGTCAGGCGCTTCACGCCGTCTCCATCTTCGTGACTGTGCACTTCGTTGTCGCGCCAAAGCGCGTCGAACTCCGGGCTGATCCGGCTCAGTTCGTCCACCAGTTCACCGGCTTCCGACATCAGACCCGCCCGCGCCACATCCGCCCTGAACGCACCCACCACGAAACGGGCGACGGTTTCCCAGTCGTGCTGCTTTGCACGCACGCGAGGATTGCGGAACAGGAACTGCAAAATATTGCGCTGATCGGGCGGCAACGCGCCGTAGTCGGTCAGCACGACCGCCGCCGCGCGATTCCACGCGACCACATCCCAGGTCGGCGTCTTGATGATCGCCGGGCTGGCGTCGAGCGAATCGAGCAGACGCTGCATGCGCGGATTGACGCCTTCGGCCGATTTGTAGCGCACCTCCGGCGGCCGCCCCAGCCCGAGCATGAACAGGTGTTCGCGCTCCGCGTCGGTCAGCATCAGCGCGCTGCAAATCCGCTCCAGCACTTCCGCCGATGGCGCGCCGCCGCGTCCCTGTTCGAGCCACGTGTACCAGGTCGGGCTGATATGCGCGCGCTGCGCAACCTCCTCCCGGCGCAAACCCGGCGTGCGGCGGCGCCCGGAAAAGCCGAAGCTCGCCGGATCGAGGCGCGTGCGGCGGCTTTTCAGAAAATCTCCCAGCGATCGGGGGGTGTTCACCGACATGATGAGCCTGTTAGTCGTTTTACTATGATGAGGTCACTACTTTAACGGGATAACAAATGGCCGGATAGTGAACCTGTCATGACCAAGGAGGCTTCATCATGCGAATTTTTGTTACCGGCGCGACCGGTTTTGTCGGTTCCGCAATTGTTCCCGAGTTGCTCAAGGCCGGTCATCAGGTGATCGGCATGACGCGTTCCGACGCGGGCGCACAGGCGCTTGTCGACGCGGGCGCCGAAGTGCATCGGGGCACGCTGGAGGACGTGGAGAGCCTGCGCAGCGGCGCGGCGAAAGCGGATGGCGAGATCCACACGGCGTTCGATCACGATTTCTCCCGATTCGTCGAGAACTGCGAGAAGGACAGGCGTGCCATCGCGGCGCTCGGCTCCGCGCTCGCGGGCTCCGACCGTCCGCTGATCATCACGTCGGGGACTGGCATGGGCCTCGGCAAGCACGGCGAGCCGGCCACCGAAGACGTGTTCAATATCGATCATCCGAATCCGCGTATCGCGTCGGAACTGGCGGGGAATGAACTGCTGGACGCCGGGCTCAACGTGTCGGTCGTGCGGCTGCCGCAAGTCCACAATCCGTTCCGGCAGGGCCTCATCACGCCGCTGATCGGCATGATTCGAGAAAAGGGTGTCGCCGCTTATGTCGGCGATGGCCGCAACCGCTGGGCGGCGGGTCATTTGTCCGATGTCGCGCGTCTATACCGGCTCGCCCTGGAAGCCGGCGAGCGCGGCGCGCGCTATCACGCGGTCGGCGAGGAAGGTGTCAGCAGCCGGGAAATCGCCGAGGCGCTGGGCCGTGGCTTGAAACTGCCAGTCGTTTCGATCGCGCCCGAGGAAGCCGCCGCCCATTTCGGCTGGATGGCGATGTTCGTCGGACTGGACATGCCCGCTTCCAGCGCGTGGACGCAGGCGCGGCTGGACTGGCATCCCTCGGGCCCGACGCTGATCGCCGATCTCGACGAAGCGCGTTACGACGCCTGATCGTTCAACGCGACGCACGGCAACCTGATAAATCGGGCGTCGGATCCTGCTGCGATCCGACGCCCGATCTGCGTAAGACCGCCGAGGATCGCCGCCCCGGATCGCAGCCCCGCATGGCAACCCCGACCATGGCAAACTGCCACTAGCCGAATCAAAGTGGACCTTTAAAAGGACCTTGCCGATGGCCACCCTCACCTTCGAAACGGTGCGAAAACTCGGGCTAAGTCTGCCGGGTGTCACCGACGGCACCGCGTACGGAGCGCCCGCGCTCAAGTTCGATCGCAAAATCCTCGCGTGTGTGCCGACCAACAAATCGGCGGAGCCGGATTGCATCGTCGTGCGTATCGATTTCGATCATCGCGCGCGGCTGCTGGAGCAGCACCCCGAGACTTACTACATCACCGGGCACTATGAGCGTTATCCGTCCGTGCTCGTGCGTCTGTCGGCCATCACGCAGGCCGGGTTGAGTGAACTGTTGACGCAGGCTTGCGCGGCTGTTTCCGCGCCGCGCGCCTCGCAGGCGGTCAAATCCCGTCACAGCAAAGGAATGTAGATATCCGTTTGCCACTGATCCTGCGGCGTGTCCTGGGACACGCTCAGGTAGTGGAAGAACAACGGATGATCCCTTAGCTCCTCTCCACTCGACGGAAGCCAGTCGCGGTAGATCGGATAGATCGTCTCGCCGACATGGTCGGTCGATCCCGTATGCCGAACTACCGCGCATCGGCCAGCCGGAATAACGACCTCGCGCACGCCATAGACATTCGGCGCAACCGCTTCGTCAATTTCTCCGCAGATATCGAAGCGAAATTCATCTTCAGGCGTCGTATCCGGGTTGTTGTGCGGGATGCCGAAGGTCCTGCTCGACGGCAGCGGCGATTGCCCGCTCTGCTTGCGCCAGTCGATGAATTTCCGCACGCTCTCGTTGACGAGCCCAGCGGCTCCACGGTGTTCGAGCGCGGCCACCCGCGTTTCCGAAAAATCGATGATTCGCACTTGCATGGTCAGTTTCCTTGAAAGATAGGGGACAACGAAAGTCGCACTCCAGACCTGCCATTTCGGCTGCCGCCGGAAGCCGCTCGGCGTCGTGCCGAACGCGCGTCTGAACGCCCGGCTGAACGATTCGGGGCTGTCGAACCCCGCATCGAACGCGGCATCGAGTACCGTGCAGGGCGGCTGCGATGCCAGCCGGCGAGCGGCTCCTCGCAGGCGCATCAGTTGCACATAACGTGCGACGGGCACGCCCACATACGCGGCAAACTGCCGGTGAAAATGGAACTTCGAGAAGTTCGCTATACGGCCGAGTGCATCCACCGACAGGTCGCCGTCGAGGTTCGCATCGATATAGGCGAGGACGGCTTCGAAGCGTTTGGCGTAGGCAGTGGTGGCGTCGGTATGAGCTTGCATGGTCTGGATCGTGCGATTTCCGTTATGGTCCCGCATCGCGCGGACATCGTGCCTAGCCGCGCTTGCTCGATCGGCCCGGTGGTGATCCGGGCACGAATCATGTTAAGCAAGGTAAATAAAAGTAAGCAGAGTTTGCCGCCGGGCCTCGGCCCGACATACTTTACGACTGGCGCGAATTCAGCCGGGAGGCAATTGCATCATGAAGTCCCCACGGGCAGTAGCGGGAATCGATATTGGCGGAAGCAGCAAGGGAAATAACCTCGTTATCCTGCGTGGCGCCGAAATCCTCTGCAACGTCCGCAAGGAAACGCCTGAGCAGATGCTCGAAAAATGCATGCAGTTCGACGTAGCGGCAGTGGGAATCGATGCGCCTTGTCGATGGCGAACCGGCGAGGCCGGAAGGCAAGCCGAGAGAGCGCTCGCGCAGCTGGGAATTTCTCTGTTTGCGACGCCGACCCGCGAACTCGCTCTCGCCAGCAAAAGCGGTTTCTACGGATGGATGTTCAACGGCGAGCGCATCTACGACGTGTTCGCCCCGCACTTTCCGCTTTACACGAATGCAGCGAAACCTATCGACCGTGTGTGCTTCGAAACGTTTCCTCACGCGATAACCTGCGCGCTTCTGAAGAACGAAGCGGTATCGGCGAAGCAGAAGCGAACGCAGCGGCGGCAAGTTCTCGAAGAGGCTGGCATTCAGACGATATCGCTAAAGTCTATCGACGAGGTGGATGCGGCGCTTTGCGCGCTGACCGCGAATCTGTTGCTTGAAGGAAGCGTCGTGGCCCACGGCGACGAGTCGGGGGGATTCATCGTGGTCCCCGCGCAGCACAATCTGGCATTGGCGAACCAGTCATAGCAATCACATACCAGGAGTACAGGTGCATTTACGACACTATCTGATTTTGCTGCTCTCGATCGCAGCGTTCGGGTCGACCTCCGCAATGGCGAGCGATCTTCAATGTGCGTCGACCCAGCAACCGGCTGAGCGTGTCATCTGTGACCACGCCATTCTGAACAACGAATACGACGATATCTTCGCGCAGCAACAAGCGTTGTTGAACGCCGGAAGGATATCCGCGGCACAGATCGCGCAGTGGCGGCAATCGCGTAATGCCTGCACGGACGTGCATTGCATCGACGTGGCATTCGCCCAGTGGACGGCGATGACGCGGTCCGTCACCGCCACGCCGCAAGCTGCGCAGGCTCCGGCGATTGCGTCGTCGACCGACTCGGCGCCAGTCGGACCCGCACCAGATGCGGTGCCGTCCGTTGCCCCTCAAGTTGCAGTGGCGACGTCGGAGGCCTCGCTCGTTCACCAGGGCAGTGCCGCCGGGGTCGCGCTCCCGCAACCGGTTGCGCCACAGGCGTCGTCGGCTGCGGCAGCGCCAGCTGCGTCCGCGCCAGTGGACTCCCGTGGCATGACCGGCATGAGCATCGGCCTGATCGTCGCGTTGCTTCTGGTGGCCGGATTCGGCATTCTCTTCGTGCGTCGGCAGCGAAATGGCCGCGGCAAAAGCGGGCGCTGATCGAAACGCAACAAAAATCGCGAACGGCGCGCGGCACATGTCGATTTTCTGGATCGTCGTCCGTCGTAGTGGTAGAGGCGGCGATTGCCTCTCGACACCACCCGACACCGAACGTTTTCTCAGGAGAAATTCAAATGCGCGTCATGGTCATCATCAAGGCGACACCCGAATCCGAAGCCGGGCAGATGCCGAGCATGGAACTCATCGCGGCGATGGGCAAGTTCAACGAAGAACTGGTCAGCGCCGGCATCATGCAAAGCGGCGACGGGCTGAAGCCAAGCTCGCAAGGGGTGCGGGTGAGGTTTTCCGGCAAGGACCGAACCGTTCACGACGGCCCGTTTGCGGAAACCAAGGAGTTGATTGCCGGATTCTGGATCTGGCAGGTTCAATCGATGGATGAAGCGATCGACTGGGTGCGCCGCTGCCCGAATCCGATGATGAGCGATTCGGACGTCGAAATTCGACCGTTTTATGAAGCGGCGGATTTCGGCGAAGCTTTTACACCGGAGCTTCAGGAACAGGAGAAGCGGTTGCGGCAGCAAATCGACGCGCAGAATCGCTGATCACATTTTGCTTATTGCGACGCAGCGTTCGCTGCGTCGCAATACTTTCATCGTGCTGTGTGTTTTTGCACGACGTTATATCCCAGCTTATCGGACTGCCTGGATTTCATCCGCGAGTTGCTTCATTTGCGGGGTCTTTTCGTACTTCGCCCACACCGGCTGCATCGCCTTCACGAAAGCAGGACGGTCGATTTGCGCTGCGGTGACGATCGTCGCGCCGCCATTCGTGACCGTCTTCGCCGCATCGTTTTCGCGCGCGGTCCACAGCTTCTGGTAGTACGGCACCGAATCGGCCGCCGCCTTCTTGATGATCTGCTGCTCCTGCGGCGACAGCGTGTCCCATACCTTCTTCGAGAACACCAGCACTTCCGGCGTCATCGAGTGCTGCGTTTCCGAATAGACCTTTGCGACTTCGAAGTGCTTGCCTTCGTCATACGTGGGCAGATTGTTCTCCGCGGCGTCCACCAGCCCCGTCTTCAGACCCGTGTAGACCTCGGCGGTGGGCATCGGCGTCGGCGTGCCGCCCATCGCCCTGATTTCGTCGACCATCAGGTCCGAAGGCTGAACGCGCACTTTCAGGCCTTTCATGTCGGCGGGCGAATGAATCGCTTTTTTCGCGTACATCGAACGCGCGCCGCTCTCGTAGAACGTCAGCGCAATCATGCCCTTCGCCTGGAACGCGTCGAGAATCTTCTGGCCTTCCGGGCCGTACATGACCTTGCGGAAATGATCGATGTCGCGGAACAGGAACGGCAGCGACGGAATCATCGATTCGGGAACGATCTCGTTGAACGCCGCGCCGTTAGCGCGGGTCATGTCGAGCGCGCCGATGCGTACCTGGTCGATCGTGTCGTTTTCCGAACCCAATGCGCTATTGCCGAAGACCTTCACCGAATCCTTGCCGCCAGTCGCCTTGTTGATCTCTTCGCCCATGAACTTCACGGCCATATTGGTCGGATAGGTATCGCCATGCACATCGGCGACGCGGAACGTCCGCGCGTGCGCCGAGACTGCGCTAAACGCCAGCAACGAGGCCGCGATAATTGTCGGAAGATGGGCAGAGGCAAATTTCTTTTTCATCGTGATTTCTTCAAAAATAGCGCGTCTGATGGATTGCGGCGGTGCTTTCCAGCGTGCGGGCCGTGTTTAATCGCCGCGAGTGCGTTAATGGATTGACCTAACCGCTGCGTGCGCAAATAGCCAACACGTTGTATGACAACGTACAAATTGTATTAAGCTCGATGTAAGTTGTATATACGGTGTTTACCCGTGAAAGAGGGGCAATCCAGATGAGTTCGCAGGGAGAATCTGGCGATTATTCTCCATGCTGTCGGCAACAAAGTGCTGACGCGCTCGCGTGAAGATCGTCTACGCGTGTGAGAGAGATTCGAGCGGGATAAGCGGCAAGAAAACCTGCTTATGTTGTACGACGAGCGAAGTCTCCTCAATCATTCTTTTCATGCTCCGACTCCCCTGATTATCGTTACATCTCCGATCAGGGAATCTTCTGAACCCACTGACTCCGCCAATCCGGCGCCTCGAACGGCTCCGAGAAATATTGCGTCTCGTGAACGACTTTGCCGTTGCGAAACTCCATGACGCTGATCGTGAAGGCCGCGCGCCCGTTATAGGTAATGGTGTATTCGGTGACCCACAGATGACCCTCGCCCTGAATTCGCCGGACCCCGAATCCCGACGGTTTGCCCGGATGATGACCACGCAACGCCTGCAAATTAATTCGCCCCACGATTCGCTCACCCGATTGCGGATAGTCACTAATGACATCGTCATCGTAGATATCGTGTTCCGCTTCGAGGTCGCCGGCCGCCGACGCCTGCCAATGCGCAATTAGCGCGTCGCGTATGTTCTCTTCGTGCATGGAATGTCTCCATATAACCGGTCACATCGATCTACTGCGTACGTCGCGGAATAAATCCGGGACTACCGGTTTTGACGACTTCGTTATACCTCTGCCGCGTCTCGATTCGATTGATCTCGTCGAACGCTTCTGCCGGAAGCGCGGAGATATCGAAGTTCTCTCGCGAGCGAGCGGCTGTTTTCGGCGTGGTGAGCAAAGCTCCGCCACGCTGAATGGCCCACGCGAGCAGAACTTGTGCGGGCGTTCTGCCAAGTTGCGCGGCAATTCGCAAGATGACGGGGTCTTCGAGCGGCCCTGGTCTGATTCCGTGACCCAAAGGCGCGAAGGCCAAAAATGCAATTCCGTTCTCTTTGCAGAACTCCAGCAACTCCGTTTCCGGAAGATAAGGATGCGCTTCGACCTGCACGACGGCCGGCTTGATTCGCGCCGATTCGTATAACGGCTGCAATTCCTTCAGCCCAATATCGGAGAGCCCTATGGCACCGCACTTTCCGTTGTCGACGAGAGATTCCATCGCTTGCCAGGTCTCCAGCAAAGTCACGCCTTCGTCGTAGATGACCTGGCCGTTTTCATCGCGCGGGTCCTGCTCGTCGCCGGGTTGAAATGCGAACGGCGTGTGAATCAAATAGAGATCGAGATAGTCGAGGCCAAACCTTTCGAGACTTGCATGGAAAGCAGGCCCGACACGCTCCGGCCGATGATTGGAGTTCCACAATTTCGTCGTCACGAAGATGTCTTCGCGCGCAATTCCTTCGGCAGCAAGTTCTACGCGAAGAGCCTCCCCTACTTCGCGCTCGTTGCGATATCGCTCGGCGCAATCGAAGTGGCGATAGCCTGCTTTCAGCGCATCTCGCGTTGCGCTGACGGTCGTGGCGGCATCGGCGATCAGCGTGCCGAATCCGAGCGCGGGCATACGGCCGCGTCCGTGTTCAAGCACGATCTCTTTGCTCCGGAAATCGGCAGACTCATTCATGGAGACACCCCGGCACTATTTCGTGCGTTGGAGTAAAAGACGGAAGCGCGGAACTGTAAGGGTGGCGAAAGGCCCTTCTTTTCAGCACGCAGCGAGCGGGAGATGCGGAAGTTTGCAGTGTCGAATCAGGCGTCGAAAGGGCCTGGTCGTCGATCAAGTGTAGCAAATGAATGACGGGGCGGTAGCGTGCATTCTTCGGTAATTCCGCGATATTCGAGGCGCTCGCTCCCTGTACGTTTGAGGCTTGCTTCGCGCTCCATTTACTTCCAGGAAAGCGATTCGAGTCGATTGCGAAACTTGCGATGCATCGATTGCGATTAACTACTTGCCGCGCAAAAAGCGGATCGGGGCAACATGGCACACTCAAGCTGATTCCGATTGCAAAAAATAAAACGCTAAAAGAAAACGTGTGGCGCTTCGCAGTTCGTCGCCTGCAAGTCCCGCCAGCAACCCGCACAAGTGAGGGAATACCCTCCCACCATCTGGCTTGAACGTCTTCAAAGCCGTGTGCTACATTCGAAATTGTTACCGGTAACTTAATTCGGCAAATCAAAGATCCAGTTCGTCCACCCGCTGATGAAAGTGGACCAGGCCGATCAGACCGCACTCCCCGATTCCCCCAAGAAAACCCCTTCTCTAATGAGCATTGTTCAAAACCCAGTTCTGCGCGGCTTCAATCCTGACCCCTGTATATGTCGCGGTAACGACGCGTGGTACATCGCCGTATCGACGTTCGAATGGTATCCAGGCGTTCTTATTTATGAATCGAAAGACTTCGTCAACTGGGAGCTGAAGGCCACGCCACTGGACCGTCTTTCGCAGTTGAACCTCATTGGGGAACAACCTTCCGGCGGCATCTGGGCGCCCGCGCTGTCGTATCACGATGGTCTCTACTGGCTCGTCTACACCGACACGAAGGCATGGAAAGGCGAACAGAAGATTTCGCCGCTGCGCGACATGCACAACTATCTCGTGACAGCCCCGGACATTACCGGCCCGTGGTCGGAGCCAGTACATCTCGTGTCAGGCGGATACGACCCGTCGCTATTCCACGACGAAACGGGCAAGAAGTGGCTGGCATATATTCGCCGCGATTTCAGGGGCATCCACGCAGATCCTTTCGCGGGCATCATTCTGCGCGAATACTCGGTCGAGGAGAAAAGGCTGGTTGGCGAAGAGCGCGTTATCTATAAAGGCGCGAATCTGAGAACCGATTACTTCATGAAGTGCCAGATCTACGAAGCGCCGCATTTAATGAAGAAAGGTGACTGGTACTACCTCATCACGGCAGAAGGTGGGACGGGCTACACCCATGCGACCTGCGTATCGAGATCGCGCGATATTTTTGGGCCTTACGAGTTTCATCCGGAAACGCCGATGCTGACTTCGCGCGATGCAAGCGGACGAATCCAGCGCACCGGCCACGGCAATCTGGTCGAAGGTCCGCAAGGACAGTGGTATATGACGTACCTCGGTTCCCGGCCAATTGATCCGCAGACGAAACGTTCACCATTGGGCCGCGAGACCTGTCTTGCGTCGATTGAATGGCGAAACGACTGGCCCTGTCTCAGCGACGCAGGTGTGATTCCACCGGAGTCATTCTCCGTGCATTCCGATGTGAAGCAAAACCTCGATAGCAGTTGGCATGTCGATTTCAGCCACTGCTCCACGCTGCCTCTCGAACTGCAAAGTCTGCGAGTACCGAAGGACGACGCATGGTGCAATCTGAAAGAGCGCCCCGGCTTTCTTCGAATACGCGGCCAGGAGTCGCCGACGTCGCGTTTCCATCAAAGCCTGTTGGCGTGCCGCGTGCGTGACTGGCAATTCGAAGTCGAAACGACGCTGGAGTTCTCGCCGGGTTCGTATCTGCACATGGCCGGACTCATGGCGCGATACGACGAGAACACGTTCTACTACCTGTTCATCACTTGCGACGACGACGGCACGAAGATCCTCTCATACATGGAAATGGACGCGGGCAGTTTTGCCTATGAAAACCGTCTCGCTGTACTGCCGGAAGGCGGCGAGACCAGCCTGCGGGTCCGCGTGGAGAACACAAAACTGCGCTTCTCCTATCGTTCGAACGACGGCGCCTGGGTAGACGTCGGTCTGGAAAAGGATTTCACTAAACTGAGCGATGAATACGCGACCCCGATTGGTTTCACAGGGGCTTTCGTAGGGATCACGGTCAACGACATGCTCGGCTTCCGCGAGCCGGCCGACTTCAAACTTTTCTCTTATCACCCGTTGCCTGCGTAAAGCGAAACCCTCGCAAGTTAATGATAAAGCGGTGAACCTTGCATCAGCGGCCTGGTGCCGATCTGCGAGGTTATGCCCAGAACCTTTGCATCCCCGGTGATCGCCAACGGCCCATTGCAGGCTTCGCTTTTTATTCGGCGATCACGCATTAGCGTTCTAAAAAAAAAGGAGACGAAGTGACATACAAAATCCGCGGTCTGAGATGGTGGATCATCGGCACCATCATGCTTGCGTCATGCCTGAATTTCCTGACGAGAAGCACGCTTGCGGTCACTGCTCCAACGCTCACCACGCAGTTGCATCTAACCGCGCAGCAGTACTCGTATGTGCTGAGCGCCTTTACGATCACAAACGCACTACAGCCGATCACCGGTTATGTCATCGATGTCATTGGGCTGAAGGTCGGCTTTGCGCTGTTCTGCGTCGCGTGGTCGGTCATCACCATGTCTCATGGCCTGGTCCACTCCTGGCAAGGCCTGGCGGTGGCACGAGGGCTCATGGGATTGCCCGAGGGCGCCGTCCATCCGGCGGGGATGAAGGCCACGTCGCAATGGTTTCCCGCGAAGGAACGAGGTCTCGCGGGCGGCATCTACAACATCGGTGCGTCGTTGGGTTCGATGCTCGCGCCGCCGCTCGTCGTCTGGGCAACGCTGTTCTATAACTGGCAGTTCGCGTTCGTGTTCACGGGCGGGCTCGGCTTTATATGGCTGGCTCTCTGGCTGTGGCTCTATGACTCGCCGGAGAAACACCGCGCCATTTCATCGCGCGAGAAGGAATACATACTTTCCGGTCAGGAAAAGCATTTGCAGGCGAGCGCTGCGCGACCGTCCATTTATTCGATCATCCGGCAACGCAATTTCTGGGGTATCGCCTTGCCGCGATTTCTCGCTGACCCAACGTGGATCACGCTCAGCTTCTGGCTGCCGCTTTATCTGAGTACCGTGCGACATATGGATCTCAAGCAAATTGCCTTGTTTGCATGGCTACCATTTCTCGCGGCAGATATCGGCAGCGTCTTCGGTGGAGCGCTCGTCGGAGCACTGCTTAAATATACGAAGATGAGCGTGGTCAACGCCCGACGATGTGCGTTTACCTTCGGTGCCTTGATGATGTTGCCCGTACCGCTCGTCGGCTTTGTTGCGCATCCTTTGACGGCGATTGCACTGCTATGTTTGGGCGGCTTTGCTCATCAGACGTTATCGGTGACGGTTATCACCATGTCGAGTGACCTGTTCCGCAAAAACGAGGTTGCGACTGTGACGGGATGCGTGGGGACCATTAGCGCTATTGGTCAATTCTGCTTTACGTTGATCGTCGGAGCGGTGGTTGGCCACGTTGGATACACACCGATTTTCATTCTTCTGGCGGTATTCGATCTGATCGGCGCGGCTGTGCTATGGACGTTCGTTCGCGTCAAGCTCGACGCGATCATTCCGACCGCTCATGTGGCGGAAACGTGTCCGACGCTGCTGGAACAGTAGGCGTGGTTTTCCCGTGAAAGCCGAGTGAAATAGCGATCGCCTTGCACGAGGATTGAAACTGGCTTTGCAAAAGGAAGAACAATAGCAAACGCACAAAAAAATAGCGGGATGGTTTGACTGGCACGTCCATCCCGCTCCTCATCACGAAGCATTCAGTGGAATCAACCGTGGCTTTGTCAGACTATAGGCAATCTGCGTAAACAAGGAATTCAGACTATTGGTTCCACCAGCGGCATTCGAACACGTATCGGAATAGAAATACGACGAGTTCGTCGCGATGGCGGCCATCGTATTGCAGGCGGTGAGTTTGTCGTTACCATCGCCACAACCCGGCGCCGACGCTGCCTCGCCACCGAGATAAGCAACGGTATAGATCAAGGTTCCCGTATTGCTCTTGACGGCAGAAGCCGCGTTGATAGCCGCCTGGCACTCACTTCCATAGGTGCTGCTGTACGTGCTGCCCAGTTGAGCGATCGAAGACTCCGCTATTCCGTCGCTCAGCAGAATGATCACGTTCTGTCCGGGCGGGTTTTCCGTCGATGCAGTTGCGGCCAGCGATGTTTGCGCCGCCGTAATCGCCTGAGCGTAAAACGTGCCGAGGCCGCCCGGCGCCGGCAACCCGGAGCAACTCCCGCCACCCAGCGCCTGAACGATCGCGGAGCTGGTATTCGCCTGCATGTTGGAGCCGAGATAGCCCGTGCTCGCGGATGCGATCTGGTAACTGGCACCCGTAGCCGAATAACTGCTGGCGATGGTGGCCGCCTTGCCCGAGCACGAGAAGTTATAGGTCGACGAGGTTTGCGGCGGAAACGCCATCAATCCGACCTTGTCGCCGGCATTGGTCAAGCCGGTCAGCAATTGCAGCGCGCCAGCCTGCGCGCACTGCAGTCTTGTCTGCGCGACGCCTTTTGAATTCTTGCAATTGCTGTCGGTGGTGGTACTCATCGATTTCGTGGTGTCGAGAATGATCATCACGTTATAGAGAGCGGGTTCGGAACCGCCCCCCGCGGCGGCCTGCGAGGTGGCGCTGATCGTCTGCGATTTCAAGCCCAACGCCTTGGCGAAAAACATCGGCACAGTCGCCTGTTGCGTCACCTTAATGCCGTTGTATCCCGATACCGCCTGTTTGTACGGCAACGTCACGCTGGACAACGTCAGCCCGGTGATCGTCGCGGTCGCTGCGTTGACGCCGCCTGGAATGGTGTTGCCCTGCCCCGCCGTGAACGCCTGTGCGTTAGTGACGACCGTCGTCCACGGTTGCGTCCAGAGGTCGACGGCTCCTGCCAGCGCGGCGGCATCCGTCGCGCTCTGCAAGCGTTTTTGGCTATAAGCCAGATAACCGTAATCGACGGCAAGCGCGGCAAAACCCAACAGAACAACCATCGATAAAGCCACCACCACGGTGACGGCGCCCCGTTGCTTCGCCGGCGTAGCACGACACTTCAGATTTCTTCTCATGATGCACGCCTCCCAAACTGTCGAACCGGTTGGTCTATTGCACGCGCTCGACTGCCGTCGCGACGAGCGCCGATGGCATCATCGAATAGAGACCGGACAAAGAGCCCTTGAATAAAGGCGAAAAATTGCTATACGTAACCGTCACGACCGCGTTCGCAACGGCGGCTCCGCTTGCGGCACTCGTCAGATCGGCGGCGCACGCTGCATCGCTCGTGCAGTTGCCGCCATTGACCGACGCCGTGATCGACAGGTTGCTGCTGTTCAACACCGCCGCCGACGTTTGCACCTGGGCCTGCGTACCGGTATAGGGATTCGTCGTGCCGCGCTGCGCAGCGAAATAGCGAGCGCCCGCCGATGCGGCATTCGAGACCATCACGTAGTTGCTGAGCATCCAGCCGAATTGCGCGAGCCCCAGCACGATCAGCAGAAGCACAGGGAGCGTGATGGCAAGCTCGACGGCAGCGATGCCCTTCTGTTTCTGTAACGTCATGATCGGCTCCTGCTCACGTAAACGCAGCAGTGTTCGACATCAACGGCGCATTGCCGACGAATGTGCAGGTCGATATTCATTGCACGATCTCGGACATATTCGCGCTCAGGCTGGTCGGCATGATCGACTTGAGGTTGAATAAAGTGCCGCTGAAAATGGGCGAAAACGAGTATCCGAGCGATATCTTCGCCTGTGTTCCAGCGGTCGGCGCAACGGTCGATGTTCCTAACGCGGCCGCGCAAGTGCTGTCGCTCGAACAGGTGCTGCCGCCCACGCTCATCGTGATGGTCAGCGCGCTTGTCAACGAGGCCGTGGAACTCAGGATTGCCTGTTGCGTATCGGTATAGGGCTTGGCGTAGCCGCGCTCCGAGGCCAGCAAGCGTGCACCAAGCGAGGCCGCATTCGTCAACGTCAGATAGTTGTTCACCAGCCAGCCGAATTGCACCGTGCCGAACAGCAACGCAAGCAGGATGGGGAGCACAAGAGCGAACTCCACCGCCGCTCCGCCGTGCTGATTTTTCCGTTTCATTGGCCCCTCCCCGTGCGTCGATGAGTACGTCAGTCAATTGTCCAGTGAGCGTTTATTTCGTTACTCCGACAGCGCGCAAAAGCACCGTCCTCAAAACGAGACGACGCCCATACTCGGAAACACTTCACGGACGATATGAATCATCGCCGGCCCCAGCAACACCGCGAGTAGCGCCGGGAAAATGCAGAAAATAAGCGGGAACAGCAGTTTCACCGCGATTTTGGCGGCCTTCTCTTCCGCGCGCATACGCCGCCGTGTACGCAGCGTGTCGGACAACACTCTCAGCGACGCCCCCACGCTCGTGCCGAAACGCTCCGCCTGAACCAGCATCGCGCTAAACGAATCGATATCTTCCACGCCTGTGCGAAGCGAAAAATTGCGCAACGCTTTTTCCTTCGAGAACCCCGAACGCATTTCCAGCAGCATCAGTTCAAGCTCGCTTGCCACCACCGGACTGCTCAGTCTGATTTCATCGCTCACTCGCATCAGCGATGC
This sequence comes from Paraburkholderia fungorum, assembly GCF_900099835.1. NCBI lineage: Bacteria > Pseudomonadati > Pseudomonadota > Betaproteobacteria > Burkholderiales > Burkholderiaceae > Paraburkholderia > Paraburkholderia fungorum. The sequence goes on from NZ_FNKP01000002.1 coordinate 2,734,025, forward strand.
ATCCAGGCCCAGACCGGATTCGACGCAAACCGTCATCAGATCGAGCGCATCGGGAAAGTCTTCGACCAGAACCCGCTTGCGCCACGCAATGCGCCGGGTCAGCACGATGTTCGGCAGATAAAAACCCAGCGCGCCCACAATCGTCAGGATCACCAGGCGTTCATTGGTCGTTGCATCGATCGATGCGCCGAGCAGCCAGAGCAACCCCAGCATCGGCAACACGACGGCCAGCGCGGTCTTGGCGGCGAAGTAGACCGGCGCAGCGCTGGGCGATCGCCAGCCCGCGTTCATCAGATGCAGCCGCAGCGCGGATTTCTCCCAGCCGTCTTTCGGAAGGGACAATCTGGATAGCGGCTGTGAAATCTCCGCGAGCCTTTCAAACCAGGGAATATCCGGCGACTCCAGTGTCTCGCCGCCTCCTGCCGCAACCTGCGCGCCGCCCGCCTGCTCGATCCGCCGACGCAGGTCGCGTGGCGCGAAAAAGTGCATCACGCCGAATGCGGCGGCGAACACAACGGCGAAGACCGCAGCGAGCAGCAGCATCTGCGTCACGTTGAGCGTTTGCATGACCTCTCCTCGATTAAATTCGTGCGCATGATTCCGCGCGGCGTCCCTACACCCGGATCCTGACGATGTGCCGCATCCAGAGCATCCCGAACACCATCGACGTAAAGACGACCCCAACCATCCTGATCCCCACCGGGTCTTCCCACAGCACGTCCATAAAGCCCGGATTGACCAGCATCAACAGGACCGCCGTGACGAACGGCAGCAGGCTCAGCACCCAGGCCGACATCCTGCCTTCGGCAGAGAGAACGCGAACCTTGTCGAACAGCCTTGCCCGTTCGCGGATCAGCGCGGCAATGCTGTCGAGCACTTCGGAAAGATTGCCGCCCGTCTCGCGCTGGATCAGCACGGCGATCACGAAGTAGCGCAAATCGCGAATCGGCACGCGTGTCGCGAGATTCGTCAACGCTTCGCTGATCGACACGCCGTAATTGATTTCATCGAACGTAATGCGGAATTCGCCGCTCATCGGCTCCGGGAACTCGGTGCTCACCATGTCGATCGCACCAGTAAATGCGTGCCCCGAGCGCAATGCGCGGGCCAGCATGTCGCAGACATCCGGCAGTTGCCGTTCGAGTTGGCGGATGCGCCTGTTGCGGTGGCGCTTCACATACAGCACCGGCAGCATCGCGCAGAACGCGGCGGCGCCCGCCGTCAGAACCAGCGGCGCGGCGACCAGGCTGCCCAGCAGCAGCACGAGCGGCGGCATGACCGCACATGTACCGATGAGCCGCGCCACCGTCCACGTCAGTCCCGACTGCTGCAGAAACAGATCGATGGCATGCACGCGCGGCACGCGCAACATGAGGCTTTCCGACCACGACGAACCGGCCAGCATGCGCGTCTTCAGAATCGAGAGGCGCTCCCGGCTGACCTGTCCGCCCGCCGATACCGCGCGAATCCGCGAATCGACGCGGCGTGCGGCCGGTCCATGCCGGCTGTTCCAGTATTCGTAGACGCCTTCCATTGCCAGCGCCACGGCAACGAACAACAAAACGATCGATGCGTAGAAAATCGGCTTCATGCGAGTCTCCTCAGACAGCGGTCCGCCCGCTCACGCGCGAAAGTGCGACCCGTCATGTCGTTTCGAACCGACGGGCCGGATCGTAGATCTGATCCGATGGCGCGACACCGAATGCCTGCAAACGCTCGGCGAACTTCGGCCGCACGCCGGTCGCGCAGAAGTGTCCGCGAACCGTGCCTTTCGAATCGACACCGGAGCGTTTGAAAACGAAGATCTCCTGCATGTTGATCATGTCGCCTTCGAGTCCGGTCAGCTCAGAGATGCTGACGATCTTGCGGCGGCCATCGGTCAGTCTGACGGCCTGCACGACCACCGAGATCGCCGAAGCAATCTGCTGACGCATGGTTTTGGTCGGCAGCGACAGGCCGCCGAGACTGATCATGTTTTCGAGCCGCGTGAGCGCATCGCGCGGCGTATTGGCGTGGATCGTGGACAGCGAGCCTTCGTGGCCGGTGTTCATTGCGTTGAGCATGTCGAGCGCCTCGGCGCCGCGCACTTCGCCGAGAATGATCCGGTCGGGCCGCATCCGCAGCGCGTTGCGCACCAGTGTGCGCTGCGTGATCTCGCCGCGTCCTTCGATGTTCGCCGAGCGCGTCTCCAGCCGCAGCACGTGCGGCTGGCGCAATTGCAGTTCGGCCGCATCTTCGATCGTGACGATGCGTTCGTCGGCGGGAATGAAACCCGAGAGAACGTTGAGCAGTGTGGTCTTGCCGCTGCCCGTGCCGCCCGACACCAGAATGTTGACCTTGGCGCGTGCGAGCGCATCGAGCACTTCTGCCATCGGCGGCGTCAGGCTCTGCAATTCGACGAGGTCGAACACCTCGAGCGGTTTGACCGCGAAGCGGCGGATCGACAGCAGCGGGCCGTCGATCGCGCATGGCCGGATGATCGCGTTCACGCGCGAGCCGTCCGGCAGACGCGCATCGACCATCGGGCTCGATTCGTCGATATGCCGCCCGACGCCGGAGACGATTTTCTCGATCACCTTCATCAGATGCGCGTCGTCGTAGAACGTCACGTCAGTCGCTTCGAGACGCCCGCGCCGTTCGACATAGGTATGTCGGTGCGTATTGACCAGAATGTCCGACACGGTCGGGTCGCGCAACAGGACTTCGAGCGGTCCGAAGCCGAACATCTCGTCGTGTACGTCGACGACGAGTTGCCTGCGTTCGAGATCATTAGCGGGCGCCTTCTGATCTTCGAGAATGCGGCCGATCAGCGCGGCGATTTCCTGCCGGACCTGATCGGCGGGCAGGCGCGACAGACGCTCCAGTTCGACGCGTTCGAGCACGGCCTGATGAACCTCGCGCTTGAGCTTCTGATACGCTGCGCGCATCATGCCCGCACCCGGATCGGCCTGGTCCGGTAAAGCGCCCAACGGCGGGTTGCGTTGCGCGGAAAGCTGTTGACGAAGCGACATGATGATCCCCTCTGGCGTTACATCGTTTCGAGTTTCGGCGACGCCGGACGGCTAACCAGCCGCGACAACAACGACGTGCGTCCCGCGGGCTGCCGCCCCGATGCCGGCACGCCGCCCACAATGTTTTGCGCGAGCGTTTGCAGGCTGCGCGCGACGTCGCTTTTACGAGCGGTCGTCAGAACCGGCAAGCCCTGATTCATCGCGTCCGATACGACTGCCGCATCTTCTGGAATGACCTGCCACGCCTGCATGCCCAGCACCTGTTCGAGCGCCGCGCGCGGACGCTCGGCATGGCGCGTGTAGCGGTTCAGCAGGAGCCGCATCTGATCGGATGCATAGCCGAGCGAACCGAGAATCTCCTGCAGCCTGCGGCCGGCCCGCACATGCGGCATGCTCGCCTGCAGCACGATATGGATCTGCTCGCTGCTGTCGAGCGCGAGCATCGACAGTTGATTGATGGTCTGGCCGAGGTCGAACAGCACGAAGTCGTAACGCGGCACCGCCACGCCGAGAATCCATTCGAGCCGGTCGTCCTGCAGTTCGGCCGCCTTGATCGGGTCGCCCGCGCCCGCCAGGATGTGAAAGTGCTCGCTGACATGCACGAGGCTCGCATCGAAAAACGCGAGATCCATGCGCTCTATCTGAGAACAGATTTGCGGCAATGTCGAAGGCGGCGTTTCATCGGACACGAGAAAAGCGGCGTCGGCGAATTGCTGGTTGAGATCGATCAGCAATACGCGCTTTTGCGCGCTGCTCGCAATCGCGTGCGCCACGTTGCTGGCGATAAAGCTGGTGCCCGCGCCGCCCTTGCACGACATGAACGAAAGGATCCGCGTGTCGTGCGCGTGGCCGGGCGCGCATTGGGCCTGCGCGCGGCGCAGCGCTTCGCTCAGCGGCCGTGAATCGAGCGGCCAGCCGAGCACGTCGCGAAAACCCGCGCGCATGGCGGCGATCAGGGTTGGCGACGACGTGTCGGGCGTCACCAGAATGCAGGTGAGCCGCGCATGCGCGTGATGCAGACTCTCGACGACGGCAAGTTCGGCGTCGGTGAGCGACTCCGCGTCGACCATCAGCACATCGAACGCATCGAGACTGTCGCCCCGTTCGCTCAGACGCGACGGCTTGCCGGTCGCGCGGGTGGTCCGGCAACCGCCGCATTCGCCGATCAGACGCACGATCTGCGCGAGCCGGGTGCTGTCTTCAGAGAGGGCCAGGACATTGATCATGATGTTCTCACCGCAACGAACCAGATGGACCGACGGAGGTTGCCGTCAGCGAAATGCGCAAGACGCGGGGCGGTCACAGGTATCACTGCCCGCCGGTGCCAGCGCCGTTGCCATTGCCGATGCCGATCACGAACGCATTCGACGTGGACGGCGGCGTCTGGAACGATTTGTCGTAGGCGTTCTGTGCCGCCACTGCCGCCTTGCCGTCGACGCCCGGCGTGGACGGCGTGTGCTCGCCCGCGTGCGGATCGATGATCTGCATCTGGCTGACGGTACGCACGGCGTCGCCGAAATGCGCGTCCCACGTCGGCGTGCTCGTCATGCAACCGCCAAGCGCTGCGCCCAGCGTCAGCACGAGTGCCGCGCGGCCAGCCAAAACAAGATGTTCGAGTGTCATGAGATTCTCCTGGCCACGCTTTAACGTGCATCTGCGGGAGGGGTTGCGCCCGCTTTGGCGAGTACCTGCTGATCGCCCGTTGCGGACCGCTGCTGCGTCGCATCGGGATTCGGTGCGGCGCCGCTGACGGAAGGTGCGTTAGCGGGTGACAGCGGTGTCGCCATCGACGCCCCCGCACTCTCCGGCGAGCCGACTGCCACCGCAGGCTCCCGGCCGACCTGCGTATCGCGCGGCGACAACGCAGCCGGCGTGTTCGACTCCGGTACCGGTGCAGGTGCCGGCGCTTGCGGCGCATTCGGCGCAGCGGATGCCGGGGCAGCCGGTCGCGGCTGACGGCCTTCCATGTTGCCGGTGGCGTAGACGGCAGCGTCGGAGGTCGGGTGGAAACTGTCGGTCGGCAGCGGATAATCGCCGCTCGGCAGAGGCTTCACGAGATGCACGGTGATGATGAAAACGAGTTCCGTGCGGTCCTGCTGGAACGACGTGCTGCGAAACAGCGCGCCCAGCACCGGTACTTCACCGATACCCGGAACCGCCTTGAGCGAGCCCGTAATGTTGTTCTGGATCAGCCCACCGATCGCGAAGCTTTCGCCGTCGTTCATCTGTACGGTGGTCGCCGCGCGCCGGGTCGTGATGAGCGGCAGGATCGCCGAGCCGCTGGTGCCGGATGAGGTCACGGTGACCCCGGTCGGCGACAGTTCGGAGACCTCAGGCGCGACCTTCAGATTGATGCGGCTGCCCGCCAGCACGGTCGGTGTGAATTTCAGACCTACGCCGAATTCTTCTTCCTGCAGCGTGATGGTCGAGCCGCCGGTGCCGTTGCTTTGCGGCACCGGAATGAAGACCCTGCCACCGGCGAGGAACGACGCTTCCTGACCGCTGAGCGTCACGAGATTGGGCTCTGCGAGAATCTTGCCGAGGCTGTCGCTCTTCTGCGCATCGACGGCGATGTTGAACGGCCGGTTGTTCGCCTTGCTGACGGCGATGCCGTTACCCACGCCCGCGAGCAGGCTGCTCACCAGCGCGCCGGTCCACGACCCGAAGCCGCCCTGGATATTGACCGCCGCGCCCAACTGGTTGAGCAGGGTCTTCGAGACTTCGGCGACCTTGACTTCGAGCATCACCTGCTGGGGCGAACCAACCGTCATCATGTTGATGATCTCTGATGGCTTGCTGACGCTCGAACTCTGCTGACTCAGGCTGGCGGCCGCGCCGGCGAAGTTCGTGGTGCTCGCCTGCTGTTGCTGGGTCGGTTGCGCGCCCGCGAATGCGTTGGCGATCTCCACCGCCTGCTGCGCGGCCTGCGGATTCGACACATTGCCCGCCAGCACGAAATTGCCGGCGGCGGACGAAACGCGAATGTTGTGCTCGGACGGCAACAGTTGCTGCAAGGTTCGCTGCAGTCCGTCCGAATCGACATTGACGATGACGTCGATGATCTGGCAGCGGCCGCTGCGTCCCTGCACGATCATGTTGGTCGTGCCGACCGTCATGCCAACGACGTAGAGCGTGCGCGCGGACACCAGCGTGGCCTGCGCGACGATCGGGTTGCCGAGCGTGCGGTTGCGTGCCGGTTCGGCAAGCGGCACGAGCGCCGACTTGCCGACCGGGACCGCGACGCTCGATTCATCGGTGATCTCGCCTGTGCAGCTTGGGCCACTCAACGGCGCATTGCCGATCGACTTGCCGCCGGCCGACGGTGCGGCCGACATCGGCGCCATGCTGATCATCATCGGCACGGGACCGCGCCCAACCGGCAACGGCGCATTCGCCGCGCCCTGACCGGGCCCAGGTGCTCCGTTCATCACCTGCGCTGCGCCGTTTTGCGCCATGCCCATTGCAGCGCACAGCGCTGCAGCGAGCACTGTCCCGCTCAGCGCGCGACGACGCGTGCGGCTGCCGGATGAGAACCCCAGTTCTGTTTTCATGTTCTTATGCCCCCGTTGCTCGATGCCGATGCGCCGAGACCGTCGTTTTTGAATGTGTCGTGCCGAACGCCGCGCCGGATTAAAAACACTCGACACTGCCCGTCGCGCCCGACAGCACACCGATGCAGTCGCGCTTCGGCGCCGGCCGCGCCGCGTAGTGCGCACGCACCGGATGAACCGGCTCGACCGCTGGCGCCGATGCCGGCATATCGAGCAAGGTGAGTTTGGTCGCGCCGTCCGTCGAGGGTGTCTGCTTGTCGATCTGATTGCGCAAGACGAGCGACAGCGTGCCGACGCTGCGCGCGAGGTCGAGCTTCTCGGCCTGCTCGGGCGTCACTTCGAGCGTGACTGCGTTGACCACTTTCGGCGCGGTGTCGTCGCGGCTCACCTGCTGCGCTACCGCGAGCACGAGAATCTGTTCGAGTACGATCTTCGAGATGCTTTGTTGCGTGTCGACGCTGGCGGGTCGCTGCGTATTCACGATCACGTCGACGTAATTGCCGGGCAACGCAAAACCGGCCACGCCGACCACGTCGTTGACGCGCACCGTGATCGCCCGGCGGCCCGAACCGATCACCGCCGAGAGTCCACCTTTCGTACCGACCGGCGCGAGCTTCGATTCGAGCACCGGCTCGCCGGGTGCGAGACTCGTCAGTACGACGCGTCCCTGGAGCGCTTTGTCGTCGACGAAAGCACCGGGCGGAACGCTGCCCGTGGGCCAGTTGATCGTGTGGACGAGCGCGGGCGTGATCGGCTCGCCGAGGTTGACGACGCCCGCAGCCACAACCACCGGCGTCACGGCGCTCGACGAGGTCTGCAACAGCCAGCGCGACGCCAGCACCACGGCGGCGAGGCCGGCCAGCACGGCAAAAGCAAGCATGACTAAAGCGCGACTGTTTTTCATGGCAACACTCCTGCATGGTTCATCACAACGTCCGGTCCCGCCGGATGTCCGCTTTCGATACGATTGCCTCAGGCGGTTCTCGCCGGCGGCAGGATTGTTTCAACCTCGTTGCGTTACGGGAACGTCGCCGCGAACAACATGCCGAGCGTGCCGGCCGCGATCGCGACACCGTACGGAATGCTGCCCACCGATGCCGTTAATCTCCCGCCGCTCGACGACGTTTGCGGCGTCAGGATCTGCCGCAAATTGATCAGCAATTGCGCGACGCGACGGCGGCCCACCACCAGCCCAACCGACCACACTCCGCCGATCACGAGCGTGACCAGCGCGATATGAAACGTCATGACGGGGCCAACCCATGCGCCGACCGTCAGCAGCAACTTGACGTCGCCAGCGGCCATGCCGCGTACCAGATAGAACGGCAATAGCAACGCGAAGCCACACGCGGCGCCCGCCAGCCACGCGAGCGCTCCGTTCGCCAGTCCATGTAACCAGAGCTGCACGCCAAGCGCCGCCACCAGGCCGATCGCGATCACGCGATTCGGAATCCGGCGCGTGACGATGTCGGTGCTGGCCGCCACGATGACCAGCACGATCACGCACAAAGGCACAGGTTGCGGCGGCAGGGGCAGCGGTGTCATGAAAGGTCTCGCTCCGTCGGACTGGTTGTTCACGCTACGGCTGCAGCAACGCTTCACTGCAGCCGGAAAGAATTCGTTCGCCGGATAGCCGGCGTGCTGGCCGCACCGTTGGCAGCGCCTGGGAAGGCGCGCCATCGACGGCTGACTCAACCCGGTACGGACGAACCGGAAGCTCCCGTTCGCCCGCCCGTGGGCGCATTAAAGAGCGGTGGCGATATTGTCGAAAGTCGTTTTGATGGCCGTCGCCAGCGAGGTCATTGCTGTGCCGATGACAATGGCGATCAGCGAGCCGAGCAGCGCATATTCGATGGCCGAAATGCCGTCTTCGTCGCGGACAAAACGGGAAGCTTGAGCGATGATGTTCTTCATGACAGACTCCTATGGATGTCTAAATAAATGCCCTTGACCAGGATTGGCCCGAGGGTACGCACTACCGGCACTGCAGGAAAAAATAGATGAAGCGAGATTACGTTCGACGAAGATTCGCCTGTGTGCAGGTATTGATCCGCACTGGGGCAGGCTTCAGCGAAACGGAATAAATAGAGGCCGGTGGGCAGAGCAGCGTGGCCGCTTCGCAGGTCAGGCGTTGCAGCCGGCGGGCGAACAGAGATGCGCCGGCTGCAAGCCATTGGTGGCGTGTGAGCGTGTGGTTCGCCCTGCACTTGCGATGGTCAGTCAGTCTTTTCGACTTGATTGTCATGTTCTACCCCGTATTGCGTCATTTCCGGCTGCCGGTCCAAGCCGGCGCTCTCTTTAAGCAGTCGCGACTTCAAAAACTCGCGGTCTGCTTCTGGGGCGCTTCGTTGTCGAGCTGGTCGGGTCGTCAACTTGGCGCATCCCCTTTAGAGCAAGCGGGATGCCAGCTCGACCAAGAGATTGAAAACACAAGGGTTTCGCATTGACGCCCCACGCGGTCCCTCCCGCTTGCGCACGAAACGTCTCACCCCTGCGACAGTTTCCGGTGTCGCTGATCCACGGCGAAATTCCTGTAGAGGCCCACCGGCTGTGGGCTCCAAACGATTTACCTGGGACATACCCTGGTACAGCGATGCTCCCGATTCACCAGAAAAACAGTGTTCTGAAAACATTCGCTTTGCATAACCCGTCTCAGCGCTGAGAACGGTTTGAGTGGTAGCGCACATAAGGGTGTCCGCTTTCCTCGCCAGAAGAGGTCTCTGATACCTCTCACCCTTGAGGAAGAAAATTAGGCGCTTGCAAGTCGGTTAATTTTCTTCACACAATGAATCAATCGGCAACGCAAAAACAACGCTTATCAAACGAAGCCGATTGAATACGATTAGTAATCTGAAACAAAAAATAGAGCATCTGGATGGATCCACGGGATCACATCCGGACAACAGAACGGCGGGGATCATGGACCTTCTACAACCCGGTTTGCGCAGCCGCGCAAAACCCATTCGCAATGTTCTCATTGCTGAACGCGTGGCCGTGTATAGCGGCGCGATGCTGATCCTGTACGCCGTTTTCTTTGTGCTCTGGGCGCAGGTAAGCGACGGGTTCACTGCTGGCGATCTCCCGAAACCGGGTGTCGATTTCTCGGTTTTCTGGTCGGCTTCGAACGCGATGCTGCACGGCCCCGCGTGGCAAGTCTACGACTACACCTACTTCGAAAAAATCCAGAAGGCGCTGTTCCAGTATCCACGGGGCGGCTTTCTTCCCTGGTTGTATCCGCCCACGTTTCTGCTGCTCGTCAGACCATTCGCGCTGATACCGCCTGTCGTCGCCTACTTTCTTTTTATCGGACTCAGCACGCTGCTCTTCGTATTCGCGACGCTCGGCGTCTCCCGACTCGCTTCCAGCATGAGCCGTTCAGGCCATGCGTGGCTGTTCGTTGCTGCCTCTCCGTGCGTGTTCGTGGCCGCCGTGGTTGGGCAGAATTCACTGCTGACCGCCGGCTTGGCCGCATTAGCCGTTCACTGGCTGATTCGCCACCCGGCTCGCGCCGGTGCGTGCATCGGCTTGCTGGCAATGAAACCGCAAATGGCGTTGCTATTCCCGTTCGTGTTGATCGCCGCGCGGGCATGGCGCACGCTGGGCTTCGCCGCATTGAGCGCATCGCTGTTCGGCATTCTGGGCATCATCACCAGTGGCGCCCAATCGTTGCCGATGTTTCTGGCGGGCACGAAGCTCGCTCGAGAAGTCGTGCTGGAACATCGTCGTGACTACTGGCTCGCCTCGCCCACTCCGTTCGCCGTGCTGCGCGAAGGCGGCGCTCCGCTCGCATTGGCGTATGCGGGGCAGGCGTGCGTGGCATTGATCGCCATTGCGGCGGCCTGCCATGTCTGGATCCACACACGCGACACCCGCCTGCGCGCCGCTGCGCTGGGCGTCGCCACCCTCGTCGTCAATCCCTACGTTTGGGGCTACGAGCTGGCCTGGTCCGGTATCGCTGTTGCCTGCCTGATGGCAACCGGCTTCGACAACGGATGGCGTCGCGCTGAACAGTCTGTTCTGGTGCTCGCGTGGCTGTTGCCGCTTTATGAGTACTTCAACCGGCTGATTCAAGGCCCGCAGATCGGCCCGCTCATCCTGCTGTCGATGCTGCTGTTGATCCTCCGCCGCGTGCGGATCGCCGGTGAGATGACGTCATGAGCCTGCCCTCCTCGCGCAAACTGCCGATAAGCAGCGTGGCGATGCGTGACACCACCGCGATCACCGGCGCGCATTGGCTCGACAGCAAACGTATGTCGATCTATGCGTCCGTGGTGCTGGTCTGCTACGTCGCCGTCTTCATCATCTATCTCTATCGCGTGGTGTGGCAGCAGCTTGCCGGTTTTCCGCCGATAGCAATGGATATCCTGCCCTTCTGGAGCGCCTCGTTTCTTGCGCTTCACGGCCATGCCGTGGATGCCTACAACATCAACGCGTTGACCAGCGTCGAAGCGAGTGCGTCGCCGTACTTCCGCACCATGGGCGGCATGCTGCCGTGGCTGTATCCGCCCAACACCCTGGTGATCATGTCGCCGCTCGCCCTGCTGCCATTGCACGCTGCCGCGGTGACATTCATTGCCGGCACGACGGCGCTGTTCGTCAAAACCATTCACTCGATCGTGCCGCACCGTGTAACGATTCTGGTCGCGCTCGCTTTCCCTGGCGTCGCGGTGGTGGCAGTCGCGGGGCAAAACGGCATGCTGACCGCAGCACTCGCCGCCGCCGGACTATTTGCGCTGCCTCGCCGGCCTGTCGTTGCCGGAATATGCTTTGGATTGCTATGCATGAAACCGCATCTTGTCGTGCTGTTTCCGCTGGCTCTGCTTTTCGCACGTTCATGGCGCGCATTGCTGGCGTTCATGCTGACCACCTTAACGACGCTCGCGCTCGCAGCAATATGGTTCGGCCCAGCTACATTCGTCGCATTCATGCACAACGCGGGTATGGCAGCCGGTTTCGTTGAATCGGGCCGGGCCTTCCTGGCGCGCATGCCGACCGCCCTCGCGCTGATGAAGCTGGCCCACGCGCCGTTGACGGCCGGTTACGCGGCTCAGGCAATCAGCGCGTCGCTGGCGACTGCCGCCGTCTGGTATGCGTGGCGTAACGCGTGCAGCCATGCGCTGCGCGCAGCGACGCTCGTTTGCGCAAGCCTGCTTGTCAGCCCTTATCTGTACGACTACGACCTTGCGTGGTACGGCGTGCTCATCGCCTGGTATTGCAATGACGGCTTACGCCGTGGATGGCTGCGCGGCGAACGCGAATGGCTGATCGTGCTGTGGCTCGCGCCTCTCGCCGGCATGGTGATCGTCACCCGGTTGCCGTTCCAGTTTTTGCCGCTTCTCACCATGACTACACTCGGCATGCTGGTGCGACGCATTGCGCTCGAACGCAACGGCATGGCAATACGTGCGATGTCCACTCATTACATAGACCAACAAAAATAGATCGGGGAAAAACATGTCCACTCCTGTCAACAAGCCATTGATCTCGCTCGTTGTGCCGTTCTACAACGAAGAACAGGCGGTAGAGCGCTTCTTTACCGCCGTCGTGCCGATTCTCGAATCGATCGAACACACACGTTTCGAAATCGTCTGCGTCAACGACGGCAGTAGCGACGGTACGCTCGACCAGTTGATCGCCGCCAGCACGAACGACAAGCGCATCCGTGTCATCGACCTGACGCGCAACTTCGGCAAGGAAGCGGCGTTGACCGCCGGTATCGACGAAGCGGTGGGCGACGCCGTCATTCCAATCGACGCGGATCTGCAGGACCCGCCGGGCCTGATCCCCGTGATGGTGAAGCACTGGCGCGCGGGCGCCGAGGTTGTGGCCGCCAAACGGACCAATCGCGCCTGTGATTCCTTCGCAAAACGCACGGCGGCAGGACTTTATTACCGCGTCCATAACGCGCTATCCGAAGTGAAGCTGCCGGAAAACGTCGGCGACTTTCGGCTGATCGATCGCCAGGTCGTCAATGCCCTGCGCAGCCTGCCCGAACGCCGCCGCTTCATGAAGGGACTCTTTGCGTGGGTCGGCTACCGGACTGTCATCGTCGAATACGAACGCGAACCGCGCAGCGCCGGGCACTCGAAATTCTCGGGATGGAAGCTGTGGAATTTCGCGCTCGAAGGCATCACCAGCTTCAGTACGGTGCCGTTGCGCAGCTGGACCTACATTGGTCTCTCGATTGCAACGCTGGCGTTCTGCTACGGCGGGTACATCGTCGCGCGTACGCTGTGGTCGGGAAACCCGGTGCCTGGCTACGCGTCCACGATTTCGCTGATGCTGTTCATGAGCGGCATCGAGCTGATCGGCATCGGCGTGGTGGGTGAATACGTCGGACGCATTTACTACGAATCGAAAAAGCGCCCGGTCTATCTCGTGCGACGCCGATATCAGGCGAAGACCAAAGTGACCGTGCTGCATCGGGACCGCCAGCCGGTACGGCCAGTTCATGTGGCGCGCCCCGAGGTCGTTCGCAGGCGCGTTGCGCCCAGCGTCCGCGTGGTCGGTCAATAAGCCGGATTCACTGCCAAGGAGCCGACGATGTCCCCTGACGCCTATCTGGAAATGGCCGAAACCGAAGCCGACCACTGGTGGTTCCGCGGCCGGCGCAAGGTGTTGCAAGCGGTGCTGCGCAGCCTCGCCTTGCCACCCAATGCGCGAGTGCTGGAAGTGGGTTCCGGCACCGGCGGCAACCTCGACATGCTGGCCGGATTCGGGACGGTAAGCGGTCTCGAGATGGACCGCACCGCGCGTGCACTGTGCGCGCGAAAAACCGGTGGCCGCTTTGATATCCGGGCCGGTCGCTGCCCGGATGACGTGCCTTTCGGCACGGCAACCGGCGAGCGCTTCGACCTCATCTGTTTCTTCGACTGCCTCGAACATATCGTCGACGACGTTGGATCGCTCGCGCGCATGCAATCGTTGCTGGCCCCAGGCGGCGTGATCGTGTTGACGGTGCCAGCGTGCCCGAGTCTGTGGAGCGCTCACGACGTATTCCTGCGGCACCACCGACGCTACAGCCGGGCAACGCTCACGCGATGCATCGAGGCGGCCGGGTACGACATCGAGCGCATCAGCTATTTCAATACGCTGCTATTTCCTCTTGCGGCGGCCGCGCGATGGTTGTCGCGCCTGACGGGTTTCAACGCCGCGACGGGCGCTCCGGTTCCAGCGCAACCGTTTAATGCGGCGCTTTATGGTCTGTTTAGTGTCGAGCGGCACTGGCTTGCGCACGGTGCGCTGCCTTTCGGCTTGTCGTTGCTCGCTGTGTTGCGGAAGCCTACCGGGGACGTGGGCGAATGAGGTCGCGCGAAGCAGGCCGCTCTTCGGCACCAGGAAGAGATAAAGACGGAACACGGAATTCCGGTCGACCATTCAACGGTGCATCGCCGGGCTATCAGGATGCTACCGGTTCTGGAGAAGGCTAAAGGAGCGAGTCCCCCGCTTGTCCGATCCAACTGTGAAGATCAATCTCGCCGCCCGAGAGTCAACTCACTGCTGCCGAGTACGAGCCCCGTCGGCCGCGCTTTTGCCGGACGCGTTGACATAACCTCGCGAAGAAGTTGGATGCGGGTAGAGAGTGATCTTCCGGTTTCGGGCCATGAAGAGACGTTCGCGCCAAGGTCTAACGGACCTGCTTTGTGGCTCGTGCTTGATCGACAGCGGACGTTCGTCCGAAACCGGCTTTTCGCAGTTCGATTGTTGTTTGCTATTGCATCCCTCGCTGTTCTGCCTGATTCAGGCACGACGGTCACGCCAAATCAACTGGTTGTATTATGCAACTTTATTGTTGTATAGTGCAACCATGTTGATCTGGAGCCTACCCATGAACGCCTGTCCGTCCCTCATTGATGAAATCCGCGCCGCGTCACGCACCATGGTTCGAGAGCTTGGATTCATGCAGACTACTTTGGCCGGTACTCATTACTCCCCATCGGCGGTCCACGCTTTGCTGGAAATCGGTACCAACGGTGCCTCAACGGCCGCGCAACTTGTCCAGGCCCTCAGCCTGGAGAAATCCAGTGTCAGCCGAATGGTGGCTAAGCTCATCGAAGCCGGTGAACTTGAGGAGGCCGTTGGTGACAATGACGGCCGCGTTAAACAGCTTTTCCTGACCAAGAAAGGCAAGCGCACCCTCGACAAGATTCATTCCTACGGCAGAATGCAGGTGACGTCTGCACTTGAAAACCTTAATCCTTCACGACAGCAAGCTATCGCTGACGGACTTAACGCATACGCCCACGCGTTGACGGCGCGCCGTGAGGGGACGGTAACGTCGACGCGAAGCAACATACAAATCGATACCGGGTATCGTCCTGGCATTATCGGCCGCGTCGCTGAAATGCATGCTGCGTTCTATTCACGTCACTCAGGCTTTGGGCAGTTCTTTGAAAGTCAGGTCGCGACTGGCGTGGCCGAATTCGCAGGCCGACTTGGTGAGCAGCGCAACCAAATCTGGACCGCAATTCAAAACGACAGCATCGTCGGTTCAATCGCCATTGATGGACAGGACCTTGGCAACAATCAAGCGCATTTGCGCTGGTTCATCCTCGACGAAGGCTGTCGCGGCGGCGGTGCGGGCCGGCAATTGCTGTCTGCGGCCGTGAATTTTTGCGACCAGCAAGGCTTCGATGCAACCCAGCTCTGGACATTCAAAGGGTTGGATGCGGCAAGGCGTCTCTATGAGTCCTTTGGGTTCGAACTAACGAATGAGGAACCGGGCGGCCAATGGGGAATCAAGGTGATCGAGCAGCAGTTCGTTCGACCCGGAAAATAATCCTGAACTGCATTGGCTCGAAATGACCATCAACGTAAGAGCGACACTTGCGGCCGCAACGTCCGGTGCTTTGGTTGGTGCGGTCATGGTATCCACGAGAGCGGTCGCCGGTGAACTTTCGCCAGCCACGCTCGCCTTTTTGCGGTATCTGATCGGTATTGCGGTACTGGTCGGACCGACACGTCGTCTCACGTAACCAGTCTTTTTGGGTTTTGCGCTCTGTTGGGCGCCAAGCTTGTCGGCGCAGTTGCCAGTAACTTGTATCGCCCCTTTCTTCGTCGCTATCCGGCATTAACAACCTGTTCACTGGCGATGGGAGCCGCCGTTTTGTTGTTGAGCGGATATTGCTTACTAACGCGACAGCCGCTCATGCCGTCCCTCACGGGTTTGCAATGGGCCAATATTTTATTCATCGGTCTTTCAAGCGGACCAGGATATTTTTGTTGGTTGTGGGCGCTGGCAAAAATGGATGCAAGTCGCGTCGTAGCATTTCAGGCATTGGGTCCGGTTACCGCCGCGATCATTGAACTAGTGAAAGCGGGCCGCTTGCCGTCATTCGCATTGGTGACGTCGCTTGTCATGGTCACGGCCGGACTAGTTTTGGCTACGTGTCAAAAACAACGCCACGCAGACAATGACGCAACCGCGAAGTCTGCAACGCGACCGTAGGCATGACTCACCAAGGGCAAAACCAGCGCGAACGCGCAACCCTGATGGCCGCTTCTTGGCACAATCGGACACTGACAAGCGAAATGACGGATCTCCTCGCCCCTCGATTTCGACCGTCAAATCAGTGATTCGCCGGAGCATCTCGGCTTTCTGGCCATCCGCGGCACACCACTGGAGTGAACATATATCCGCCTCCGCGGACTGTTCGAATGACGGATTCGCCGCTCACGTGCGTGTCGAGCTTGCGGCGAAGGCGGCCGACCTGAACATCGATGCTTTGACCGTAGGCTTCACAGGTTGAACCGCGAGCCATATCCAGTAACTGTTCACGGCTCAGTATCCGTTGCGGATGCTCGGCAAATACAAGCAGGATATCGAACTCATTACTCGACAGGATCGTCAACGTATTGTCTGTCGATCGAAGTTCACGTTTGGCGATGTCAAATCGCCAGTCAGCGAAAAGAAAGACTGGTCTTGTTGATGTGCTTCCTGCCGTGTATTCCGCATCTCTCGTCCTGCGCAAAACAGCCTTCACTCGCGCCAATAGCTTCCTCGCGTCGAAGGGCTTGACCAGGTAGTCGTCGGCGCCAATCTCAAGCCCCATGACTCTGTCGACGTGATCGGCAACCGCGGTGAGCATGATGACAGGTATCTTCGATGTGGCGCGCAGTTGCCGGCAGAGGCTGAACGCGTCCTCGCCCTCTAGCATGACGTCGAGGATAACGAGATCGACCGGCTGGCGTTCTATTGCAGCGAACAGCGTCTCTCCGTTGATCGCCGCGCTGACCTCATGGCCGTGCTTGCGGAAAAAGGCGGTCAGCAAGGACCTGATTTCCTCTTCGACATCAACTATTAGAATGTGCGGCATAAAAGTCATTTCCCAACGCTAGCCTGGATGGTGGCTTCCCTGATTTCGTCTGCCCATCGAGATTGGGGCCGGGGCGACATATTATGTCGGGGGTGAAATAAACAGCACGTCATACGTCGATTCCTGATCGTGCTTTGGTGCTGTTGAGAGTTGATCGCTGGACTCGAGCGGATTCAGCGCAGCAAGCAGACAACCGAAAGATTATCGGCAGCCGCGAGAAGCTACTTTCCACTAAGTGAGCGGTATGCTTCGTACGCACAGTGCTTCTACTATCCGAATCCCTCGTTCGACATCGATCTGGAAAACAATAGACGACCTCCCACGCCTGATCTGCGCTTAAGCGGATCGCAATCAGCGCAGCGCGAGAAAAGAAATGGACGTGGGCGGCCGACGCTCGATCAGACGAAGATGTCGATGATACTGCCCAGCAGGCCAACCACTGGCGCTACCGCTATCGCGACAGTAACGATGTCACAAGCGACGCTTACCAATGGATCGAGTGGATCCCAATCCGATGACTGGGCAACTGGCTGGTAGGACGGCCTGGTCCATTGGGTGTTAGTCACAGAGCCAATATTCAAGATAACCTCCCGGTAAACAAAAAATTGCCGACTTCGATCCAAGAGATCCCTCCAGAAGGAAGGACGCTTAAGAATATTTAAAAAGAAGGATTCAGAGATGTTCAGCGCAATCAACAATCATGTGTAGCCGGTCATAACAGTTCCGCGAACACCCGTTGAGTGTCGGCGACGGCATGTTGGGTGTGTCGGCAGCAAATGCCCGCGTGCCGTTTCGTGTTCGTCATCGGAATCTGGCAGCTTGCAAATAAGCGACGTTGTCGACGGGACGGACTCGCGTTTCGGCGACCGGTCGATAAGGCGTAACTTCAGATTCAATAAATTCTGCCGATAAATCGTGCGTCGATGAATTGCAGATTACGCTGGAAATTTACCGAAATGATGAGCGCTTTGTTTCGTTGGGGCGCGCATTGTTTCCGCACTGCAATAATCGAAGCGAATAGCTGAAATCAAACGCAATGCCTGTTCAGATAACATCCATCTGCGTGACTGAGCACTCAATTCCATCTCTCACGATCAACGTGCGATCGATTTTTGGGCGATGCCACTAGCCGCTCTGTTGGCTTCGATTTGAGCGCTGCCGCCGGAAGTGATCTCAATTACTTGTAGAACGATTCAACAATGGGAAATATTTGATGTTGAACAGGACTGTTGTGTGCTTGACGTTAAGTTGCATTCTTGCTGCATGCACGTCAGTCGACGCAGCTAGATATGCACCGTCCGTTGACAACCTTCAGACCTTAAAGTCTTTGGGTCCAGTCGAAGGACGTATCGAACCGTTTGACGCACCGGAGACTCACGATAACCCTTATCCAGTCTTCTTACGCGCGGCCCGGATGCACTCGCCAGTCGGTGGATCGTTTGGTACCTACCTGTCAAACGCAATGGAGCAGGAATTTGCCGTTGCAGGGGACTTGTCGTCGCACGCGAAGTTCGAAGTAAGTGGAGTGCTACTGAAGAATGACATCGACGCACTAGGTTTTTCGCAGGGGCAGGGGATTATCTCGGCACGGTTTGTCGTGCGTCGCGGGTCGGACATTGTCTACGACAGCGTTAAGACCGCTATCGGCAATTGGGACTCGTCGCTTTTAGGTTTTGTGGCTGTTACTAATGCAACCCAGGCTTACCCACAGATCGTACAGACATTGTTGGCGAAACTTTATGCCGATCCTGTCTTCAGGAGCGCTATCCACTAGATGAGTGTTGATTTGCGCTGAATCCTGACGTACCTATGCAGTAATTTTGAGTGAACCCTGAGGCTGGACCGGACAAGGGCCGGAAAGCGATACGTTTGTTGGGCCTTCACTTGCAATCGCGCTAACGAGCTTCGCCCTCCGAATCCACCATCACCAACTTCGCCAGATTCCGCCGAATCTCCACTTCGTCCACTCAGGCGCCCCTTGAGCCTCGGACCACGAGGCGCCATGAATGACTTAATTCTCTAATGACGGACTTTATTCTCCCGGATCAACACAAGACATCTCCCCCCGTCGGCCACCCCATTTTACTTGACATCTAAACTATCAAAGCCTAAATTAATCCCCACAGCAGAGTCCACATTGGGGAACAAGCATGCGCATTGTCTGTATCGGCGGCGGTCCGGCGGGGTTGTATTTCGGCCTTTTGATGAAGCGCCGCAACCCGGACTACGAGGTCACGGTCGTCGAGCGCAACCGTCCGTATGACACCTTCGGCTGGGGCGTCGTGTTCTCCGACCAGACGCTCGGCAACCTGCGCGCCGCCGACGCCCCTAGCGCCGATGCGATCCTCCAGGCATTCAACCACTGGGACGACATCGAAATAAATTTTCGCGGTGAGAAACTCCGCTCGTCCGGCCACGGCTTTTGCGGCATCGGGCGCAAACGTCTGCTGAATATCCTGCAGGCACGCTGCGAAGAACTCGGCGTCAAACTTGTTTTCGAAACCCAGGTCACAGACGACAGCGTCTACGAAGCCGATCTGATCATCGCGTGCGACGGCCTGAACAGCGCGGTCCGCCAGAAATACGCCACCACCTATCAACCCGATATCGATCTGCGCGACTGCCGCTTTGTGTGGCTCGGCACGAAAAAGCTTTTCGACGCCTTCACCTTCGCTTTCGAAGAAACCGAATTCGGCTGGTTCCAGGCACACGCTTATCGCTTCGACGACGAGACATCCACCTTCATCGTCGAAACACCGGAGCGCGTGTGGCGCGCCGCCGGTCTCGACGAAATGAGCAAGGAAGACAGCATCGCGTTCTGCGAGAAGCTGTTCGCGAAGTATCTCGACGGCAACGCGTTGTTATCGAACGCGGCGCACTTACGCGGCTCGTCACAATGGATCCGCTTTCCGCGCGTAGTCAATGGCGAGTGGGTGCACTGGCGCGACAACGCCGACGGCTCGCAAACACCGGTTGTCCTCATGGGCGACGCCGCGCACACAGCCCACTTCTCGATCGGCTCGGGCACCAAGCTCGCACTCGAAGACGCCATTGAACTCGCGAACAGCATCGGCGCGCATCCCGGTGATTTAGCCGCCGCGCTGAAGCACTACACGGACGTGCGCAGCATCGGCGTATTGCGCATTCAGAACGCCGCGCGCAATTCGACCGAATGGTTCGAGCATGTCGATCGCTATACGTCATTCGAGCCGGAACAGTTTGCGTATTCGCTTCTCACTCGCTCGCAGCGCATCTCGCACGAAAACCTGCGTGAACGCGACGCGCATTATCTGTCCGGCTTCGAAGACTGGCTCGCAAAACGTTCAGGTGTCGAGCGCGCCCCGCAAAAGCATTCGGTCCCGCCGATGTTCACGCCGTTCAAACTGCGCGGCGTCACGCTGAAAAACCGCGTTGTCGTGTCGCCAATGGCGCAGTATTCAGCCGTCGACGGGATCGCCGGCGACTATCACCTGATGCACCTCGGCGCGCGCGCGATGGGCGGCGCCGCGCTGGTGATGACGGAGATGACCTGCGTGTCGCCCGAAGCGCGCATCACGCCGGCGTGCCCTGGCATGTACGCACCCGAACATCTCACTGCATGGAAGCGCATCGTCGATCTCGTACACGCGCAGTCGGATGCGAAGATCGGCATTCAGCTCGGCCATTCCGGCGCTAAAGGGTCGACGCGTGTCGCGTGGGAAGGCATCGATCAACCGCTCACCGAGGGTAACTGGCCACTCGTGTCGGCCTCGCCGCAACAGTATCTGCGGGACGTCAGCCAGCTTTCGCACGAAGCCACTCAGGGAGAGTTGCGTGAAATCGAGGCGCAATTCGTCAGCGCTACGCAAATGTCGGCAGAGGCCGGTTTCGACTGGCTCGAATTGCACTGCGCGCACGGCTATTTCCTGTCAAGCTTCCTGTCGCCGCTGACCAATCATCGCACCGACGAATACGGCGGTTCACTCGACAACCGTCTGCGTTATCCACTGCAGGTGTTCAACGCGATTCGCGCAGTGTGGCCGCAAGACAAGCCGATTTCCGTGCGTATTTCTGCGAACGATTGGGTCGAAGGCGGCACGACACCCGACGACGCCGTGCAGATCGCGCGCGCATTCAAGGCCGCTGGTGCGGACATGATCGACGTGTCGTCGGGTCAGGTCAGCAAGGCGGAAAAGCCGGTGTATGGCCGCATGTTCCAGACGCCGTTCGCCGATCGCGTGCGTAACGAAGCAGGCATCGCGACCATCGCAGTCGGCGCGATTTCGGAAGCGGATCACGTGAACAGCATCATCGCTGCGGGTCGCGCCGATCTCTGCGCGATTGCGCGTCCGCATCTGGCGAATCCGTCGTGGACGCTGAATGAGGCCGCAAAAATCGGCTATTTCGATGTGATGTGGCCGAAGCCCTACACCGCCGCGAAGTCGCAACTCGAACGCAATCTGGAACGCGAGCGCGCGCAAGCTGCCGCGAATGCCGGGCTGTCTGCACAGGAACGCGCGCAACGCGCCGAGGGAACTACGTGAACACACCCACTCAATCGACGCTCGCAGGACAACACGCCGTCGTCACTGGCGGCGGCAGCGGCATTGGCGCGGCCATCGCCGAAGCACTGCTGCGCGCAGGCGCGCGTGTCACGTTGATGGGTCGCAACGTGCAACGCCTCGATACGCAGCGCGAGAAATGCAGCGCGCTCGGCGACGTCGCGTGTATCGGTGTCGACGTCACGCAGGAGGAGTCGGTTGCCGATGCGTTCGCGCAGGCGGGTGCCGTCGACATCCTCGTCAACAACGCGGGTCAGGCGCAAGCCGCGCCTTTCACGCACACCGACGTGGCGTTGTGGCGGCGCATGCTCGACGTGAACCTCACCGGTGTGTTTCTCGGCACGCGAGCGGTGCTGCCCGGCATGCTCGAACGCGGTCACGGCCGCATCGTCAATGTCGCCAGCACGGCGGGGCAAACCGGTTACGCGTACGTCGCCGCATACTGTGCCGCGAAACATGGCGTGATCGGACTCACCCGATCGCTCGCGCTCGAAGTCGCGACCAAAGGCATCACCGTCAACGCAGTTTGCCCCGGCTATACGGAAACCGAACTGCTGCAGGCATCGCTCGAACAGATCACCAGCAAAACCTCGCGCACCGAACAGCAGGCGCGCGAAACCTTGCTGCGCTCGAATCCCCAACATCGCTTCGTTAGTCCCGAACAGGTCGCCAACAGCGTCCTCTGGTTGTGCCAGCCCGGTTCGGACGCTATCACGGGGCAATCCATTTCCATCTCTGGTGGAGAAGTCATGTGACCAAGTCATCGAATGTAAAAAAGGCCGCGGGTGCGGCCGAAACGAAACCGCCGCGCAAAGGCATCGCCAAACCTGCGGAGAATGTCGTGGACCTCGAAATGAGTACGGGCGCGGACAGTCATATGGGTCTGCGTTTGTGGCTGCGCATGCTAACCACCACCAACCTCGTACAGGCCGAATTGCGCAAACGTCTGCGTAACGAATTCGACACCACGTTGCCGCGATTCGATCTGATGGCGCAACTCGAACGTCAGCCTGAAGGTTTGAAGATGACCGAGTTGTCGCGCCGTTTGATGGTGACCGGCGGCAACATCACCGGCATTACGGATCAGCTTGAAAAGGAAGGCCTGGTTTCGCGCGACACCGATCCGAACGACCGTCGTTCGATCAGCGTATGCCTGACCCCGGCCGGCCGCAAAGCGTTCGACAAAATGGCGGTCGCGCACGAGCAGTGGGTCGTCGAATTGTTCGGCGGCCTGAGCCTCGACGAAAAGTCGCGCACGCATCAGCGCCTTGGCAAGCTCAAAAAACATCTGCTCGACAGTCTGAAAGACTGACGCGCACGGAACCGGAGGAGACACCATGACACGATCCAACGCCGACGCGCTGCTGGCCGGCAACCGCCTGACGCTCGCGAATTACGAGGCGCAGCACTTCGGCTGGTCGGTGACGGGCAAGGTCGCGACGATCACGCTGAACCGCCCGGAGCGCAAGAACCCGCTGACGTTCGAATCGTATGCGGAGTTGCGCGACCTGTTCCGCAATCTCGCTTATGCGACCGACGTCAAGGCCGTGGTGATCCACGGCGCGGGCGAGAATTTCTGTTCCGGCGGCGACGTGCACGACATCATCGCGCCGTTGATCGATCTGCCGATGCCGGAACTGCTGCTCTTTACGCGCATGACCGGCGACCTCGTCAAGGCCATGCGCCATTGCCCGCAACCGGTCATCGCCGCAGTCGATGGCGTTTGCACGGGCGCTGGTGCAATTCTCGCGATGTCGTCCGACATGCGCCTCGGCACTGCACGCAGCAAGCTTGCGTTCCTGTTCTCACGCGTCGGCCTCGCCGGTTGCGATATGGGCGCATGCGCGATCCTGCCGCGCATCATCGGCCAGGGACGTGCTGCCGAATTGCTGTTCACCGGCCGTTCGGCGAGTGGCGACGAAGGTCATGCATGGGGCTTCTACAACCGCCTTTGCGAACCGTCGGCGCTCGTCGACGAGGCGCAGAAACTCGCCGCCGATCTCGCCGCCGGACCGACGTTCGCGCACGGCATCACGAAGAAAATGCTGCATCAGGAATGGAGCATGAGCATCGACGAAGCGATCGAATCGGAAGCGCAGGCACAGGCCATCTGCATGAGCACACGCGATTTCGAGCGCGCATATAGCGCGTTCGCGGCGAAGTCGCGTCCCGTATTCGAGGGAGACTGACTTGAGCGCCAACCACAACATCGATCTGCATAGCGCGCTGGCGTGGCCGTTTTTCGAGCCGCGTCATCGCGAACTCGCGCAGGGCATCGAAGCATGGTGTAGCAAGAATCTCACGCACGAAGATCACACAGACGTGGACGCAACCTGCCGTCATCTGGTACGCGAACTTGGCGCTGCGGGCTGGCTGAAATATGGCGTGGGCGGCGTCGCCTACGGCGGTCACGGCGACACGATCGACACGCGCGCCGTCTGTCTGTTGCGGGAAACGCTCGCCAAACATTCGGGTCTCGCCGATTTCGCCCTGGCCATGCAAGGCCTCGGCTCGGGTGCGATCTCGCTCGGCGGCACGCACGAACAGAAGTCGCGCTATCTGCCGCGCGTCGCAAACGGCACCGCGCTCGCCGCGTTCGCCTTGTCGGAGCCGGAAGCGGGATCGGATGTCGCCGCGATGGCTTTGTCCGCGAGAGAGGACGGCGACGCGTACGTGCTCGACGGCGATAAAACGTGGATTTCGAACGGCGGCATCGCCGATTTCTACGTCGTATTCGCACGAACCGGCGAAGCGCCCGGCGCGCGCGGCATCAGCGCATTCATTGTCGACGCCGATACGCCGGGGCTTGAAATCGCTGAACGTATCGACGTCATCGCGCCGCATCCGCTCGCACGACTGCATTTCGCCGGCGCTCGCGTGCCGCGCAGCCAGATGCTTGGCGCACCCGGCGAAGGCTTCAAACTCGCCATGCGGACGCTGGATATTTTTCGCACGTCGGTGGCGGCGGCATCGCTGGGTTTCGCGCGTCATGCGATGGCCGAAGGTCTTGCGCGTGCGTCGTCGCGCAAGATGTTCGGGCAGACGCTCGGCGATTTTCAACTGACGCAGGCCAAGCTCGCGCAAATGGCGTTGACCATCGACAGCAGCGCGTTGCTCGTCTATCGCGCCGCGTGGTTGCGCGATCAGGGCGAAAACGTCACCCGTGAAGCCGCGATGGCGAAGTGGCACGCGAGCGAAGGCGCGCAGCAGGTGATCGACGCGGCCGTGCAACTCTTTGGCGGCATGGGCGTGCAGAGTGGTACCGCTGTCGAGATGCTGTACCGCGAGATTCGCGCGCTGCGCATTTACGAAGGCGCGACCGAAGTGCAGCAACTGATTATCGGCCGTGATCTGTTGAAGGCGCACGCTGCCGTTGCCGCGAAGGAAAACACGCAATGAGCGCGTCGTTCGAAAGGCCCGTGCAAATCCGCTTCTCGCATTGCGATCCGGCGGGCATCGTGTTCTTTCCGCAATATCTGGTGATGACCAACGCGCTGGTCGAAGACTGGTTCAACGAAGGCCTTCACATCGACTACGCGAACCTGATCGCTCGGCGACGCGTCGGTCTGCCCATCGTCAAACTCGACTGCGAGTTTTCGCGGCCGAGCCAGATGGGCGAAACGATCCTGCTGACCTTGCGCGTGACCGCGATTGGCCGCCGCTCGATCAGCATCGATATCGTCGGCCATTGCAATGGCGAGACACGCTTCAGCGCGAAGCAGGTACTCGTCACCACGTCGCTCGAAGCCGGCAAGTCGATCGATATTCCCGCCGACATCGCGAGCGCACTCGCGACGTTTGCTCCACAGCCCGATTCCACCGAGGCGCATCGTTCATGAAAAAAGCTCTCCTTCCCGAAGGCTGGATCAAGCCGCGCGGCTACGCGAACGGCGTCGCCGCCACCGGCACGCAGGTTTTTATCGCCGGGCAGATTGGCTGGGATGAACAGGCCCGCTTCCAGACCACCGACTTCGCCGCGCAAGCCATTCAGGCGCTCAAAAACGTCGTCGCCGTGCTGCACGAAGCAGGCGGCAAACCAGAGCACCTGGTGCGGCTGACGTGGTACGTCACCGACAAACGCGAATATCTCGCGTCGCTGAAAGACATTGGCCGCGCGTTTCGCGAGTTGATCGGCAACTACGACATTGCGATGAGCGCGGTCCAGGTCGTCGCGCTCATCGAAGACGAAGCGAAGGTCGAGATCGAAGCAACCGCCGTGATCCCGCAGTAAGCGGCCCCGAAGAACCCGCAGGACCGAACGCAGCCCACTACGCCAACCGAAGCGCATTCAGCCGGCTCAACGCCCGGAGACCCATGATGGAACCGTCAGCACACGTCGATACTTTCGCGCGCGACAATCTTCCGCCGCAGGATCAATGGCCCGTTTTTCTGCTCGACAACCCGGACGTGGCCTACCCCGCGCGTCTGAATTGCGCAACCGAACTGCTCGACGGAACGATCGACGCGGGTCATCGTGACCGCCCTGCGATCTGGTCGCTGGTGGACGACAAGCCTTGCGTCACCACATACGGCGAGTTGCTCGCACTGGTGAACCGCACCGCGCACGTGCTGGTCGACGAAATGGGATTGCGGCCCGGCAACCGCGTTTTGCTGCGCGGGCCGAATACGTTGCAGATGGCTGTCGCCGCGCTCGCCGCGCTGAAAGCCGGTCTCGTCGCGGTGCCGACCATGCCGTTGCTGCGCGCGAAAGAATTGAAGCAGATCATCGACAAGGCACAGGTTAGCGCGGCACTCTGCGACGCGCGCCTGACCGACGAACTCGCGCGTTGCACCGACCCAGCCGACGAGTTTCATTGCCCGACGCTAAAGCAAACGCGCCTGTTCCACGACGACGCCGCCGATTCGCTCGATACGCTCGCGGTCAACAAGCCCTCTGATTTCACCGCATGCGACACCGCGGCCGACGACGTCTGCCTGATCGCGTTCACCAGCGGCACGACCGGCGCACCGAAAGGCTGCATGCATTTTCATCGCGACGTACTGATGATGTGCGACCTGTTCCCGCGTCACGTGCTCAAGCCTTCGTCGAACGATATTTTTTGCGGCACGCCGCCGCTCGCCTTTACGTTCGGCCTGGGCGGGTTATTGTGCTTTCCGTTGCGCGTGGGGGCGTCCACGGTGCTGATCGAGAAGCTCTCGCCCGAGACGTTGCTGCAAACCGTCGAACGCTTTCAAGCAACCATCATGTTCACCGCGCCGACCTTCTACCGGCAAATGGCACCGCTCGTTTCTCACCACGACGTGTCGAGCCTGAAGAAAACCGTGTCGGCGGGCGAGGCGTTGCCCGACTCGACGCGGCTGCTGTGGCACAACGCGACCGGCATCGACATGATCGACGGAATTGGCGGCACCGAGCTGATCCACATTTTCATTTCGGCGCAGGGCGACGCGATCCGACCGCATGCGATTGGCCGTGCAGTGCCGGGCTACGTGGTGCGGGCCGTCGACGACGCGATGCAGCCCGTGCCGCCCGGCACGGTCGGCAAACTCGCGGTACGCGGCCCGACCGGCTGCCGCTATCTCGCCGATGAAAGGCAGTTGAACTTCGTGCGCGACGGCTGGAATCTGCCGGGCGATTCGGTCTATCTCGACGAAGACGGCTACGTGTTCTACCAGGCCCGCGCCGACGACATGATCGTCTCCGCCGGCTACAACATCTCCGGTCCCGAAGTGGAAAGCGTGCTGCTGCAGCACGATGCGGTGTCCGAATGCGGCGTGGTGGGCGTCGCAGACGAAACCCGAGGGCAGATCGTCAAGGCATTCGTCGTGCTCAACCCAGGTTTTGGAGCCGACGACAAACTGGTCGCGCAACTGCAGGATTTCGTGAAAAATAGCGTGGCGCCGTATAAATACCCACGCGTGATCTCTTTCGTCGATGCCTTGCCGCGCACCGAAACCGGCAAGCTCAAACGCTTCGAGTTGCGCAAGATGACATAAACCACTCACCCCACGAGGCATCGCATGGCTGGCTCTTTCATCGAAGTCGTCGCGCAGGATGGCGGCCGTTTCAACGCTTATGTCGCGCGCCCCGCGCAAGGTTCGGGTCCGGGACTCGTGCTGTTGCAGGAGATTTTCGGCGTCAACGATACGATGAAGGCGACCGCCGACCGCTATGCCGAAGAAGGCTATGTGGTGCTCGTGCCGGACCTGTTCTGGCGCATCAAACCTGGCATCGACCTCGGCTACGGCGAAGCCGACATGCAGCAGGCGCTTGGCTATCTCGGCAAATTCAATACCGATCTCGCCGTCGACGATATCGCAGCCACCGTCGCCGCGTTGCGCGCACTGCCCGAGCAGGCGGGCAAGGTCGGCGCGGTCGGCTATTGCCTCGGCGGCAAGCTCGCGTTTCTGAGCGCGGCGCGCACCGACGTGGACTGCGCGGTCAGCTATTACGGCGTCGGC
Organism: Paraburkholderia fungorum; assembly: GCF_900099835.1. Lineage (NCBI taxonomy): Bacteria > Pseudomonadati > Pseudomonadota > Betaproteobacteria > Burkholderiales > Burkholderiaceae > Paraburkholderia > Paraburkholderia fungorum. The sequence goes on from NZ_FNKP01000002.1 coordinate 2,761,867, forward strand.
CTCGAAGCTTACCTCGACGAAGTGTCCGCGATTCGCTGCCCGATGGTGTTCCACTTCCCCGAAAACGACGCGCATTGTCCGCCGGAAACGCGCGAGCGAATCAGCGCGGCGCTGCGCACGCGTCCGCAAATCGAGCAATACGTGTACGCCGGTTGCGATCACGCGTTCGCTGCGCCCGCCCGTGCGCAATACGACAAACCGGCTGCCATGATGGCGTATTCGCGCACGCTCGCGTTGCTGCGCAAAGTGCTCGGCCCGGTCTACGATCTGAACGCGTTGTGGGAAGCGCATTGCTATCACGAGTTCGCCACGCGCGACGTCGATGCAGTCATGCCGACCATGGTCGCGCAACCGTACGTCAACCATGTTCCGACGATGACCGGCGGTGTCGGCCATGACCGACTCAAGAGCTTCTATACGCATCACTTCGTCAACTCGAATCCGGTCGACACGAAGCTGATTCCGATTTCGCGCACCATCGGTTCCGACCGTATCGTCGACGAATTCATTTTTAGCTGCACGCATACCTGCGAAATCGACTGGCTGCTGCCGGGCGTCGCGCCCACCGGCAAGTATTTCGAAGTGCCGATGCTGGCCGTCGTCTGTTTCCGCGGCGACAAGCTTTATAACGAGCACATCTACTGGGATCAGGCTTCGGTGCTCGTCCAGGTCGGCTTGCTGAACCCTGAGGGATTGCCGGTAGCGGGCATTGAAAGCGCCCGCAAGCTGCTCGATGAAACGCTGCCTTCGAACGCGCTGATGGGCAGCAAGGCGCGGGCCTGAACGAAGACTCGGCATAGGTAAGGCTTCGGGAGACCGGGGTGGTGCAACTAGAGCCCCGCCTCGGCACATCATCCCTATGATGTGACACTTCACAGGCCAACCTCCTTCGACCCATGCTGACTGTCCATCATCTGAATAACTCCCGCTCGCAACGCGTGTTGTGGCTGCTCGAAGAACTCGGCGTGCCATACGAGATCAAGCGTTATCAGCGCGATCCAAAAACGATGCTCGCGCCGCCTGAGTTGCGCGCGGTGCATCCGCTCGGCAAGTCGCCCGTTATTACCGACGACGGACAGACCATCGCGGAATCGGGCGCGATCATCGAATATCTGATCGGTAAATATGGACAGGGGCGCTTCGCTCCGGCAGCGGGCACGCCCGAGCATCTGCGTTACACGTACTGGCTGCATTACGCGGAAGGCTCCGCGATGCCGCCGCTCCTGCTGAAACTGGTCGCGTTGCGCATTGCGGGTGCGCCGATGCCGTTCTTCGCCAAACCGATTGCGCGCAAGATCGCGGCCACCTTGCAATCCAGTTTCATCGATCCGCAATTGAAGCTGCACCTCGGCTATATCAATACGGAATTGAGCAGGACCGGCTGGTTCGTCGGCGACGATTTCACGGCCGCCGACGTGCAGATGAGCTTCCCGCTCGAAGCCGCGACCGCGCGCGGCGGCATGGAAGGCCAGATTCCCGCGATAACCGCGTTCCTGAAACGCATTCACGCGCGGCCGGCGTACCAGCGCGCGCTCGAGCGCGGCGGCAAGTACGAAATCGTCGGCGGCGATTGAAACGCGCGCCGCGCGCCACGCGCCGCCCAGGATTTCGTAGTTGTGACGTAAAACTGGCCGGTGCTAGACTGAAAAATTCCCTGTTCCCAATCTCAATCGATTGCCGACGCGTCGCCGCGCGGCGGCATGTCCTGAACCCTCTTCAGGCGCGCGGCCAAGGAGCGTCTGCATGACCCATCATTCCATCCACGGCAGGCAGCGCTGGCTAGCACTGATCGTGCTGTGTCTCGGCGTGCTGATGATCGTGCTCGACACGACCATCGTCAACGTTGCGTTGCCGTCCATCGCGGCGGATCTCGGCTTCACCGAAACCTCGCTGGTCTGGGTCGTCAACGCATACATGCTGACCTTCGGCGGCTGCCTGCTGCTCGGCGGGCGGCTCGGCGATCTGTACGGCCACCGCAAGCTGTTCCTCGGCGGCATCACGTTGTTCACGCTGGCGTCGCTCGCTTGCGGCATGGCGAACTCGCAGATCCTGCTGGTGGCCGCACGGGCCGTGCAGGGGTTGGGCGGTGCGATCGTCTCCGCGGTGTCGCTGTCGCTGATCATGAATCTGTTCACCGAATCCGGCGAGCGCGCGAAAGCAATGGGCGTGTACGGCTTCGTTTGCGCGGGCGGCGGCAGCATCGGCGTGCTGCTCGGCGGCTTGCTGACCAACCTGCTTAGCTGGCACTGGATTTTTCTAGTCAATCTGCCCATCGGCATCGCTGTCTACGCGCTATGTGTCGCGCTGCTGCCGTCCGCGCGCGGCCACGCTCACGGCGAGCGGCTCGACGTGGCCGGCGCGGTCACGGTCACGGCCTCGCTGATGCTGGCGGTCTACGCGGTCGTGAATGGCAACGAAGCAGGCTGGACGTCCGTGCAGACGCTTGGCCTGCTGTTCGTCGCGCTCGCGCTGCTCGCCGCGTTTCTGGTCATCGAGGCACGCGTCCAGCATCCGTTGATGCCGCTCGGCCTGTTCCGCCTGCGCAATGTCGCCACCGCGAACGTGGTCGGCGTGCTGTGGGCCGCGGCGATGTTCGCGTGGTTCTTCATCTCCGCGCTGTATCTGCAACGCGTGCTCGGTTACCGGCCGTTGCAGGTCGGGCTGGCGTTCCTGCCCGCCAATCTGATCATGGGATTCTTCTCGCTCGGGCTGTCGGCGCGGGTGGTCATGCGCTTTGGCCTGCGCCGTCCGCTAGCGGTCGGTCTGCTGGTGGCGGCGTGCGGTCTCGCGCTGTTCGCGCGCGCACCGGTCGGCGGCAGCTTTGTGCCCGACGTGTTGCCCGGCATGATCCTGCTCGGCTTCGGCGCGGGCATCGCGTTCAATCCGATGCTGCTTGCGGCCATGAGCGATGTCGATCCGGCCGATTCGGGGCTCGCGTCCGGCATCGTCAATACATCGTTCATGATGGGCGGTGCGTTGGGTCTTGCTGTGCTGGCCAGTCTTGCCGCTGCGCGCAGTGATGCGATGCTGGCGTCGGCGGGCGCGACGGCGGCGCTCAATAGCGGCTATCACCTGGCCTTCCTGTGCGGCGCGATTTTCGCGGCGGCTGCGGGCGTGCTGGGCGGCTTGCTATTGCGGCCAGGTCAAGCCAGTGGCGCGGACGCTCACGGTACGCCTGCAGCGTCGGAACCATCCCGCGCGGCCGGCAACGAAAGGGCAGCGGAGAACTATTGAGCGCTGCAAAACCGCAAGCGCGATCAAATGCGTGAAGCGGTCATTGGCTAAGCTGGTTCCATGCAGACACGAGAGTCGCCATGAACCCGGTTGGAAAAGCGCTGTGGTTTATCGAAAGTCACTTTGCGCAAACGTTGACGCTCGACGACATTGCTAGTTGCGGATGCGTGTCGCGCTTTCACCTCGCGCGCGCTTTCGAAGCGGCGACCGGGTTTCCGGTCATGCGCTACGTCCGCGCGCGCCGTCTGAGCGAAGCCGCACGGCGGCTCGCAGACGGTGCGCCGGATATCCTGGCTGTCGCGCTCGACGCCGGTTACGGCTCTCACGAAGCATTCACGCGCGCGTTTCGCGAGCAGTTCGGGCTGACGCCTGAAGCGCTGCGCGCGCGAGGCCATCTCGACAATCTCGTCATCGTGGAGCCGATCAAAATGGACCAAACTCTTCTTTCTCATCTGGAGCCGCCTCGTTTCGAAGACGGCAAGCCGTTTCTCGTCGCCGGTTTGAACGAGCGCTATTCGTGCGACACCAGCATGGCGATTCCATCGCAATGGCAGCGCTTCGGGCCGTACTTCGGCAAGGTGCCGACGCAAGTGGGCAACGTGGCCTACGGCGTGTGCTACAACGCGGACGATGCCGGCAACTTCGACTACCTGTGCGGTGTCGAGGTCAGCGATTTTTCGACGCTGCCGGCGGAGCTGAACCGTTTGCGGATTGCCGCGCAAAGGTACGTCGTGTTCACGCATCGCGATCATATTTCGACGATACGCCGCACGATGAACACGATCTGGAATCAGTGGCTGCCTGCGTCGGGTCATGTGCCAGCCGATGCGCCGATGTTCGAGCGATACGACGAGAAGTTCGATCCGGTCAGCGGGATGGGCGGGTTGGAAATATGGTTGCCGCTCAGGAGCTGAGTCAGCCGTCGCGCCATCAAAACAACACCCTCACCACCGACGCTGCAACCACCGGACACGCGCGTTGACGGCCGATTCGCGGTTGTAATCAAACCGAAAACGTTTGCCGGGCACTTTTGCGCGCAGCCGCCCAATACAGCGTCATTTTGATTAATTCCTCTAATCATCATATTTAACAAAAACGACATAAAGAGCGATTAGCGTGCTGGTTTCCTTGTCCAACGGGTAGCCCTGCCATGCATCCCGCGCTCGCGCATTTTGGTCGCTCTGGTGTCTCCGGAAGCCCGCGTTGCGCAGGCGATCTATGCCAGGAATTTCCCGCTATCGACGCAGCTGATACGAACGCATCGGCGATGGAAATTTTCTACTCGCGGCGGGACATGATCAGCCTCGCGGTGCTGGAAAGCGGCCGCCCGATCGGACTGATCAACCGGGATATCCTGCTGTCGCAGATGAGCAAGCCGTTTCACCGCGAGCTTTACGACAAGAAGAGTTGTATCGCGTTCATGGACAAGGAGCCGCTCATCGTCGACGCGGACATGAGCATCGAGGCGCTCACGTTCAAGACAGTCGAAGTGGGTGAAAAGGCGCTGTCCGACGGCTTCATCGTGACCCGCGCAGGGCACTTCGTCGGACTGGCCAGCGGCGTTCAGCTATTGGGCGCGGTGGCGGAAATCCAGGCGGAGAAGAATCGCCAGATCATGCAGAGCATCGAATATGCGAGCGTGATCCAGCAAGCCATGTTGCGGGCGTCGCGCGACATGCTGTCGACGACGCTGCCGGATGCGGCGCTGGTCTGGGAACCGCGCGATGTCGTCGGTGGCGACTTCTACCACTTCGCTTCATTTGCCGACGGCTGGTTCGGCGCCGCCGCCGACTGCACGGGGCACGGCGTGCCCGGCGCGTTCATGACGCTGCTGGCGTCGGCTTCGTTGTCGCAGGCGCTCGAAAAACTCGGCCCGCGCGATCCGGCCGCGCTGCTCGCGGCCGTGAATCGCAATGTCAAGGGATTGCTGGGCCAGGTGCATGGAGAAGGTGAATCGCCGCAGTCGAACGACGGCCTCGACGCCGCTTTCTTCTGGTTCGACGCCGCCCATCGGCAACTGTATTTCGCCGGCGCACGCATCGCGCTACACGTTTTGCGGCCGGATGCCGACCACTTCGAGAGCATGGCATGCGACCGCATGGGCGTCGGTTATGTCGACAGTCTCGCGGACTATACGTGGGCCTTGAGCCACGTTTCGCTGCCGCCGGGAAGCCTGCTGTTCGTGTCGACAGACGGGCTGATCGACCAGATCGGCGGTCCGCGAAAGATTTCTTTTGGACGGCGCCGCGCGCTCGATTACATCGTCGCGCACCGTACCCAACCGCTAGCCGCGCTATGCGAAGGACTGCAACGCGCATTGGCTGACTGGCAAGGCGCGCAGACGCGCCGCGACGATGTCATGCTTTTCTTTGCACGCGTTTAAGGTAGTTAATGAAAATGTTCGAACTTTCCGACCAGGATCGCGCGTTTTTCGATCTCGCTCAAAGACGTAATCTGATTTTTTATCACAAGGGCTACTTCTCCCACAGCATCGTCGCGGCAATGAGCGAGGTTGTGAAGCTGCAACTGGAAGTAGCGGGAATCAGCGCGCCTATCCGGCGAAAACTGTTTTCGTCCTTTATCGAAATCGCGCAGAATATCGTTCACTATTCGTCCGACGCCCTCGTCGAAGGATTGGACAACGGTGGCGCGATTCGCGAGGGCGCGGTGTGCATCAGCTACGACGGCGAGCGCCATCTGATGCTGTGCATGAATCCCGTTGCGACAACCGCCGTGGACGATCTGCGCAAGCGGCTCGAGCCGCTGCGCAATATGTCGCTCGAAGAAATCAAGCAGGCATACAAACAGACGCTGCGCGCCGACACGCCGGAAGAAAGCAAAGGCGCCGGGCTCGGCTTCCTGACGATGGCTCGCGACGCGAGCGCGCCGCTGGAATTCGCTTTTCATCCGCGCGCCGATGCTCCCGACACCACACTGTTTTGCCTGAAGACCATCATCTGATTACGATGAACAAGCGCCATGGATAACTTTTATATTGCGGCCACGTCGACGTCGCCGGAAGTCGATTTCAGATTCGACCAGAACGTGCTGACGCTCAGAGGCGAGTCGTATCCCGAGAATGCGGCGGCGTTTTACGCGCCGGTCATCGAGCAGCTTCGCACTTACCTCGCAGGCTGCAACGATAGCTCGATCACCGTGGACGTCACGCTGACCTACTTCAACAGTTCGAGCACGAAGATGCTGTTCAGCGTGTTCGATGCGCTGGACGAAGCGGCATCGTCGGGAAATCGCGTGCTGGTGAACTGGTTCCGCGATGCCGAGGACGAAACCATTCTCGAATTCGGCGAGGAATTGCAAGCCGACTTCACGGCGATCCAGTTCACCGATTGTCCGGTTGCGACGTAAGGAAGGTAAACGGTGCCTTCAACTGTCTCTTTGAACTCCGCTTCGAACGACGCCCCTGATCTGTTCCAGAACGAGAGCGAGGCGCTGGAGAAGGCACGCGAAATTTACGCGGACGCCAGCGCCGACCCTCACGCATGCCACCAGGCGCTGGGCGAGCTGATCGGGCATTACGAGCGTCTGATGCGCGAGACGCGCCGTTTGATCGGCCGCAGCGACCGCGCCGAGCGCGAGATGCATGCGCTCACGCAACAACTGCAATATCGCGCGACCCACGACGCGTTGACCGACGTGCTGAACCGCAGCGCGGTGATCGAGCGCACGAGCAAGGCGCTGCGCATCGACCGCGCGGTGATGATCCTGCTCGACATCGACGACTTCAAAAAGGTCAACGACGATTTCGGGCATCCGGTCGGCGATGCGGTGATTCTCGGCATCGTCGATTGTCTGCGGCGGATCGTCGGCGAGCGGGGCCTCATTGGCCGGGTGGGCGGCGAAGAGTTCACGGTGCTGTTGCCGGGCCACGATCTCGCCGATGCACTCGATCTGACCGATGAAATGCGTGTGGCCATTCGCAATCACGTCTTTGAGCCGCCGGTGAATCGCCGCATAACGGCCAGTTTCGGCGTGAGCGCCAACGAGGCGCGGACCGACTTCGATACCGCGTACGGGCTCGCGGATTCCGCGCTGTACAAGGCCAAGCGAGGCGGGCGGGACCGGGTGGAATTCGCCGATCCGCTATCGGCGTCGCCCGTCACGCCGCAAGCGGAGTGACGGGCCTGCACTTGCTCTACCTCTGAACCGCCACTGGCTGCTGAGCGGTCCGCCTGAATCTCTGCGCGACGATCACACCGACCAGCGCGGTGCCGCCGCCCAGCAGGTGATAGGGATGCAAGGTCTCGCCGAGCCGCTCGACTACCGCGCCGGTTCTAGCGTCCGCTTCGAACCGGAACGACGAGGAACCAGACTCGAAGCGAACGCCGTGCTTCAAGGCCGAGGAGGAACGGCCGGCGCCAACGCGGCCAGCCGCAAATACTCGACACCCTCCGCAAAAGCAAACGTCAACTGCTTTCCATCGCGCAGCCGCACGCTGATCGTCCGCTCACGCTGATCGCGCGAACCTAGCGCAACCAGAATCGGTATCTGCTTCTCGCGTGCATCGACGATCTTCTTTTCCAGCCGCTCGGGCCGGCTGTCGAGGCTTGCCCTGATACCTGCGTCGTCGAGTGCCTGCATCAACTCCTGCGCGTAGTCCACGTTCGCGTCGCTGATCGTGGCGACGACAACCTGATCGGGCGCGAGCCATACCGGCAACCATCCTTCGTGATGCTCGAGCAGCATTGCGATAAACCGCTCCATGCTGCCGAGTACCGCGTGATGAATCATCACGGGACGCTCGCGTTCATTGCGTTCGTTGACGAACTCCGCGTCGAGCCGCTCGGGCAGCACGAAGTCGAGTTGGACCGTGCCGCATTGCCAACTGCGCTCGCGGCTGTCGAGCAAATGAAATTCGAGTTTGGGCCCGTAAAAAGCGCCCTCTCCTTCGAGAATCTCGAACTCCAGACCGGCGGCACGCGCGGCGTTGGCCAATGCCTCTTCCGCGCGATCCCACATTTCGTCGCTGCCCGCTCGCAGCGCCGGACGCGCAGCAAGCGCGACCTTGAACGCGGGAAAACCGAGGTCCGCGTAGATCGTGCGCAGCAGCGAACAGAAGCGGCCCACTTCGGCTTCGATATGCGCATGCGCGCAAAACACGTGGGCGTCGTCCTGCACAAAAGCGCGCGTGCGCTTCAAACCTTCGAGCGATCCCGACGGTTCATCGCGATGACATGCGCCGAATTCGCTATACCGCACCGGCAACTCGCGATACGAACGCACACGCTGATTGAACACCTGCACATGACACGGACAACTCATCGGTTTCAGACAAAGCGCGCGGCCTTCTTCGGCATCCGCGAGCGAGTACATGGCCGCACCGAACTTGTCCCAGTGACCGCTCTTTTCCCATAGCGAACGCGCCAGCAATTGCGGCGTGCGAATTTCGCGGAAGCCCGCGCGACGCATGCGCACCCGCACATAATCCTCGAGCACGCGATACAGCTCCCAGCCTCTCGGATGCCAGAAGACCATGCCCGCGCCTTCTTCCTGCTGATGAAAAAGATCCAGCTTATTGCCTAGAACACGATGATCGATGTTGTCCACGGTGACGCTCCATTTGAACGGATAGTGCGGTTGATGCAAAGAGATGCCGCAAACGGAGGTCCAGAAACGACAAAGGCCCCGTCCGTTTCCGGCGGGGCCTTGGGTGGTTTGCCACAGCTTCGTGCTTCTAGCGTGTGCAACCTCCAGACGACCCGCCGGTGAAGGTGGTCGTCGTGGTGGTGACAGCAGCGAAGGGAATCGAGTGGAAGTCCATGGATCGACGATAAACGATCGGACCGTGCGGCGTCAATCTTCAATCGTGGAACTCGCTGCCACGATGTTGCGATAAGCGCTACGATAGATGCCCGATCCGAAGCAGAGAGACGTGTTTCTGCGACTTCGATCCGCCACGCCAATTACCGGGTACCTTGCCTTGACTATTCACATCCGCCCCGCCAATACGTCCGACGCTGCGTTGATTCTTCGCTTTATCACCGAACTCGCGGTGTACGAAAAAGCGGAGCACGAAGTCGTCGCAACCGTCAAAGATATCGAAGCGAGTCTGTTCTCCGCGAGCTCGTCGGCGAAATCGCTGATCTGCGAGATGAACGGCGAGCCCGTCGGCTTTTGCGTGTACTTCTTTTCGTATTCGACGTGGCTCGGCAAACAGGGGTTGTATCTGGAAGACCTGTACGTGTCCCCGCAATCGCGTGGCAGCGGCGCGGGCAAACAGATGCTGCGCCACCTCGCGCGCATTGCCTGCGAAACCGGCTGCGGCCGCTTCGAGTGGAGCGTGCTCGACTGGAACGAGCCCGCCATCGGCTTCTATGAATCGATCGGCGCAAGCGCGCAAAGCGAGTGGGTGCGCTATCGCCTCGCTGGGGACGCGTTGACGGCGTTTGCCGAAGGCGCTAACTGAGCGGGTCTGCGCATCAGGTGGATATCAAGCGGCCCGGTCGGTGAGCCGCTTGCACAAAAATCATTCCGCCGACGCACTCACCGGTGTCACTTCGAAAGCCTCACCGGTTGCAAAGAAACTGCCGCCCGCCACGTAATGGCAGGTGCGCAATTCGGGATCGTCGCCGAAGTGCCAGCGGTTGTTCGAATACACGCGGCTGTCCGCATACGCGGCGACCACCTCGCCGATGATCATGTCGTGCCGCTGGCTATCGTCCGGAATCACCTTGCATTCCATCCACGTGATGCAGCCGGCCAGCATCGGCACGTCGATCTCCTGGGCCGGGAATGTTTCGAGCCCGAATGCGGAGAACTTGTCGAGTTCCGCGCCCGCGTTGGTGCCCACGGCGAGCGTTTGTGCGGCGAATCCGCGGCTCGGCAGTTGCAGGCCGAATACGCCGCTGCCCTCGATCAATTGCCGCGTCAGCGTGCGGCTGTCGACGATCACGACGACCTTGGGCGGATTGAAATCGAGCGGCATCGCCCACGACGCCGCCATCACGTTGGTGCGACCGCCGTGCGCGCTGGTGATGATCGTGACCGGCCCATGATTCAGCAATTGCGTAGCCCGCGACAACGCCACGGGTTCTCGGGTGACTTTCATACGTCCTTGTTTGCGTGAGACGGTAAGAGGGTAAAACGGCGACAGCGATCACGAAGATGGTAGCGGGACCGCGCCCGGAGGGCGGGAGAGCGCTCAGGGCGGCGACCCGCGAGCCGCCGCCCGGGGATCACTCAATCTGGGGCTTTACCGTTGGGCACGGCGTCCAGCGGCTTGTGCTGTTCTTCGCCGAGTCCGGGGAAGAATGCGTTCCATGCGGCGCGCACGCCCTGGGCCGCGGTGGCCTCTGCGCTAATCGATTCGGCCTCGCCCTCGGCGGCTTTCGATGGGTCTGCGGACAATCCGCGCCAGTGCGTGAACACCAGCAACGGTTTCTCGGTCCACACGCCCTCGCCGAATTTCGCAAACGCCGTGTCCCCGCTCGTCAATTGCACCTCGTACCAGCCTTCGTGAACAGGCGTGTGGGCGTCAAGCTCAAACCACGGGGTCGGTTCGATTTCCTTCATGTCGTCTCCGGTCAGATAAATCGTCAAGGTAGCTACAACAAAGGTTTGCTTCATGGCCCGCGCACCGGGCCGGCAACGTGACCGGCCTGACGCCTGTCATGCGATGTTGCGGTGCGGTATGCAGGGCATGATCTGCGCGACGTTCCGGCGAAAATCGGTTTCCCGGAACCGGCGCGCATAAGCGACACGATAGCGCGACATGGGGCGCGCGGACAAATTCAAAAGTGCAAGCAACGCCGCGGGGCGCTAGGGCGGCGCTCTGCGCGGTCAGCGTAGCCGGCGGGTTCGTACTTTCGACGCGCTTTGCGAGCGCGCTTCCTTCCTGCTCATATCGCGCGCCAGCGAGGCTAACGTGTGAACAGCAGGCGCAAGTTGTTCGGCGGCGGTATTGCCGTAGCCGATCACCAGCCCGTTCGTCGCCGGACCGGGATGCAACGCGAAGCTCGACAGCGCGCGCGGATTCAGCCCCTCAGCGCGCGCCCGTTCGACGAGGGTTCGATCGTCCAGAGCCGGCGGCAGCCGAAGCGTCAGATGCATCCCGCAGTCGCCGCCGAGAATCTGCGCCGGCGCGAAATGCGCGGCGAGCGCGTCGCGCAGCGCCTGCTGACGCTCGCGATACAGCCGTCGCATGCGCCCGAGGTGCCGCCCGAATTCGCCGCTTTCGATGAACCTCGCCAGCGCCAGTTGCTCCAGCCGATGCCCGCCGCGCAGCATCTCCTGCAACGCGACGGCAGTCCGTCCGGCAACCGCGCGCGGCAGCACCACGAAGCCGATCCGCAGCGCCGGAAACATCGTCTTGCTGAACGAGCCGACGTACAGAACCGGCGCATCGTCGACGAGACCCTGCATGCTGGCGATCGGCTCACCGGTATGACGAAACTCGCCGTCGTAGTCGTCCTCGATCAGCCACGCGCCGCTGCGCCGCGCCTGCTCGATCAACGCGAGACGACGCGCGACCGACAACACCGCGCCGGTCGGATACTGATGCGCGGGCGACGTGTAGATCAGCTTCGGCGGATGCGCAAGCCATGCGTCGGGCGCCACGGCCATGCCCTCGGCGTCGACGGGAACCGGCAGCATGCGCAGATCGCCGAGATTGAACGCCGCCTTCGCGCCGCGATAACCGGGATCCTCGACCCACGCGGTATCGCCGGGATTCGTGAAGAGCCGCACGCACAGGTTCAGCGCCTCCTGCGCGCCCTCGGTGATCACCACCTGCGCTCCTTCGCAACGCACGCCGCGCGCCATCCGCAGATGCGCGGCAATCGCGTCGCGCAACGCCGGTTCGCCCGTCGGCTCACCGTAGCCGAGCGCGAGGGGCAACGCGTGCTCCATCGAACGTTCGAGCGCGCGCCGCCAAGCGGTCAGCGGAAAGCGATCGAGCGCGGGCATACCGGGCGTCAGCGGGAACGTGTTGTCGGCGTGCGTACGGGTCGCCGCGAACTGGCCGACCCGCGTCGCGTACGCGACCTCCGGCGCGACGGCCTGCCCGGTCATCTCGCCATCGCGCACGCTGGAACCCGACAGCGGATTCACGCGCGTGCCTTGCTGATCGGCGATGACATAACCGACCGCCGCCAGGTGCTCGTACGCGATCACCACGGTGTTGCGCGACACGCCCATCTCGACCGCGAGCAACCTCGACGAGGGCAGCAGCGAGCCTGCCGGCAGGCGGCCGGTGAGAATCGCCTGCTGAAGCCGCTCGATCAACTGCTTTTGCAGCGGTGCGGGTTTTTGAGTGCTGCTGCCTAGGTTCGCTGCGTCGGCGGAACGGAGCAGCGGGCCGATGATCTCGATCATACTTGTGGACCTATCAAATCGATCATTCGTGGATCTTTTGAACATACCACGTTTGACGTATCGTTCTGTCATCGACGAATCGCCAACGGCCCTTTGCGGCCGACACGACAGGAGAGCAGTCATGGAAGTCAGACGTAACGAGTTCGACCAGCCGATCGGCACAGCCCTGCCAGGCTGGCACGGCGCACAGGCACCCGGCCGCGAGCCGCTGACGGGCCGCTATTGCCGGATCGAACCGGTGGACGTCGCGCGCCACGCCGAAGACCTCTACGACGCGTATCGCTCAGCCGCCGATGCTCGCGACTGGACCTATCTGGCGGTCGGTCCGTTCGACAGCCTCGCCGCCTATCGCGAACATCTGACGCGTATGGCGGCGTCGGCGGACCCGTTGCATCACGCGGTGATCGATCTCGCGACCGGCAAGGCGGTCGGCACGCTGGCGCTGATGCGTATCGATCGCGCGAACGGCGTGATCGAAGTCGGGCATGTCACGTACTCGCCGCGCCTGAAGCGCACGCGCATCGCCACCGACGCCATGTTTCTGCTGATGACGCAGGTGTTCGATCAATGGGGCTACCGTCGATTCGAATGGAAATGCGATTCGCTGAACGGGCCGTCGCGCACCGCCGCGCTGCGTTACGGCTTCACGTTCGAAGGCATCTTCCGGCAGGCGATCGTGTATCGCGAACGCAATCGCGATACCGCGTGGTTTTCGATTATCGACAGCGAATGGCCGGCGCTGCGTGCGAGCTACGCGCAGTGGCTCGATGCGGCGAACTTCGATGCGCAGGGCCAGCAGGTGGAAAAGCTGGTGGATCTGATTGCGCGTGAGCGCGGGGCCGCCGCTCGATAAAACGGAGCCACCGTCACGCGGATGGTCACTTCGCGTTGGCCGTCCGCCGCAGCAGGACGGTCGGCTTGCCTTTGTACGTCGTGTGACACTGCTCGCGGTATCCGCACTTGTGTGCGACGCGAATCGACGGCAGATTGTCCGGTGCAATGATGCAGGCCGTTTCGCCGCCCGGCCAGTTCGCGTCGGCCCAATCGAGCGCGGCGCGCACGGCTTCGGTCGCGTAGCCGCGTCCGTGCACCGACGGGTTGAGCGCCCAGCCGACTTCGGGCGTGCCCTGCAACGACGGCTCGATCTCGCGATGGTAGTCGGCGAAACCGACTTCGCCGAGGAAGCGCCCGCTCTGCGTTTCGCGCACCACCCAGTAGCCGAAGCCGAGCATCGCCCAATGTCCGGCATAGCGCAGCAGACGCGCCCACACCTCCTCGCGCGTAAACGGCTGGCCGCCGATATAGCGGATCACTTCGGGATCGGACCACATCGCATAGCTTTCGAGGAAGTCGTCGCGTGTGTGGGGGCGCAGGGTCAGGCGGGGCGTGGTGAGGGTGGTGGGCTGGGCGGGCATTGGCTGACGGACGGATGGTTAGCTGGATGGCTCAGAACGGCGCGGGATCGATGATCGCAGATTTCGTGCACGCCAGGCGTTTGTCGGCGGTGGCGGCTTGTTATTTGCGTGGCCGCCCCATGACAAGCCACCAGACTTCGCCCTACACTGCCAGCAGATGTCTGCGCGACCGGCTTCACATCGCCACGCCTGCCAACTCACCAACTCCCGCCGATGAAACCCCGCCTGCGCTACCTCAGCGCACTGCTCGTCAACGTCGCCCTCCCCTGGCTCGCTTACCGGCTCGCGTTCCCGCACTGGGGCTTGCAAGGCGGCCTGGTCGCATCGGCCCTCCCGCCGGTCGCGTGGATGACTTTGGACCTCGCGCGCTACCGTCATTTCGACGCGCTCAGCGCGCTCGTGCTGGCCGGCATCGCGCTATCGCTGATCGCACTGGCCGCAGGCGGCGATGTTCGGCTGAAGTCGCTCGAAGACCCGATGGTGTCGGGCATGATCGGCGCGTCGTTTCTGGTGTCGCTCGCGCTGCCGCGCCCGCTGGCGTTCTACCTCGCGCGCTCGACGATGTCGCGCGAAGATCCCCACAGCGCTCATCTGTTCGAGCGACGCTGGCGCGAGCGCCCCACGCTCGCCGCCTACATCCGCCTGATGACGCTCGTCTGGGGCATCGGCATGCTGGGCGAAAACATTCTGCGCAGCGCGATTGTCTGGCACTGGCCGAACGATCCGCGCTCGGCGCTCGCTTCCCGGCTTCTGAGTTACGCAGTCTACGGCGGGCTGACGCTCTGGACCTTCTGGTGCCGCAGGCTGATAAGACGCGACGCGTTGCGCTATCCGCCTGACGACGATCCCCCCGTGACGGGATAACGCACCCTCACGCCAGTTCAAGAAACCGCGCGAGACAAGGATTACGATTCGCCGGCGACCACGCCAGCACCTGCTCGATCAACGGCGCATCGACCAGCGGCCGGAACACCACGCCCGCGAGTTGCGCCTTGCGCATCGACGACGGCACCAGCGCAACGCCCACACCTTCATCGACGAGACTCAGCACGGTCTGCTGCAATTGCACTTCAAAGCGGATGTCCGGCTCGAAACCGCCCGAGCGGCAGTGTTCGAGAATGGTCGCGCGCAGGATCGGCGCGACTTCTTCCGATGCAAGCACGAACGGTTCGCCTGCCAGCTGGCCGATCTTCAAGCGCCGCGCACGCGCTCGCGGATGGTTGCGCGACAACGCCACGCACAGCGGCTCGGTGACGATGGTGCGGGTGGCGAGGCTCCGGTCGGGCACATTCGGAAACATGATGGCCGCGTCGATCTGACCGGCGAGCAGTTGCGCGGCCAGATCGTTCGAGACGACCTCGCGCAGATTCAACGCGACCTCGGGATAGGCGGCCCCGAACGCGCGCGCATAGCCGGGCACGACGTTGTACGCGGAGCACATCGTGAAGCCGATTGCGAGCTTGCCCGCGTCGCCGTGCGCGGCGGCTTGCGCGTTGCTACACGCCTGTTCGACCGACGCGAGAATTGCTTTCGCGTCGGCATAAAAACGCTCGCCCGCCGCTGTCAACGTCACGCTGCGCGGACTGCGCTCGATCAGCGTGACACCCAGATTCGACTCCAGCGCCGCGAGTTGCCGGCTCAACGGCGGCTGCGACAGATTCAGACGTGCCGCCGCCCGCCCGAAATGACGCGTCTCGGCAAGCGTCACGAAGTAACGCAGCGGCTTGATGTCGATCACTCAACCCCTCCCGGAATGACGATGCAAAAAAGGTATTGTCGAAGCCTTTAAACGGTATTTGATTGTATCAACGTAAGCCACTACGCTGGCGGCTCGCCAATCCGCTCACATTTTCTGCACCGATGTTCGCCACTCTCGAGATTCTGCTCCCCGTTTTCGGCCTGATTCTGGCGGGCTTTGCGTGCCGCCGCAGCGGCGTGCTCGGCCCGAATTCCGCGTCGGAGCTGAACCGGTTCGTGGTCTGGCTGGCGCTGCCCGCGTTGCTGTTCGACACGATGGCGCATGCCACCTGGCAGCAGTTGTATCAACCGGCGTTCGTCGCGGCGTTTTCGATTGGATGTGTAGTCGTATTCGCGCTGATTCTCGCGGCGCGCCTGATCAGCGGCCGCCATCTCGCCGACGCCAGCGTCGATGCGATTGCCGCGTCGTATCCGAACACCGGCTATATCGGCTTTCCGCTCGGTCTGATCGCGTTCGGCCCCGCGAGCCTCACGCCGAGCACGATCGCCACGATCATCGTCGCGTGCGTGCTGTTTGCGTTGGCCATCGTGCTGATTGAAATCGGCTTGCAGACCGAGCGCAGGCCGCACAAGCTCGGTCTGAAAGTGCTGGCCTCACTCGCGCGCAATCCGCTGATCGTATCGCCGATTGCAGGCGTGCTGTTCGCCAGCCTGCACGTCGCGCTGCCGGCGAGCGCGGAGACATTTCTGAAGCTGCTGATGGGCGCGGCGAGTCCGTGCGCGCTGGTGAGCCTCGGCCTGTTCCTCGCGGAAAAGCGACCGGCCGAACCAGGTGCGGGCGGCATCTCGCTGCTGCTGACCGGCGTCAAGCTGGTCGTGCAACCCGCGCTGACATGGTGGCTCGCAGCGCGCGTGTTCGGGCTGCCGTCGACGATGGTCGAGATGGCCGTCGTGCTCGCCGCGCTGCCCACCGGCACCGGCCCGTTCATGCTCGCGGAGTTCTACCGGCGCGAAGCGCACATCACGTCGCGCGTGATTTTGCTGTCGACGATCGGCTCGGTCATCACCATCTCGCTGCTCCTGATCGTGTTGGGCCATCACACCTGAACCCGCCGTTCACCGCCGTGCGCGGACATAGCGAAGGCTTCCCGCATCGCGCTATGCTTCGCTCACGGACCGCCCGGGTCCGCGTCCCTCTGATACGCGAAGCGCGTTCCGACCCGCCGTGCCCAAAGCCCGCCCTCCCCAACTCGACGACGACGCCGATGCCCGCTCGCTAGCGCGGCATTATTCGCGCGGGCTGCGCATCGATCCTCACTCGCATACGTGGGCGCAGGTGCTGTACGCGGTGTCGGGGGTGATGTGGGTCGAGGTCGGCCGCGAAGCGCTGGTCGTGCCGCCGCAGCGCGCGGTATGGCTGCCCGCGGGCACGCTCCATTCGATCCACATGATGAGCGACGTGGAGATGCGCAACATCTATTTCCACGAGCGCACAGTCGGACACCTGAGCCGGCGCAGCGACGTGTTCGAGGTCAACGGCCTGCTGCGCGAGCTGATTACGTCGATCGCGGAACACGAGGACAGTTGTGCCCGCGATCAGGTCTATCTCGACGCCGCCTACCGCCTTGCAATGCTGGAGCTCGCGCACGCACCGCGCTCGTCGCTGCGCATCGCGCTGCCCGACGCGTCGGACCGGCGACTCGAAGCGCTATGCCGGGCGGTGATCGGGAATCCGTCGATTGAAATCAGCTTCGAGCAACACGCGGCCTCCGCTGGCGCGAGCGTGCGGACGTTGGCGCGGCTCTTCACGCGCGAGCTGGGCATCGGTTTCGCGGAATGGCGGCGGCAGGTGCAACTGGCGGTAGCCGTGTCGTGGCTCGCGGAAGGACGGTCGGTGAGCAGCATCGCGCGGTCGCTGGGTTTTCAGCCGAGCAGTTTCAGCGACATGTTCCGGCGTGAACTCGGTGCGCCGCCGACCGGCTTCGATCCGGGCGGCACGTTGAGCGAGGCGGCTTCGGCCGGGCTGGCCGACTAGCCATTCCTTCCGTCCGCTTTGTCCGAAAATCGAAAGTCTTTGTCCTGATACCTTTTCGCCGGTCACCTAGACTGACGCTTAATTCACCGCACAAACACAGTCAATGCGGTCATTGCATCCAGCCAATTCCATCAGGAGCCACGCACGATGAAAGCGATTCAGTTCAAGTCTTCTGGCAGCCCCGACGTACTCGATTACGTCGATCTGCCCACTCCCCAGGCCGACGCGGACAGCGCGGTCGTCCGCATCGTGGCGGCATCGGTCAATCCGAGCGACGTAAAAAACGTATCCGGTCATTTCGAGCACACCACGTTGCCGCGCGTGCCGGGCCGCGACTTCAGCGGCGTGGTCGTGGACGGCCCGCAAGCATGGCTCGGCGCAGAAGTGTGGGGCACGGGCGGCGACATCGGCTTCACCCGCGACGGCACGCACGCCGAGTTCATCAAGATTCCGCTCACGGCGCTGTCGCGCAAACCGGCCACGCTGAGCCACGCCGCCGCGTCCGCGATTGGCGTGAACTTCGTGGTCGCGTGGCTCGGCACGGTCGAGTACGCGCATCTGCAAGCGGGCGAAACCATCGCGGTGATCGGCGCGGGCGGCGGCGTCGGCGGGGCGGTCGTGCAGATTGCGAAAGCGCGCGGCGCGCGCGTGATTGCCGTCGACCGTCATCCGCTCGATGCGGCTACCCCGGCAGGCAGGTTGATCGACGACTACGTTCCGTTCGACGAAAACGTCACCGACAAGCTGCGTGCGCTGACCCATGGCGAAGGCGCGGACGTGGTGTACGACACCGTCGGCGGGGTCGCCTTCGAGACCGCGCTGAGTCTCGTCAAACGCCGTGGCCGCGTGCTGGAGATCAGCGGAACGGGTAAGCGCCGTGTCGAGTTCGACCTGATCGATTTCTATCACAACGAGACACAGTTGCTCGGCGTGGACAGCGCGAAACTCGGCGTCGCCGAATCGGCCCCGCTGATGACGGCGCTGGTCGAAGGCTTCGAAAGCGGCAAGCTGACCGGGCCGGCGATCGCGCAGGAATTCCCGCTCGAACGGGCCCGCGACGCGTATCAGGCCGTGGCCGCCGGCACGCGCGGACGCGTCGTCATCCGTATGTAATGGCCAAAGCGAACGGCGGGCGTTACCTGTAACGAACCGCCTTCTCAAAGGGATACAACGAACATGAAAGCGTATCTGGTTTCGCTGGCTGCGGGCGTCGTGGTCGGCCTGATTTACAGCGTGATGGAAGTAAAGTCGCCCGCGCCGCCGACCGTCGCGCTGGTCGGGCTGCTCGGCATGCTCGCCGGGGAGCATCTGATTCCGTTCGTGCGGACGTGGTTCGCGACGGGCCTTCATTGAACACGGCGACGATGCCGCGTTGCATGCCCGCCCGCTGAAACCCGCCGTCGATCGCACTGAACCTCGGCGGCGATCCGCTCTCCAAACTCGCGGCTTTTCCATCCACGGTGCTCACACGCTAAGATTGAGCCCCGCCGGTTCGCTCACCTTGCGCGCTACGCACAGGTGCCCAGCCCGGCCACAAGAAAAGCATTGCCTCGGAGAATCGGATGTCTGAAGAATACGAAGTGCACGGTCTGCACGACCATGCGGTTGAACACGCCGGTCATCACGACGCGGACCCGTTTGCGAGCCGCATGGCCGTGATGACGGCGATCCTCGCGACGATCGGCGCGCTGTGTGCGTACCAGAGCGGCAACGCCGAAAATCTGGCGCTGTTCTACAAGAACGAAGCCGCGATCAAGAAGACCGAAGCGTCGAACCAGTGGAACTACTATCAGGCCAAGGGCGAGAAGGAAAACCTCGCGGAACTCGGCGCGGCATTGTCGGCGAACAACAGCGACGCGCACACCAAATTTCTCGCCGACGTCGATAAATACAAGCAGCAGAAAGCGCCGATCCGCGCGAAGGCCGAGGAGATCGAGAAGGAAGTGCTCGATAACGACGCCCACAGCGAAGCGCTGCTGCACGGCCACCATCGCTGGGCGCAGGCCACGCTGCTGATCCAGGTCGCGATTGCGCTGTGCGCGATCACGCTGCTGACGCGCAAGAACTGGATGCGCAACCTGTCGTTCGGTGTGGCGGCAGCGGGCGTGGTCACCGCCGCCGTTGCGTTTTTCGGCCTGTGACGCGTCACGCGGATAACGACGTGCGCGCGCCGCTGCTTTCCGCGTGGCGTCATAGGTCCGACATAAGGAGTGTGCTGTGATCGATGGTTCCGCCGTTCTAGGCGTTTTCTCCGTGTACATCGCCGGTGTCGTGATTCCCGGTCCGAACTTCGTCGCGGTCGCGCACAAGGCGGCGTCGGCGACGCGACTCGAAGCGCTCGCCGTGGTCGCGGGCATCGTGCTGGTCAATCTGTTCTGGGCGAGTTGCGCGATTCTCGGCGTGGGCATCGTATTCGCCGCGTTTCCGTGGCTCGCGCTGGCGGTGAAAGTGGCCGGCGCCGCTTACCTGATCTGGTTCGGCGGACGGTTGATCTTCAACGCGTCGGCGGGAAAACCGGCGCCGAGCGTTGACGCGCCCGCAGGCGGCTTCCGTCAGTCGTTCGCTCAAGGCTTCGCGACCAATATCGCGAACCCGAAATCGATGGCGTTTTTCGCCGCCGTGTTCTCGTCGGCTGCACCGGCGCATGTGAGCGTCGGCACGTTTGCCGCGATGCTCGGCATGGTCTGCGTGACGGCGGGTAGCTGGTACGGCTTTGTCGCGCTGACGCTGTCGCATTCGCGAATCGCATCGGCGTACCGGCGCAGCAAGGCGTGGGTCGACCGGATATGCGGCGGGTTGATCGTCGCGTTGGGCGTGCGTCAACTGATCCGCTAGTTGACGCTACGCGGCTGCTTCAGATGCGGCCGCGTTTCAATGCTCGAGGTCGCCCACGCGTTCGAGCAGCAACTCGCGCTCGCGAGCGTTGCGCGTCATCGATGCGGCGCGCTCGAACTCGGCGCGCGCTTCGTCCAGCCGGCCCAGCTTGACCAGCAGATCGCCGCGCACGCTCGGCAACCAGTGGTAGTTGGCGAGCGCGGCATCGTCGGCGAGCGCATCGGCGATGTCCAGACCGGCTGCCGGGCCGAACGCCATCCCCACCGCCACCGCGCGATTCAACGCGACCACCGGCGACGGTGTGACTTGCAACAGCGCGTCGTATAACGCGACGATCTGCACCCAGTCGGTATCTTCGGCACGGCGGGCGCGCGCATGACACGCGGCCAGCGCGGCCTGCAACGCATACGGACCACCCGCGCCGCCTAGCGCATACGCGTTGCCGAGTGCGGCGAGACCGCGACGAATCAGCAGCGGGTCCCAGCGGCTGCGGTCCTGATCGAGCAGCAGCACCGGACGCCCCTGCGCGTCGGTCCTCGCACGCGTGCGCGACGCCTGAATCTCCATCAGCGCGACGAGGCCGTACGCTTCGCTCTCGTCCGGCACCAGACCGCTGAGCACGCGCCCCAGCCGCAGCGCCTCCTCGCAGAGCGCGGGACGCATCCAGTCGTCGCCGGCGGTCGCCGAATAACCTTCGTTGAAAATCAGATAGATCACCTGCAGAACCGACGCGAGACGCGGCGCGCGCGCGTCCGCCTGCGGCACATCGAACGGCACTTTCGCCGCCGACAACGTGCGTTTGGCGCGCACGATTCGTTGCGCGATGGTCGGCTCGGGCACCAGGAATGCGCGGGCGATTTCATCGGTGGTGAGGCCGCCGAGCAGGCGCAGCGTCAGCGCGACCCGCGCATCCGTCGACAGCACGGGGTGACACGCGGTGAACACCAGCCGCAGCAGATCGTCGCCGATGTCGTCGGCCCGCGCGGCATCGAGCGCATCGACGAAATCGGGGACGAGATGCGCCTCCTGCGCGTCGAGATCGTGACCCAGCTCTTCGCGTTTGCGCGCATGCAGCGCTTCCTGGCGCAAGCGGTCGAGCGCGCGGTTCTTCGCGGTCGCCATTAGCCATGCTCCCGGATTGTCGGGCACGCCCGCGTCCGGCCAATGTTCGAGCGCGGACACCAGCGCGTCCTGCGCCAGTTCCTCGGCAAGCCCGACATCGCGCACGATCCGCGCGACGTGGGCGATGACCTTGGCGGATTCGATCCGCCAGACTGCCTCGATGGCACGATGGGTGGCCAGTACCGTCACAGCCTAGCCTGTCACCTGAGCGGCCGCCTGAGCCGCTGCGTGCGCGTCCGGGTCCATATGGATCAACTCCCAGATGTGGCCGTCGATGTCCTCGAAACCGTGCCCGTACATGAAGCCGAAATCCTGCGGCGCGCGCGGCACGGAACCACCGGCGGCGAGCGCCTTCGCGACCAGCGCATCCACCTCGCCACGGCTTTCGCACGACAAACCCACCAGCGCCTCGGTGCTCTCACGCGGATCGCAGAGCGCCTTGCGCGTGAACGACCCAAACAGATGCTTGACCAGCAGCATCGCGTAAATGTTGTCGCCGAGGATCAGACACGCGGCCTGCGCATTGGTGAATTGCGGATCGAAGCGGAAGCCGATCGCGCTGAAAAACGCTTTCGAGCGGTCGAGATTGTCGACGGCGAGATTGACGTAAATCTGCTTGTGCATGATGGAGTCCTTTGAGCGCGTGCTGAATCGGGGCACCGTTTGCTGGCAACGCTATTCGCGTCGCGTCGCTTCAAGATCGCGAAACCGTTCGATCTCCGGGCCGGACTCGAAGTCGTCGAGCTCAAACAACTGACGCACCTCGATCTCCCCATCGGCGCCTTCGCCGAACGGCGCAGGAAAGCGCCGCGCCCACTCCATGGCCTCCTCGCGTGAGCGCACCTGAATCAGCGTGTAACCGGCGAGCAGTTCCTGGGTCTCCGGGAACGGCCCGTCGACCACCGTGCGCTGGCCGCCGCTGTAGCGAATGCGCCAGCCCTTCGAACTCGGCTGCAATCCGGTGGCGTCGAGTAGCACGCCGGCGTTCGCCAGTTGCTGGTGATACGCGCCCATTGCCGCAATCAGCGAGACGTCGGGCATTTCGCCGGCTTCACTGGCGGCCGTCGCTTTTACGAGGATCATGAAACGCATCGCCACTTCTCCTTGTCGTCGTGAGGTGAGGAGCCGCGTTCTCTGGCTGGCCCCTTACTCACACGACGAGCGGCGCGCAGCCGGATCGACACCCAAATCGGCCGACCAGGCAAAACCCTTAAACCGATCGCCCTTTAAAGCGCGACTTCAGATGAAGCATGGCCCGACCTTGCGAACTTCGACGGTGCACCATGACGCCGCAGGACACGCCTGCGCGATCTCGACCGCTTCTTGCCGGGTTTCGCAATCGAGCAGGAAAAACCCGCCGATCATTTCCTTGGCCTCGGCGAAGGGTCCATCGAGCAATTTCGGCTGACCGTCGCGAACCTGCACGCGCACGGCGTCATTCTGGGAAACGAGCGATTCGACCGCCAGCAGCTTGCCGCGCTCCTTCAGACCGGCGGCAAAGTCGGCCATCTGGGCGTAGACCTCGCGGCCTTTCGCCTCGCCGCGTTCGATCCGTTGATTCGGGGGTTCGACGATGAGCAGCAGATAAGACATGGCGTCTCCAAATTGATCGCGCCGCTAAAGCGGACGTCGTGCAGGAGCCGGGCTATCTGTCGCCAATACGCCAACGACGGCGCCAAAAAAGACAACGACAGCGGCCAGGCGAAAGGCAGTCTAGCAAGCGCTTCTGGCTGCGGCAAACCTCGTTCAGCGGTTAATGGCGTTTTCTTACGGAGACTCGTCAGCGCCATTTAGAGCGCGCATTAACATTTGTCGTCCGACACATTAACGCCGCTTTGAAGTATTCTCCGAACTCGCTAAAGCTCGCCGTGAAATTGCCGTTTTATCTTTTAGTCACACTGGATAATCCGCATTAGCGCCGACCACGCCACGCGGCATAGCCAGGCATCCTTATTCGGCAAAATCTGCCGGTATTGCACGCAATCAGCACGCGAATCAAATAATCCGGGTATCGGGGAAATTCATGCATCGAACGTCAGTGCGCACCGGCATCGCAGCCGCCGTGGCTTTTGCCTTCCTGCAACTCAGCGCCTGTAGCGGCGACAGTTCCGACCCGTCGTCGGGTTCGTCGTCGACGGTTACCACGACCTCGGTCGGCGGCACGGTGGCGACAGGCGGCCCACTGGCCGGCGCGACTGTCACGCTGACCGATGCCACCGGCACCCAGGCCACCGCGACCACCGACGCCCAGGGCGCGTACACGATGTCGGTGAAGGGCATGACCGCGCCGCTCCTGTTCGTCGCCACCGATGCGCGCGGCATCTCGGCGCCGTTGTCGGCGGTGCTGGCGCAGTTGCCGAGCAAGGCGACCGCCACCGTCAACGTCACGACGTTGACCACCGCGCTCGCCGCCATGCTGACCACTTCCGGCAATCCGGCCGATCTCGCGACCACGTCCAAACTTGCGGCGGTGACCGTGCCGTCCGTGCAACTTGCGACCATCACGCTCGACACGATCCTCGCCAATATTTTCACGCAGAACGGCGTGACGTCGGCGGGCTTCGATCCGGTCGGTACGGCGTTCACGCCTAACCACACGGGCGTGGACGCGGTCATCGACACGGTGTCGGTTGTTGCGGCGGCCAACGGCGGCTCGATGCTGGTATCGAACGCCGCGCCCGGCACCACCATCGCGTTGAACACGAAAACCACCTCGTCGACGACGCTGGTCGCGCCCACGGTCGCGGCCAACTACCTCGAACCGCTCGCTTCGCTGCTGACTGCCTGCGCGGCAAACGGCGCGCTCAATACGTCGTGCTCGCCCGCGATCGATTCCGCGTTTCTCGAAAACGGTTCCGCCGATCTCGCCATCGGGCACGCGTCGACGGAAGCGGCCTTCACCGGCGCGGTCTTCGGTTCGCCGAAAACGCTGGCTTTCTTCACGCGCAACGGCAAGCAACTCGCGCTCGTGCAGTTGCCGTTCACGCTCGCAAGCGGCGTCGGCGGTGCGCTTTTCAGCATCGCGCAACCGCTCGCCACGCCGGTGACGCTCGCGAGCGGCTCGCAACTCACGTGGGATCTGATCGGCAACCAGTCGCAATTCGCCGCCGCGATCAACTCGCAGATCCAGCGCCGCACGTTCCTCGACACGCGCCTCGCCGACGTGAACCGCTACGAGTCGGGTCTCGCGATCTCAATTCCGACGGCGCTGAATCCGACGGTCTATTCGGCTTCGGTGACGGGTCCGGGCCTCGCGTCGCCGGTCTGGCTGATGCCGCGCGTTGCACTGGGCAGCAGCAAGCTGGGGCTGTCGGACGCGGTCTTGAGCGCCGCGCCTGTCACCCCGGCCACGACCACGAGCAATACGGAGTCGTATAACTGGTCATGGAAGTCGCTGTCGTCGTCGGCGAGTTTCACGGCGCCGACCACGAGCGGCTCCTACGCGGCAACATCGGTCGACGCGAGCACCGTGCCGCTCTATTCGACCTACACGGTCACCTTCTACGACCAGAACGGTGCGCAACTGGGCCAGTCGTCGATCGTCAATCCGGGCAGTCCGCTGAATGCGGCGGCGGGCAGCACGGTCGAATGGCCGACGCTGCTGTCGGACATCGCCACCGAGTTCCTGACGCCGAGCGGTTCGCTGGCCGGCACGCAATACGCGATGAGCCTCACGTGGTCGAGTCTCGTGAATGGCGCGGATGTCGCGTATCCGGTGACGTCGGTGCAGATTCAGGCAGCCGCTGTCGCGAGCGGTTCGACTTCGCAGGTCGATGGCTTCTTTGTCGGCGTGCCGGCCAACACCACGACCGGCCAGTATCAGGCGACGGTGAGTGCGGGCGTCAATCAACAGGGCGTGCAGAGCTGCACGAATTGCCCGTTCCCGGCGCTGACCACGGGCGGCTCGCGAGCGGTTCAGTTGGGAGGTGGGCAGAGCGGCGTCGAGTACTACGATGTGACGCAGTACAACGATTGATCGCCGCATAAAAAAAACGCCCCTCGGGGCGTTTTTCAATTGCGCGCTTGAAACGGTGTTTGCGGTGTCAGGCTTGCGGCACCCACGTCACGGCACACACGCCGTGCGACTCACACCGCCGCTTCGGCAATCGCATGGACTTTCGCGGACCTCATCAAGCCCTCGATCATCCTCGCCTCCGCGCTCGCGATCTCGCTCAGCGACGCAATGGACAACTGGCCGTCGAGAATCGCCAATCCGGTGCACAGACGCGCGTAGTCGCTGTCTTCCAGACTCCAGAGGCCGCCGTCGTGCTCATGCTTGTCGAGTCGAACCATCGCCGCATGCGCGCTCTCGATGTCGGCGAGAAATTCGTCGCCCAGGCCGAGTCGCGCGAGTTCTTGGGACACCAGCAAATGCCGGCTCAACGTGGTGTGCAGATTCCGCGATCCGTGGCCGCGCCGGAATGCGTCGAGGGCGCTGTAGCTCTGCATCAGCATCGCCGACGTGACCGGCTCGTGCGACGTGCTGCTGTAGGTCAACGCGCGCAGCAGCGGCGACATGGCCGGCTGATGGGGCTTACGGACTCGCGATTTACTGGACATATTGTTTCAGACTCCTTCTCTAACTCTCAGCTTTATCAGCGGATTCCGGCGCTTTTCCGGTGGTTTCCGATGACAAACGCCGCCGATGCACCGGCGACTCTGGCCTCTAATGTGAGTCCACAAAGCCGTCGAGGCAAGCAACTTTTAATACCGGCGTGAACTATCGAACCTTCGTTGCTCTGTTTTCACGCGTGGCACGTTGCGGTTCGCGGGCCGAACGAAGTGCGTCCATCCGCGAAGTGCAATGACTGTATATCGGCACGATTCTGCCGAATGCAAGCTATCCGCCGCATTCTGAACGAAAAAAAACCCTGTTCCGGTGAGGGAACAGGGTCTGACAGGATGGAACAGTCGTACTCGCGCGTGGATGCTTGCCGACCTATAACCACCAAAACTAAACAAAGCTGTTGCAACGTGAAACTACGAATGCAAAAACATTTACTTGCTGCACTGTCAAAGCGGTACTGCCTGACCGATTCATACTGTTACTGCTTTTCACTGCTATTGCTACTGTTACTGCGACCCCTACTGCATAAAGCTTTATTACCGGAGCTAACTGACTTACTGCTGTGCTTCGTATTAAAACCAGGTCCTTCGCCTTCAACCACCTTTGCTACAACCCCCAGCTGATCTCGCGCCTATTGCATGAACGACGCGTTATTTACCTTGCTTCTACTTCCTACTGCATTATTGCCCTGCCGCTCGACAACCGCGGCAAACTGCCATCAACGGTACGGTTCAAAACAACGCGGGGGGAGACCGCGCCGATGGAGCTCGGTGATTTGTCGCGCCATGGAAAACAGTTTATGCGCGACCGCGCGAATGCAATTGGGCGAAACGAGGGAGTTTGGCAGGCTAATTTGACGAATGGGTGTAACAGCACTATTTCGTCAGATGTGAATGAAACGGGCGCCCCGATTGCGGGGTCGCCCGTTTCATTCAGAGCGCTTGTATCGGCAAGAAACTTCGCCGGAAACACGCGCGAAATAAGCGTTCAATCGATCTCAACGCGCCGCGAAATCGCTGATGGTCAGCAAAACTTTTTCGCCGGGACGCGCCAGCATCTTTCTTTCGGCAACCGCGGTAATGCGCTTGCGGCCATCCACGAACGCCTTGAGGATGCGCGCCTCGCCCGCGCCGCGTTGCAACCAGAAGTGTTGTTCCAACGCCTCGCGCGTGACCGCGCATTCGAGGTCCCGTCCGCGCGTCGAAAGCTGGAAAACGACTGCGCGTCCATCTGCCGAGACGCTAGGCTCAAGCTCGATTACTTCCATGGCCCACCTCGCTAGATCACAAAAAAACTGCCCGCCGTGTAAAACGAAACGTCGTCGGGAAAACTGAATATAACCGCAGACACGTTCATCGAATCGTATCGGTCGACGCGCCAAGCGCGACCGTTACGCCGTGGCACGAATACGCAAATCGGCGAACTGGCCTGCGGCATCGCGCGTCGCTTCGCGAACCGCTTGCTGCGCAGTGCCGTAATCTCGCTCGTAAGCGGATTCACGAGCAGGCTCGAAAGCAGCCTCATCAGCCGACACACGTTCCGGGCCGCTCAACCAGCGCGGACGCTTCGCGCAAAAGTCTTCCAATAGCATGCTCAAACCGTGGGTCACCGCCTGCGCGTCACGGCATTTTCCGCGCGCGGCGGCCGACATCGCGAGCCATGAATGCGGCGGCCGCAATTCATGGCAGACGCCTCGGGCACCCGCAAAACGCAGACACCCGGTATCAGGGTAAAAGACGAGCGTGACGGCTTCGCCATCGACTACGCGCGTGACAGTGTGTGGTTTCGTGTTCAGCATTTTTCGTTTTTATGCAGGGTTGGCCCCGTTCCTCGGAGGTACGACGTTTCGCGTACGACATCTCTAACCTGCGCGTGCCGGCACTGCGCGAGTGAGGCAAAAGCAAAGCGCATGCCAACGAGTACGAACCGTATCGCGCCTGATATCGTGATCTGAACTCAAGCGCCGGTCGCGCTCTGTCTGATACCGCGCAAACACACACCGCGCCTGACGCGCCGCATGCCGATACCGGCCGACGGCCCGTGAAAACGACCTTCTGCGCGGGAAACACACAGGCGCGTCGGGTGCCCTGATCGAGAGAGCGAAACATGAGCCCGTGGTAAAAAAGCGCTGCCAACACGACAATTCACGACCATTCTTACTAACCGGCCTGGTAGCCGGATCAACCACCCGCGCAGAACATCACCGACATGTCCGACCCGAAGCCCAACCTCACGCTGCGCCAGGCACTTCCCGCCGACGAAGCCTTCCTGTTCGCATTGCGCAAAGCCACGATGACCGGCCACCTGAAGCGCGTCGGCGAACCGGCTGACGACGCCGCGCATCGCGCGCGTCTGCTGCATCGTTACGACGCAGCGCAGGTGATATGTCTCGACGGCGTGCCCGCCGGTTTGCTGAAAGCGCATCGCACGGACGCCGAATGGGTCGTCGTGCAAATCCAGATTTCGCCTGCGCTGCAAGGACGCGGCATTGGCGAACGCGCGCTACGGGTTGTGCTGCGTGCCGCCGAAGCCGACGCATTGCCCGTCACCTTGAAGGTGCTCAAGGGCAATCCCGCGAAACGGCTGTACGATCGGCTCGGCTTCGAGATCGTCGGCGAAGATGAGACACAGTTTCACATGAGGCGCGCGGCGCGCACGTCGGCGGAAACTGAAGCAGAATGAATGTCGGATAAAGCCAGATAGACAATGGACCTGTAATGACTCTTCGCGACACCTCTGCCATCTCAAGCTGGCATGCTCACATCTATTTCGATTCGACCAGCCGCGACGCCGCATGGGCATTCCGCGAACAGATCGAAGCCTTCTGGAACGACAAGCTGCAGATCGGCCGCTTCCATGAGCGACCGGTCGGGCCGCATCCCATGTGGTCGTTTCAGCTCGAATTCACGCAAACGCAATTTGCGGACGTGGTGGGTTGGCTCACGCTGAACCACGGCGCGCTCGATATTTTCATGCATCCGAATACCGGCAACGCATTGCGCGATCATCGCGATGCGGCCGTCTGGATCGGCCGCTCGCACGAGCTTGTGCTGAAGGTGTTTGGCTAGCCTGTCAGAGGCCGCACGCGCTGTGGCGTCACATTGTCGAGTACGAACTGCACCAGCCGCGCGCCGCGACCTGCTTGGTGCCGAACAACGTGCAGCCGCCATATGCGTCCGTGGCCTTGCCCTGGAACAGCGAGCAACTTGCGCACGTTTGTCCGGCCGCATAGGTAGGGAACTTCGCCTTATTGACCTTCGATGCGTCTTCCGTATAGCCGACTGCCTGCGCAGCCGGGTCGGATTCGCTGAGCGTGCTGGCCGCGTCGGCGAATGCCGTGCCATTTAAAACGAGCGATGAGCCGAGGCCCGCACCCAGCATCAGAAATTGACGGCGCGATGTTTTCATCATAGTGGTCCGGGTAAGGTGGGGGCGCGCTGTTCGCGCGCGCAATGGTTATGGTTATTCGATGAAACGCACGAACCGTTCGACCGGTTCGCGTTCGGTGCGCAATGTGTTGACCAGCGCGTGTTCGTCGGCGTAACCGAGCGACATGCCGCACACCAGTTGCTCGTTTTCGTCCAGCTTGAGGTGCTCGCCAATCACCCGATGAAACTGCGTGAACGCGGCCTGCGGGCACGTATCGAGTCCGCGTCCGCGCGCCGCCGTCATGATCGACTGCAGGAACATGCCGTAGTCGAGCCAGCTGCCGCGCTCCAGCACGCGGTCGATGGTGAAGAACAGACCCACCGGCGCACCGAAGAAACGGTAGTTCTGCGCGTGCTGTTGATGCATGCGCGCCTTGTCGCCCTTTTCGATACCGAGCAGCCCATACAGGTCCCAGCCGATCTTGCGCCGCCGGTCGAGATACGGCGACACCCAGCGCTGCGGATAGTACGGATATTCCTCGTGATACAGCGCGTCGCGTTGCGGATCGTCGTAAGCGGCGAGCAGATCGCGCGAAAGACCCGCGAGCGATTCACCCGTCACCACATAGACTTTCCACGGCTGCGTGTTGGTGCCGGACGGCGCGCGGCCGGCGGCTTCGAGAATGGCCTCGATCTCGGCGCGCGGCACCGGCGTGGGAAGAAACGCGCGGATCGAACGCCGCGTGATAAGCGCAGCGTCGACGGGATTGGCAGGGGTGGTCATCGGCGGATTCCGGCAGAGCCTGCAAATTGAAGGTTGCGAGAATTCTAGCGCGAGCGGGCGAGGTTCCGCTCGCAGCCCTGCACGCTCCGGTGCGGCCGCGAATCTCAGCTCTGCGGCGCGTTCAGTGCGTCGATCAGATGCGTCAGTTCGTAAGGTTTGCGCAGCGAGATAGCGTGCGGCAAAACCTCACGTTGCTCCGGCGTCAGCACGAGGTCATAGCCGGTCAGAAAGATCACTCGCAGATCCGGCCGCTCACGGCATACGTCCATTGCCAGATCGACGCCCGACTTACCCGCCAGCCCTACGTCGGTCAGCATCACGTTGATCGCGTGCTCGCTGAGTATTCGCTTCGCGTCTTCCTCGCCTTCGGCTTCGAGAATGTCGAAGTCGAAGGTGCGTAGCAATTCGGCCGTGCTGACACGGATCAGTTCATCGTCTTCAACCAGCAAAATTCGCATGCGTACCTCAGGGGTAAAGCTGTCGGCACTCGCCGACGTAACCGGTGGATCGATCTGCAAACGCTCCTGCTCGAGTTCGGCAAGCTCCACTGCCTGCGGATTCTGCGTCTGCAATACATAGCGGACCTTGCGCGCCAACGCTTCGTGCGTGTACGGCTTGCTGAGCAACTCGATGCCTTCGTCGAGCCGCCCCGAATGCACGATCGCGTTGTCGGTATAGCCCGACGTGAACAGCACTGCGATCGACGGCAAACGCTCGCGGGCCTTGCGCGCGAGTTCGGTACTGCGCAACGGGCCGGGCATCACCACGTCGGTGAATAGAATGTCGATCGGCACGCCGCTTTCCACAATTGCCAGCGCACTTTGCGCATCCTTCGCTTTCAGCACGCGATAACCGAGGTCGGACAGCATCTCGACCACCGTCGTGCGCACTTCTTCGTCATCCTCGGCGACGAGGATCGTTTCCCTGCCGCCCTTCGCGGGACCGGCGTCGATATTCGTTTCGAGATCTTCTTCCTCGCGCACGCGCGGTAAATACACGCGGATCGTGGTGCCGTGCCCCCGTTCGCTGTAGATCTTCACGTGGCCGCCCGACTGCTTGACGAAGCCGTACACCATGCTCAATCCGAGCCCGGTGCCCTGTCCTTCCGGCTTGGTCGTGAAGAACGGTTCGAATACACGCTCACGCACTTCCGGCGACATGCCCGCGCCCGTATCCGTGACCGCCAGCATCACGTACTGACCCGGCGTGACTTCGGCGTTGCGTTTGGCGTAGGCGTCGTCGAGCGCGGCATTGCCGGCTTCGATCGTGAGCCGGCCGTGTCCGTTCATCGCGTCGCGCGAATTGATCGCCAGATTCAGCAGTGCGTTTTCGACCTGGAATGGATCGACCAGCGTATTCCACAACCCACCCGACACGATGGTTTCGATTTCGACGCCGTCGCCCAGCGCGCGCCGCAGCATGTCGTCGAGACCGCGCACGAAGCGGCCGAGGTTGACGACCTTCGGCGCGAGCGGCTGACGCCGCCCGAACGCGAGCAATTGCGACGCGAGATTCGCGCCGCGCGCGACGCCGGCGAGCGCATTGCGCACCCGTTGCTCGGGTTTCTCGGAACCGGCCACGTCTTTTGCCAGCAGTTGCAGATTGCCGCCGATCACTTGCAGCAGGTTGTTGAAGTCGTGCGCGACGCCGCCCGTGAGCTTGCCGATCGCTTCCATTTTCTGCGCCATGCGTAACGCTTCTTCGGCGTGATACAGCGCCTCGGTCGTTTCCTTGTCGGCCGTGACGTCGCGGCCCACGCCGTGAATGCGCTCGGTGTCGGGGTCGAGCGCGAGCGTCCACGCGACCCAACGCCACGTGCCGTCGATCCGCCTGAAGCGGTTTTCGTAGCGCACCGGCACGCCCGTGCGGCGCAGTTCGGCCAGATGCATGCCGACAATGCCGATGTCGTCGGGATGCACCAGATCGACATACGAACGCGATTTCAGCCAGTGCAGGTTGTGGCCGAGCATGCTGCTCCACGACGGACTCACGCGCTGCAGGCGCCCTTCGATATCGGCCACCACGAGCAGGTCTTCGCTCAGTTCCCACAAACGGTCGCGGTCGGTCACTGCTTCGATCACGCGACGCTCCAGCGTTTCGTTCAGATCGCGCAACGCGTTCTGCGCCCGGGTGCGCTCGGCGATTTCGCGTTGCGCGGCTTCGTAGAGGCGCGCATTGTCGATAGCGATCGCGGCCTGCGCGGCGATCCCGGCGACGATCCGCTCGGCGCGTTCGGTAAACACACCCGATTCCGGGTGGCCGAAAAACAGCCCGCCCACCACTTCGCCATTGCGCGACTGCACCGGTGCCGCGAGATAGCTGCGCACTTTCAGATGCCCCTCGGGCATGCCGCGATGCGGCGCGTTGTGGCCGTAGCGCGGGTCTTTCGTGATGTCGTCGGAACGAACGATACCTTCGCCGCCGAAGGTCGGCGCGAACACGCCCGTGTTGCGCGGCATCGGAAACTTTTCGAACGTGTCTTGCGGCACGCCGGACAGCGTGTACAGCATGTAGCTGCCGCCCTGCTCGTCGAGCACGTTGTAGAAGAACGAGCCGAACGCGGCACCGGTGAGTTCGGTGGCGGCGTCGGTGACGATCTGCACAGCGCGCTTCAGATCGAGTTCGGCGGCCACGGTCGAGCCGACGCGATTGAGAATTTCGAGTGTGCGCGATTCCTCGCGCAGCTTCATTTCGGTCTCGCGGCGCAAGCGCGCGAGTTGCAGATTGCCCGCCACGCGCGCCAGCAGTTCGCGCGACG
Organism: Paraburkholderia fungorum; assembly: GCF_900099835.1. Taxonomy (NCBI): domain Bacteria; kingdom Pseudomonadati; phylum Pseudomonadota; class Betaproteobacteria; order Burkholderiales; family Burkholderiaceae; genus Paraburkholderia; species Paraburkholderia fungorum. The sequence continues at coordinate 2,795,013 of NZ_FNKP01000002.1, forward strand.
AAAACGGCTTGGTCAGATAGTCGTCGGCACCCTGCTCGATGCCGTCGACCCTGGCTTCTTCGCCCGCACGCGCCGACAGCATCACCACCGGCGTTTCGCGCAAGACCGGATCGGCGCGCAGTTCGCGCAGCAGCCCGAAGCCGTCGAGGCGCGGCATCATCACGTCCGACAGCACCAGATCGGGCGGGTCAGCGCGCGCGGCCGCGAGTGCCGCTTCACCGTCGGTGGCGAGGTGCACGTCGTAGCCCGCTGCGCGCAGAATGCGGCTCATGTATTCGCGCAAATCGGCGTTATCGTCGACGACCAGCAGATGCGCGGGCGTGGCGGACGCGTGTCCAGAACTTGTCGATCCGGCCGTCACAGTCGGGTTTTGCGGCACGTCCTCGGCGAGAATTTCGTTCTCGGGACTCCAGCGCAAAGCGGCGTCGACATAGGTTCGCGCGTTCGGGCTCATCGCGGCGCGCACCGCCTCGTCGCCGGTTGGCGGCAGCATAGCGACGCGCGGCAACGCGACGGTAAAGCAAGCGCCCTTACCCAATTCACTGTCGACCCGCACGGTGCCGCCATGCAGCTTCACGAGTTCCTGGACCATCGCGAGTCCGATGCCGCTGCCTTCGACGGAACGGCCCGGCGCACCCGCCACACGATGAAAACGCTCGAACAGGCGCGGCACTTCTTCCTGTGCAATGCCGATCCCGCTGTCCGCCACGCTGACCTCGACACCACCGTCTTCCGTAGCCTGCACGGCCACACGAATCGTGCCGAAGAACGTGAACTTGTACGCGTTCGACAGCAGGTTCATCACGACCTTTTCCCACATCTCGCGATCGAGCCGCGCAATAACGGGCCGCGACGGAATCTGCAATTCGAGCCGCAAGCCCGCCGCCTGAATCGCCGACTCGAACAGCGACGCGAGTTCGGCGGTGAACGACGCGATATCGGTAGGCTGCGGGTGAATCTGCATGCGCCCGGCTTCGATCCGCGAAAAATCGAGCAGTGCATTGACGAGCTTCAGCAAACGCAAGCCATTGCGATGCGTGATTTCGATCAGCGCGCGGTCGTCGGGGTTAGCGTGTTGCGCGTCGTTGTCCATGCTGACGGGCAACGGCGGCCTGGCCAGCAACTCCTCCAGCGGGCCGAGCATCAGCGTTAACGGCGTGCGGAATTCGTGGCTGATATTGGAGAAGAACGTTGTCTTCGCGCGATCGATTTCGGCCAGCGCTTCCGCGCGCCGCCGCTCCTCTTCATACGCCTGCGCGTAGCCGATTGCCGCGCCGATCTGACCGGCCGTCAGGTTCAGGAAACTGCGGTACTCGTCGTTGAAAAGACGGCACGGGTTCAGACCCGCGACCAGCACCACCGTATGCGCCGTTTCGCTCCCCGCCGACACCGGCAGAATCACTGCCTGCTCCGGCGCGAGATGCCACGGGCCACCTGGTAACGCCGCACCAAAACGCTCGATCAGACCGCGCACCATTTGCGGCGCCTGAATCCTGACCACGTCGGCAACCGGCCATGACGGCGCGTCATTACCGTCGCCGTCGAGCCGCATCGACTCGGGCGCGCCGGGCTGCCCGGGCACAATGCCGCTCGCCCCGACCAGCGTGACCGTATCGCTGCCGGGAGCGCCCGCGTAGAGCAGCGCGAACGGCAGGTCTTGCGGATTGGTGCGCAGCGCCGCCGCGCTCAGTTGACACGCCTCGCGCCAGTCGCGTCCATCGGGACTCGCCGCCGCGAGTTCCTTCAGCAGCGCAAGTTGCCGCTCGCCGACCACCCGCGCGGTGTCGTCGCTATTCGCGCAGATGATGCCGCCGGGCTCGCCGTCATCGCCGGGAATCGGGCTGTACGAGAACGTGTAATACGTTTCTTCGGGAAAGCCGTTGCGCTCCATGATGAGCAGCTTCTGCTCGACGAAAATGCCTTCGGCACCCGCGAGCGCAGTGTTCAGCAGCGGCTCGATGTCGGACCAGATTTCACGCCACACGACGTGCGTCGGCTGACCAAGCGCAACCGGATGCTTGCCACCGATGATCGATTTATACGGGTCGTTGTAGAAGTAGAGCAGCTCCTTGCCCCAGCCGATCCAGATCGGCTGCCGCGACGTGAGCATGATGCGGATCGCGATCTTCAGTCCTTGCGGCCAGGTGTCGGGATCGCCGAGTTCGGTGCGGCTCCAGTCATAAGCACGGATCAATGCGCCCAGTTCGCCGCCGCCCGCGAGAAACGACGGCGCGGCAACTTCGGCGGGGGGTGCATCAGGCAGGAAACGGTCCGGCTCTTTCAACGCGATCTCCTTCACGCGGCGGCATTCGATTCATGCGGACCGGCGTCGCAAAAGCGGTGCCCGGGTCCGACGGACCACTAACGAGAACGACGCCATAGATATAGCGCGATTCTCGCATGGAGCGGCATCGCGGAGGAAGGAGAGACGGCGCGTGAACGCCCGATACGGCGGGGATTTGCGAGGTTTTGCGCGTTTTCGGCCAGGTCGCGTTGGCCGCGTCGGAGAACGACGCGGCGCAGACGGAAAATCGCGGTAAAACATACCTCGACGAAGAGAGCGTACGAGGCGAACTTCCCGATCGGGTTTTCATGAGGCAACTCATGCGCCGACCGGTTTCGCCGCCTTAAAAACAGGCTTTTCTTACATCGTGGCCATGCAAACGGCGGCCGCGATCGACCCTAGCACCAGCACCACGCCAACCGTCTTGCGCTTATTCAACTCGGTCCACAGCAGAACGCCGGTGAGCGACAGAAGAATCAGACTGCCTGCAAGCGTATCGATCAGCAGCACCCAGCCGACGCTCAGGCCGACGCCTTTGTGCAGGTTCGTCAGCATTGCGAGGAAGGTGTTCTCGCTGCGCTTGACCGTCACAAAGCCATTGCCGACCCAGTATTCAACCGACGTATTCTCACGCGGCGACGCGAAATTCAATTGCCAGTGTTCAGGCTGAACGACGCTGCGGTCGCCCCACGCAACGGGATGTGCCGGCTCTTTCTGCACGCGGCCCGGATTACCCGTCAGCTTGAGTTCGTGCTTGAGCCATTTGCCGAGTTCGCGCGGCGTGTCCGGCGCGGGTTGCGGCACCGGCACCTGCATCGACGACACTTGCGGCTCGCCGGTCGACACTCTGAGCGGGCCGCCCCGATGATTCAGAAAGAACCCGGTCGTGCCGAACAGCAGGCCTAAAACCGCGCCCCACAAACCGACCCAGCCGTGCACCTTGCGCAGCCACTTGACGAAGGTCGCGCGCCGCGAGCGCTTCTGGCGCGACTTCAGCTCGTCGCTGTCGAGTCGGTGCGGCTCGCGCGCCGCGCGCTCCATGCCAGCAGGCGGTTGAAGGTCGATAGTCTCGGGTACGCTCACGTTTCACTCCAGGTACGCAATAGATTGTGATAACAGCCGACCAGGCTGCGGCGTGCAGCATCGTCGGCGTGGGTTGCATTCAGACGTTGAATGGCGGTGTCCATATCGAACAGCAACGCGCGCTGCGTGTCGCTGCGCACGAGGCTCTGCACCCAGAAGAAACTGGCGACGCGAACTCCGCGCGTGACCGGCGTGATCTGATGCAGGCTGGTGGCCGGGTAGACGATCATGTCGCCCGCCGGCAGCTTCACCTGCTGCACGCCGTAGGTGTCTTCGATGACGAGTTCGCCGCCGTCGTAATCGGCCGGATCGGAAATGAACAGCGTCGCCGATACGTCGGTGCGCAGTTTCACGCCGTTGGGCAAGACCCGCACCGCACCGTCGACGTGACTGCCGAAATGCATGCCGTCTTCGTAACGATTGAACAGCGGCGGATACACCTGATTCGGCAGCACCGCGCTGATGAACAGCGGGTTGCGTTCGATCGACGCGACAACCACGTCGCCGAGTTCGCGCGCCACCGGCGAGTACTCGGCGATCTGCTGGTTGCGCTTGACTGGCGCACCTTGATAACCGGCAGTCGCGCGGCCATCCACCCAGGCGTCGCCCGCCTGGTCGAGCCGCTCGCGTACGAAGCGCAACTGCTCTGTATCCAGTACGTTCGGAATATGCAGCAACATTGTGTTTCCTTTGTGTCGGCTTGCCGGCTGGCCGGCGTTTTCGTGCTTGTTCGTGTTACCGAAGTTAACAGACCGGCAAGCCCGACGCATCCGATTCGCGTGAATCGATCAGAAGCGGTAATCGAACGTCGCCAGCAACGTGCGGCCGATGCCCGGCACCGAACGGCCGCCGTCAGACGGAATCAGCGCGTCGAAGTATTCCTTGTTGGTCAGGTTCAGCAGATTCAGGCGCACATCGTACTTCTTCGCGTGATACGCAGCCGTCGCGTCCCAACGCGTATAGCCCGGCACGCGCACGTAGTTCGTGTTCGACGCGTAACGCGGCGACATGTAGGTCGGACCGCCGCCGATCTCCCAATGCGGCGTGATCGCGTAGGTCGACCACAACGTCAGCGTATTGCGCGGCGTGTTGGCCGGTACGTGACCCTGCGTGCCGTCGGCGGCCTTCAGGATGATCGCGTCCATGTACGTATAGCCGCCGAAAATCTGCCACTTGTCGGTGATGTGACCCGTCACGCCGGCCTGAAAACCGTCCACGCGGATGTCGCCGTCAAGCTCGTATTCGGTCGTCGACACCTGGGTGCGCGCGTTGTCCATTTCCTCGCGGAAGAACGCGGAATTCACCGACAGATTGCCGCCCAGCAGATCCCACTTGCCGCCCACTTCATACGATTTGGTCGACTCCGGCGCGAGGTTCTGCGTCAGGTTGGTCAGCGTCAACGCTTCGAGCGACGGGTCGAACGACGTGCCGTACGACACGTAGTACGACTGCCAGTCGCTCGGCTGATAAATCACGCCGGCGCGGACGCTGGTGAAGAAGTTAGTCTGTGTCGCGTAGGACGGCAGGCTGACCGTGTTGTGGATCTGCGCCTGAAAGCGATCCCAGCGCAGGCCGCCAATCACCTTCCAGTGCTGATTCAGCGAGACGGTGTCGTTCAAATACGCGGCGATTTCGTTCGACCCCGAATCGGCGAAGTTGCCGACCGTGGTCGTCACTCCGGCTGGCGACGACATGATCGCCGGGTCGACCATCGTCACGACCGGCAGGTTGTTACGCGTGTAGGCCTGGTTCGTGTAGCTGTCGTGGCCGAGTTCGATACCGGCGATCATGTCGTGCTTGATCGGGCCGGTGTCGAATTTGTATTCGACCATCGTGTCGTTGTAGATCGAGTGGTTCTCGATCACACGATCGTGGCTCTGCAACTTGATGAACAGTTCCGACGGCGGCAGCGTCGTGAAATTGCCGTTGGTCAACGCCGTGCTCGTCGAGAGCGGACCGGTCAACACCGCTTGCGGCGCGGTTTCGCGCGCATCGGTCATCGAGTGCGAGAGCTGCGTCTGGTTGGTGAACGTGAGCGCGTCCGAGAACTTGTGCTTGATCGACGCGTTGAAGGTCTGCACGTCCTGGATCGTGCGGTCGCTGGTCAGGCCGTAGAACGTGTTGCGCGACACCGGCGCAGGGCGGCCGTTCAACGCCTGGATGCCGTAGTCCGGCTGGTCGTGGTTGTGCTGGATCAGCGCGGACAGCGTGACTTCGGTCGGCGTGCCGATGCCGAAGCGCACTTCCGGCGCAATGCCGAAGTCCTTGTTCTTCATCACGTCCCGCGTCGAACCGATGCTCTGGCCGAACGCGTTCAGGCGGATCGCCGACGTGTCGGTGAGCTTGTGATTCACGTCGACCGAGGTGCGATAGTGGTCGTCGGTGCCGACCGTCGTCGAGATTTCCGCGGAGTCTTTCAGGTTCGCTTTCTTGCTGACCTGATTGATCACGCCGCCCGTCGAGCCACGACCGAACAGCATCGACGAAGGACCGTACAGCACTTCGATTTCTTCGAGGTCGAAGGTGTCGCGATAGTACTGATTGCGATCGCGGAAGCCGTCCAGGTAAATGTCGTTCTGCGCCGTGAAGCCGCGCAGGTTGATGTTGTTGCCGATCTGCCCGCCTTCCGCGCCGCCGATCGTCACGCCCGGCGCATTGCGCAGCGCGTCCTGAAACGACGTCGCGCCTTGCGACGCGAGCACGTCCTTGTTGATGACCGTCACGGTCTGCGGGATGTCGCGCAGCGCCGTCGGCGTCTTCGCGCCGACGTTCGAGCGCTCGGCCTGGAAGTCCTGTTGCTCGACTTGCGCGGCGACGCCGATGGTCGGCAAGGTGCCGCTGTCGGCGGCAGTGGTTGTTTTCGTTGCGGTTGTTGCTGTGTTCGTCGCTGCGTTCGCGTTTGCGTTTGCGCCGGTCGCTGCGTTGTCGGTCGCGGATTGCGATGTAGCCTGGGGCGCGGTCTGCGCCACTGCGGGTGTTGCAAATGGAATGGCAAAAGCTAGCGCTAACGCAGTCGCGAGCGGCGTGTGGTTGAACATGGAAATCCCGTCAGATGTGCGCGTGCCAAATTCGCATGAATGTCATGGAATCGATGACAAAAACGCAAGTGGCTGGCTGCCGTTCGCGCTCGTCGAGCACGCGATGACGGGGTGGCTGGCTGGTTTTTAAATGAGAATCGCTATCATTCCACACGCCTTACAACCCTACAATCGCGACTTATCTAACCGGATGTAATGAAATTGTTTCGGAATTTTACGAGCGAATGGCGTTTGTAAAGATCAGCCTATGCCTCATCGCGTTTTATTACTTATTTGTAATATCAGACGATTTAAAAGCCAATCAGCATAGGGATTCTGGATATTTAAAGCGTCTCTTTATTCTTTCAAATAAATAACGTCAGATTGCCGTTGTGAAGCACACTAAATTGCGACTCCGTTTATCCTTTTTGCAACACTGCATCGCGCTAGTGCCCCGTCCATCCCGGAGTGAGTCATGCAATACCGCAAATTCGGCCATACCGGCCTGAACGTTTCGCGCCTGTGTCTCGGCACGATGACTTTTGGCCTGCAAACTGAGGAAGACGTCTCACATCGCATTCTTGATACGGCGGCGGATGCCGGCGTGAATTTCATCGATACCGCCAATGTGTATCCGCTCGGCGGCGGCGAAAATATTGCCGGGCGCACGGAGGAAATCGTCGGGCGCTGGCTGAAGGGCAAACGCGAGCGCTTCATTCTGGCGACCAAGGCGGTCGGCAAAATGGGACCGGCGGACTGGGATCAGGGCGCGTCGCGCAAACATCTGCTGGACGCAATCGACGCGTCGCTGCGCCGCCTCGGCACCGATTACGTCGACCTCTACCAGCTTCATTCCGACGACGCGAACACGCCGCTCGACGAAACTCTCGAAGCGCTCGACGTGATCGTGCGCTCGGGTAAGGCGCGCTATATCGGCGTGTCGAACTTCCTCGCTTACCGGCTCGCGCGCGCCTTAGGACGCGCAGATGTGTTGCGCACGGCGCGTTTCGTGTCGGTGCAGCCGCGCTACAACCTGCTGTTCCGTCAGATCGAGCGGGAATTGCTGCCGTTGGCGAGCGAGGAAGGGTTGGCCGTGATGCCCTACAACCCGCTTGCGGGCGGCTTGCTGACCGGCAAGCATCGACTCGATGCGACACCTGCGACCGGGCGCTTCACCGAGACCGTCGGCAAGGCGGGCGCGATGTATCAGGAGCGCTACTGGCATCAGCGCGAGTTCGAGACCATCGAGCAACTGAAGGCGATTGCCGCAACGACCGGCGAGTCGTTGACACGCGTGTCGCTCGCGTGGGTGCTCGCCAATCCGCTGATTACATCGGCGATTATCGGCGCAAGCCGCGCGGAACAATTGAGCGATACGCTCGCGGCCTGCGAACTCGTGCTCGATCCGCAGATCAAGACGCAACTCGACGAAGCCAGCGTGCAGTATCGCTGGGGAGATGCCGCGCGCTAGTCACAGGCGCGGCAGGTCTTGCTGAAGGCCTGAACCCGCGCCTACTTGAAATGCCCGCTGCGCTGATTGGCTTCCGGCAACTGCCGCGTCTCGCGGAAAGATTTCGGATGCCACAGACGCGCGCCGCCTTCAATACCGGCGTCGTTCGAAACGGTCGCCACGTTGGCCGGCAAGTCGAACTTCAGACGCGCCGCATTGCCGCCGCCAATCCACAATTTGTCGTAATTCACGAGCGAATCGAGAATGCCGATCACTTTCTCGACCCGCTTGTTCCAGCGCTTGTTGCCCACTTTGTCGCGCGCGGCGTCGCCAATGTATTCGTCGTATGCGACGCCTTTCTTGCTCACCGGATGATGCGCGAGTTCGAGATGCGGCATCAGCTCGCCGTCGCGGAACATCGCGGTGCCCGCGCCCGTGCCGAGCGTCAGCACGAATTCGAGGCCGTGTCCTTCGATCGCGGCGAAGCCCTGCATTTCAGCATCGTTGATCATGCGCACCGGCAAGCCGCCCAGCCGCTGCGCCAGCGAATCCGCAAGCGCAATGTCGTGCCAGCCTTCCACGCCGAAATGCGGCGCGGTCAGAATGCGGTTGTCACGCACCACGCCGGGAAAGCCGATCGACATCAGCGTGGGCGGTTGCTGCTCGACCAGCGGCGTCACTAACGCGAACAACGCGTCCACCAGTTGCGCGGGCGTGCACGGGTGCGGCGTCGCCACACGCACGCGTTCGGTTTTCATCTGTCCGTCAGCGTCGATGATCGCGGCTTTCAGGCCGGTGCCGCCCACGTCGATCGCGAGAATACGTTCGGTGCTGGCCGTCGCTTTCGCATTGCGCGTTGCGCCGCTCGTGGTCTTGCCGGCTGTCTTACTGACTGTCTTGCCTGCGGTTTTACGTGTTGCCAAGGTGTCCCCCGATTATGTTGATCGCGGATGCTGGAATTACTTCTTCTCGACCGGTTCCTGTTTCAACGGACGCCATGCGTGCCCGTCGCGCGCGAGCAACGCATCTGCCTGCGCCGGTCCTTCGCTGCCGGATGCGTAACCATGCACCGGCACCGCGCCGCCGGTTTTCGGATGCAGCACGTCGTCGACCGCGCTCCAACTCGTCTCGATACTGTCCGCGCGTTGAAACAGCGTTTCGTCGCCGAGCATGCAGTCGTACAGCAGCGTCTCGTAGCCGACATTCGCGCGCTCGGTAAAGAAGTCGTTGTAATCGAACGATGACTGCACCGCGCCAACCTGCATCACCGGCCCCGGTGTTTTCACGTTGAAGTCGAAGCTCGTGCCGTGCGCGGGATCGATGCGCAAGGTCAGCACGTTCGGCGTGAGCGCATCGACCGGCGTGTCGCGGAACAGACGGAACGGCACCGGCTTGAGCTGCACCGAAATCTCCGTGCGACGCGCGGCGAGCCGCTTGCCCGTGCGCAGATAAAACGGCACGCCAGCCCAACGCCAGTTCTCGACGAACACGCGCGCGGCGGCATAGGTCTCGGTCGTGCTGTCCGGCGCGACGTCCGGTTCTTCACGATAGCCCACGCCAGAAGGGCCTTTTTCGTATTGACCGAAGACCACGTCGTCGGGCGTCAGCGGTTTGATCGCGTCGAAGATATCGGCTTTCTTGTCGCGCACGGCTTCGGCGTCGAACGAATTGGGCGGCTCCATCGCGACCATACCGAGCAACTGGAACAGGTGGTTCGGCAGCATGTCGCGAAACGCACCGGTCTGCTCGTAGAATTTGCCGCGCCCTTCCACGCCGATCGTTTCCGCTGCCGTGATCTGCACGCTGTCGATATATTCGCGCCGCCATACCGGCTCGAACAGCGCATTCGCGAAACGCACCGCGAGAATGCTCTGCACGGTGTCCTTGCCGAGAAAGTGATCGATGCGATACACCTGCTCTTCTTTCGCGTACGACAGGATGTGCGCGTTCAGATCGCGCGCCGAAGCGAGGTCGGTGCCGAACGGTTTCTCGATGACGATGCGGCGGAAACCGCCTTTATCGCCGTCGCCTTCTTTCAGCAATCCGGCTTTGCCGAGATGCTCGACGATCGGTTTGAAAAAGCGCGACGTGACCGCGAGATAAAAAATCACGTTACCGCCCGACGATTGATCGAGCTTCTGCTTGAGCTTCGCAAACGTGTCGTCGCTTTCGAACTCGCCTGCCATGTATTCGAGGCGTTGCGCGACCCAGTCCCATGCTTTGTCGTCGAGCTTGCCCGCGTGGAAGGTGCTGGCTTTGTCGGCGGCAAACTGTTCGAGCGACTTGTGCAGGTCGTCGACCCACTCCGTCGTTTCGCGCTCGCCATGATTGACGCCGATGATCTTCATGCCATTGTCGAGCAGGCCATCGACGGCGAGGTTGTAGAGCGCGGGCATCAGAAGACGCTTGGTCAGGTCGCCGCCCGCGCCGAAGATCACCAGCGTGCAGGGTGGCGCGGGCCGCTTGCCGGCCGGCGACGCAGGCGCCTCCTGCGGGCTTGCGCTGACCTTGCAGCTAGGCGTTTGACTGGCGGCGGATTGATCGGAAGCTTGAGCGTTCGGTGTAGTCGGCATGGGATTCACTTGAGGAAGCCAATGGAACAACGTGGCGGTACATGAAAGACCATGCACGAACCCGCACAGTTCAAAAACGATTCTGACGATTTGCGCGGCACGCGAGGTTGTAGGGCTTATGTAACCCCATGTGCCGCACTTTGACGCTGGTGTTTCACGCGCAGTGCCGGTGCGCCCGGTTCGAAACGCGCTACTCGTTACCTGAGTTAATTGAGTTACTTGATCGCCGAGCCGGCTTCGACAGCGGCCGGCTCCGGCACCGACTCCTGCGCATGAACAGGCGCAGACGCAGCAGCAGGCGGCGCAGCGGCAGCAGCCGCTTCCGGCTCGCCCGTCACCGGCACATTGCCCGATGCGGCCATCACACGCGGTTGCAGCAGCAGCGCGACCAGTCCGGTCCAGCCAGTCTGATGCGAAGCGCCGACGCCGCGCCCATTGTCGCCGTGAAAATACTCGTGGAACAGGATCAGATCACGCGAGCGCGGGTCGGCCTGCAACAGCGGATAAGCGCCCATCACAGGCCGCTCGCCGTCCTTGTTCTTCAGAAACAGAGTGGTCGCACGGCGTGCCAGTTCGTCGGCGATTTCGCTAAGCGAGAACTTTTGGCCCGAGCCGGTCGGATACTCGACACGGAAATTCTCGCCGTAATAGCGGTGAAATTCGTACAACGATTCGATCAGCAGATAATTCACCGGCATCCACACCGGACCGCGCCAGTTGGAATTACCGCCGAACACGCGCGTGTCGGATTCAGCCGGCAAATACTTCACCGTGAAGCTGTCGCCATTGTGATTGAACACGAACGGGTGGTCGCGATGGTATCGGGACAGCGCGCGCACGCCGTGATCGGAGAGGAATTCGCTTTCGTCGAGTGCGCGCCGCAACAATGCTTTCATCCGATGCCCGCGCAGCAGCGACAGCAGCAGCGCGTTGCCTTTGCCCGGCTCGTTCCAGCGCGACACCAGCTTCGCCAGATCGGGACGATGTTCGAGGAACCACACGAGCCGCTCGCGCAGACACGGCAGGCCGCCGTGCAGACGTTCTTCGAGCACGTGCACGGCGAACAGCGGAATCAGGCCGACGATGGACCGCACGCGCATCGGAATATTGCTGCCGTCGGGCAGGCGCAGCTTGTCGTAGAAGAACTCGTCTTCGCTGTCCCACAGGCCGGTATCGCAACCGTCGTCGCAACTCACCGCTTCGGCGATATACAGGAAGTGCTCAAAAAACTTCACGCCGATATCGACGAACACATGGTTCGCGTACGCGAGTTCGAGCGCGATACGCATCAGGTCGAGCGCGTACGCGGCCATCCATGCGGTGCCGTCGGCCTGATCGATGTGACCGCCGGTCGGCAGCGGCGACGAGCGGTCGAAGATACCGACGTTGTCGAGTCCGAGAAAACCACCCTGGAAAATATTGTGGCCGTCGGCGTCCTTGCGGTTCACCCACCACGAGAAATTCAGCAGCAGCTTATGAAAGACGAGTTCGAGGAAATCGCGATCCGCCTTGCCGGTCATCGCGCGGTCGATCTCGTAGACGCGCCACGCGGCCCACGCATGCACCGGCGGATTGGCGTCGCCGAGCGCCCATTCGTATGCCGGTAGCTGGCCGTTCGGATGCTGATAGCGGTCCTTCACCAGCAACAGCAACTGACGCTTCGCAAACGCCGGGTCGATCAGCGCGAATGCCGCGGCATGAAACGCGAGATCCCACGATGCGTACCACGGGTACTCCCACTTGTCGGGCATCGACACGATGTCGGCATTGCACAGATGCCGCCAGTCCGCATTACGGCCGTGTTTGCGCCCGGCAGGCGGCGCAGGTTGCAGCGGATCGCCTTCGAGCCAGCGTTGCACGTCGTACTGGTAATACTGCTTCGACCACAGCATGCCCGCGAGCGCCTGCCGCTGCACGAGCCGTGCATCAGGATCGGCTATTTCGTGCTGCAACGCGCCATAGAATTCGTCGGCTTCCGCGATACGCCGCGCGAAAACGGCCTCGGCGTCGAACTGCACATCGTCGGGAGCCGACTGCGGACGCCAGCGCATGTAGACGACAGCGCGTGCATGTGGCGCGAGTTCCAGCGCCGCGTGCGCGCCGGCCTTGGTGCCCGCGTCGTCGCGGATGGCATGCTGGTCGCCCTGCACGAGGTAGTCGTTGAAGCCGTCCTTGAACGGACCCGCGCCGTCCATGTTGAAAAGACGCTTGACGTTCGTATCGTTTTCGCAGAACAGCCATTTGATTTGCGGCGCGTCGTTCGACCAGGCGGTCACGACGATCGGCTCATGACCATGCTGACGACCCACCAGATGAACGCCGCCGTCGTGATCGGTTCCGGCAACCAGCGATGGCTTGTCTTTGTTCTCTTTCCACGACCACGAATTGCGCGCCCAGATTTGCGGCAGCACATCGAGCGACGCCGCCTGATCCGCGCGATTTTCGATGGTCACGCGCATCACGATGTCGTCGGGCGCGTGCTTCGCATATTCGACCTGCACGTCGAAATAACGCAGATCGTCGAACACGCCGGTATCGAGAATTTCGTACTCCGGCATGTCGCCGCCACGGCGCGCGTTTTCCTGCACGAGGTCGTTATACGGAAAAGCCGCGTGCGGATACTTGTAAAGCATGCGCATGTACGAATGCGTCGGCGTGCCGTCGACGTAGAAGTACAACTCCTTCACGTCCTCGCCGTGATTGCCTTGCGAATTCGTGACGCCGAACAAACGCTCTTTCAGGATCGGGTCCTTACGATTCCACAGCGCGAGCGATACGCACCAGCTCAGCTTGTCGTCGCCGAAACCGGCAATACCGTCTTCGCCCCAGCGATACGCGCGGCTGCGCGCATGATCGTGCGGGAACGAGTCCCACGCGGTGCCGTCTGCGCTGTAGTCCTCGCGCACCGTGCCCCACTGACGCTCGCTCAAATACGGCCCCCAGCGTTGCCAGTGGGCGCAGTCGGCGGAGTGCAGTCGGGAACCTTCGATGGTGGCGAGCAGATTGGCAGCGCGCAGCGGTGGCATGACAACGTCCTTGCATCGGGCTTGCGGTGGGACACACATCGTAGCGCGGTTTACGCGGACGTGGGCTTCAACCCGGCAAGCAGGCTTTCAATGCGCAGCAACTCGCCGAGCGACCAGGCCTGAAACGGCGTACCCGCAGGCGCGTGAGGCGCGTCGCCATCCGCGATTTCAGACAGATGATCAAGGCCCGCGTGATCGAGATGCGCGTACAGCGGCGCGAGAAAACGCTGTTCGGCTTCGGCGCGCGCGTCGGTTGTGTTGCCGCGAACCCGCAGCCACGCCTCGACGAACGGCCCGAGCAGCCACGGCCACACCGTGCCTTGATGATAGGCGCCGTCGCGTGCGAGTGGCGAGCCGCCGTAACGGCCGCGATACGCGGGGTCGGATGCCGCGAGCGTTCTCAAACCCATTGGCGTGAGTAACTGCGCCTCGACCTGATCGACCACCGCGCGCGCCGCCGCGCCATCGAGTAATTGAAACGGCAGACCGCCTACCGCGAAAATCTGGTTCGGACGAATCGAGCGATCCGTCGCGCCCTTTACATGATCGACGTCGACGTTATCGAACAACATCTGCGTGGACGGGTCGATGAAATGTTCATGAAACGCTTGCAACGCTCGCGCGGCAGCCTGCTGCCACTGCGGATTCCAGCTTGCTGCAATGCGCAAAGCGTTGATCCACAGCGCCTGCACCTCGACCGGTTTGCCGATGCGCGGCGTGACCACCCAATCGCCGACCTTTGCGTCCATCCACGTGAGTTGCACGCCGGGAACGCCTGCGCTCAGAAGGCCGTCTTCAGTGCTCGCGTGGATGTTGAAGCGCGTGCCGTTCGTGTAGCCGGTGATGATTGCTTCAACCGCCTGCTGAAGACGCGCTCGCGTTTCAGCGCTTGCATGAGGGGTCGCTAGATAGTCGTGGACGGCGACGACGAACCACAACGATGCATCGACGGAGTTGTATTCGGGTGTATCGCCGTAATCGGGGAAGCGATTGGGCAGCATGTCTTCGGACAGCGTGCCTGACCATTCGAGCAGAATCGCCTCGGCGTCGTCGAGCCGGTTCGACGCGATCAGCAAGCCGCGCATGGCAATGAACGTGTCGCGGCCCCAGTCGGTGAACCACGGGAAGCCCGCGAGAATCGTGCGGCCTCCGTTGCGCGAGACCACATAGGCATCGGCGGAACGTTGCAGGCGCGAGCCTAGTTTCGCGCGGCGCTGCTGCTCGGCGCTCATGAGTTCGGCGGAATGACCGGCGGCCGTCTGCGCGCTCACGCAGGAAGACGCCGACGCCACCGCCGCGCTCGTCGCGCTGAGAATCATCACCGCATCGGCGTCGGCGAGATTGAAGCTGAACACGCCGGGCGTCGCGAGATCTTCGGTGAAATCGAGACCTCGCTCCCGCTCGCGGACATAGCAGAAGTTTCGATACCAGTCGGGCGCGTGCGTATAAGCGCCATTCGTTGCGGCGTGAATGACCGGTAAATCGCCATAGGGTTGCCAATTCACGCACGCGCTGTCGTCGCTGATTTTCGCATTGAAATTAAACGCGGAATTCTCATGATGAAGCGAGTGGTAATCGCGACCCGACAGCAATAGCCTCACCTTCAATACAGGCGCAATCATTTCTGCAGATTTTTCGGCGTTTTCAATACGCCAGCGCAATACCGTTTCGCAGGTCGCCTTGCTCACCAGCACTTCGGCCACGACCGACGTTTGCGTATTCAACTGGAAGCGCCACGTGGGCCACGGCTCGGTATCGAACGCGACGAGACTCGCGCTGAGGTCCGGGTAGATCACATCCGGCGCATAACGCTGCATGCTCAGCGGATACCGCTGCCCGCCCGCCTCGAGCCATGCTTCGACGCCATTGACGAGCACCGTGCGCCCGCCAGGCGGACGCGTCGCCGTGAGCAGCAGCGCGTGATAGCGCCGCGTACGAAGGGTGCCCACCGTGCCCGACGCGAAGCCGCCGAAGCCATCCGCTTCCAGCCATTCGTCCTCGAATCGGGCCATGTCGAAAGCTCGCTCTATGCGTGTCATGGAATTAGCCGTTATGCAAAACCATTAGATTTTCCGAATTGCTGCGAATTGCTATATGTCAGGCAAATGGCGCTTCAGTGACCATTGTCCTTCCTGTTACTTTCCATTTCCTTTCGAAAAACCGACGAATTAGAGAAAGTTTTACTACTCGCAAACGTTTCACAATTATTTCTTGAAAGGATTGGAGACTGCACGCGCTTTCACAAAAACGGATGCAGAGATGAAAAGAGACAAACATCTGGGCCGCACTGCACGGGTTGCCATGGCGACGATCGCATCGAGCATCGCGCTGAGCGCAGCGTTGAGCGGTTGCGGCGCGGACGATTCCGCACCGCCCACGACCTCTTCGGCCACGTCGTCATCTTCATCGCAGGGCAAGGTTGCTAACGATGCCGCGCAGCAAAGCATGCCCGCCTCGATTGCAGCATTCGCACCTAGCGCGTCCGCACCGTCCGCCCCTTTCGCCGCCGACCCCGCCGCCTCCGATCCGGTCGCAGAGACCATGCAGGCCAATCTCGCTGCCGACAACCAGCAGATTGCCCCCGTCATGCGCTACGCACCTGGCGACGGCAGGAGCAGCAACTGAACGGCCTCGGTAGTCGACCCAATTCCACCGGTGCGCACGACGCGCCATTCTTTCCCCCCGCAGAAGGTGATATTCGATGACATCAAATAGCCGTCGCCGTTTCCTGCAGACCGTGGCTTCGTCGGCGGGCGCTGCTGCCGCCATGACCGCGCTGCCCGAGTCGATCCGTAACGCACTTGCCGTGCCTGCATTCTCGCGCACCGGCACGATCCGCGATGTCGAGCACATCGTCGTGTTCATGCAGGAAAACCGCTCGTTCGACCACTACTTCGGCCACCTGCGTGGCGTGCGTGGCTACAACGACCGCTTCCCGATTCCGCTGCCGAACGGCAAGACGGTGTGGAACCAGCCGTCGAAGGAAGACCCGACCCAGCCGGTGCTGCCGTTCCATCTGAACACGGCCACCACCAGCGCGCAATGCGTCGGCGATCTGGATCACTCGTGGTACAAGACTCAGTATGCGATCGACGGCGGCCGTTACGATCAGTGGCCGGCCAACAAGACCGACATGACGATGGGCTACCACCTGCGCAGCGACATTCCGTTCCACTATGCGCTGGCCGATGCATTCACCATCTGCGATGCGTATTTCTGCTCGCTGCCCGGACCGACGCACCCGAACCGCGCGTATCTGATGACCGGCATGGTCGATCCGAGCGGCACGATGGGCGGCCCGCTGCTCGACAACAACGACTGGGTGGACGGCGACGGTCCGCCGAATTATCAGTTGCTTTCGTGGACGACGTATCCGGAGCGCCTGCAGGCTGCTGGCATTTCGTGGCAGATCTATCAGCAGGGGCTGACGGGCGCCGATCCGCTGAACGGCAACTACGGCACCAACATCCTGCAGAACTTCACGAACTACATCAACGCGCAGCCGGGCACGCCGCTGTACGAGCGCGCGCAAACCGTGCGCACGATCGACGACCTGAAGGCCGACGTGCTCGCGAACAAGCTGCCGCAAGTGTCGTGGTTGTGTCCGCCGGCTGCATACTCAGAGCATCCGCAATATACGCCCGCATACGGCGCGGAATACACGTCGCAGATTCTCGACGCGCTGACGTCGAATCCCGAGGTGTGGAGCAAGACCGTGCTGTTCATCATGTACGACGAGAACGACGGCTTCTTCGATCACCTCGTGCCGCCGCAACCGGCGACCACCGCCGCGCAAGGCAAGTCGACGGTCAGCACCGAGGGCGAGATTCACAATGTGGTCAATCCGCAGCGCGGCGGCAGCTATACCGCCGACGGCTATCCGTACGGCCTCGGCCCGCGCGTGCCGATGACGATCGTGTCGCCGTGGACCAAGGGCGGCTTCGTGTGCTCGCAAGTGTTCGATCACACGTCAGTGATCCGCTTTATCGAAACGCGTTTTGGCGTGCACGAGCCGAACATCACCGCATGGCGTCGCGCGGTGTGCGGCGACCTGACCACCGCATTCGACTTCCGCACGCCGGACTCGAAAGTGCCGCCACTGCCGGACACCAGCAACTACAAGAGCATCGCCGACAACCAGTGCGCAACGCAGCCGAAGCCGACCGTTCCGGCGACGCCTGGCACGATTGATCCGCAGGAAAGCGGGATTCGTTTCGCGCGTGCGTTGCCGTACGAACTGCATGTGAACGGCTCGGCGAACGTGTCGAAGAATACGTTCTCGATCACGATCGCCAACACCGGCGATCAGGGCGCGCATTTCTACGTGTACGCGACGAATCGCACGGACGGTCCGTGGCGCTATACGGTCGAAGCGGGCAAGTCGCTCAGCGAGACCTTCGATCTGACGACGACGAACGGCGTGTACACGTTCGAAGTGTTCGGGCCGAACGGCTTCGTGCGCAAGTACGCGGGCAATACGCAGGCGACTTCGCAAACGACGCAGCTTGCGGGCCTGCATATCGGCAACAAGCCGGCTCAGCCCGAAGTGATCGTTCAATACGACGTCGCGAACGGCAACGTGTTCCTGAAGTTCAGCAATAGCGGCGGCGGAATCGCCCGTCTGACGGTGACCGATAACGCGTACGGCGCACGTGCGCGTCCTGTTCTGGTGCCGGCCGGTATCGCCATCGAAGAAGCCTGGGTGCTGGCGTCGAGTCATCACTGGTACGACCTGACGGTAACGAGCAACGATGACTCGAGCTTCTCGCGCCGTCTCGCCGGGCACGTCGAGAACGGTCGGCCGAGTATCAGCGATCCGGCAGCGGTGGCGCCGGTGCTGGTGGTGAGTTAAGCGCGTGTCACGGCGGGCTTCGGTTGAGTGGCTGCGTTACGCAAGACCACTTGATCGAAGCCCGGCACGGTCCTGCACGATCGGGCGGAAAGCGTTAAAGTCGTCGTCACTATTTCCCCCGATGGTGACCTCATGGATCGCGACACATTCACCGAAAGCCTGACGAAAGATGGCTTCCCCGAGGCCGTTTTAGTGACCCGCGAAGCCAACTCGGCGATGGATGTTCATCAGCATCCGTTCGAAGCGAAGGCACTCATTGTCGAAGGCGACCTGCACATTCGCGTCGGCGATCAGGAACGCGCGTACAAGGTCGGCGATGTTTTCCACTTGCAGGCCAACGAAGCGCATTCGGAACGCTACGGTCCAAATGGCGTGACGTATCTGGTCGGACGAAAATAGCCACACGAACAGGCAATAGAAAACGGGAGCGTTTCTGACTTGCAGAAAACGCTCCCGTTCTTTTTTCAGGCAAATGAAAAGTTACGCGCCCAGCAAGACGCCGGTTCTGAATGCGCGCGTTCCGGTCACACGTCCCAGCGGCGCGCCCGTTGTGACGAAACGGATCGCGCGTCGCATATAGAGCACGCCTTCCGTGTTGCTGCAGATGGTCGTGGTCTCGTCGGTCAGCGGATCGACGATATCGAACAGCGCCTGGCCGACGCGAATCGTGTCGCCGATTGTCGCGCGATGCACGAGAATCCCGCTGACAGGCGCGTAAAACTGCTCGCTCCCGGCCAGCGGCGTAGCGGGCGACAGCAACTCCGGCAACGGCTTCGCGTCGAGCCGGATCGCCTTGCGCCACACGAGGTAATCGACGATCGCATCGGCGTCCTGCTGCGCCACTTCGTACGAAACATCCCGCTGTCCGCGACACTCCACCGTCACCGCAATCGCGCCGTTCGGCACCGGTTTGTCCGCGGGCAATTGCTGCTGCAGCGTCCACCACAACAGGCTGTGCGTTTCATCGAACGACTCGCCGCCCGAATTGGTCGCGAGCAACGACGCCTGCGCGCCGAGATAGCGCGACAACGGCTCGAACTCGGGCCACGCAGCCTCGCTGGTGTAGAGGTGCATCGCGGCTTCGAGCGAGCAATGCAGATCGATCACGACGTCGGCGTCGAACGAGAGCTTCAGCATCGCCAGTTGCAGCGATTCGAATTCGGTCAGCGGCTTTTGCTCCGCGAGTTCCGCCGCGATCAACTCGCGAACGATCCGGCGGTTCTCCTTGATGTCGGAACCTAACGCCTCTTTCGCGCGCGCGACGAGTTTCGAGAATTGCAGGAAGTGCCGGTTGAAGTTCTTGCCGCTGCCCAGATCGAAACGTCCGAGAAACTGACCGAGCACGTACTGACCGAGACCGACCGGATTCGCCACCGGCACCAGCACGATTTCCGCATCCAGCAGACCCTGCTTCTCCAGTTCGATCAGACGACGCTTGAGCAGCACGGTCGTGAGCATCGCGGGCGTTTCGTCCGCGTGCAACGACGACTGGATATAAATCTTTTGACCGCTATTTTCAGGGCCGAAATGAAACGACACCAGTTCGCGGTGCGTGCCGATAGCCGGCGATAGAAGCGGAATCGATTGCCTGTTCATGAGCGGAAAGCCTGCGCAATAAAAGTAAGAAGTAAGAGAATCAATTACCGTACGGATCGAAGTCGAAGTACTTCTTCGCGATCTGCGCGTACGTGCCGTCCTTGAGCATCGACGCGATGGCCGCGTTGATCGACGCCTGCACCGCCGTTTCATCCTTGCGCAGACCGATACCGACGCCACGGTCGCCCATCGAAAGCGGCTCGCCGACAAACGCAAAGCCCTTGCCTGCGGGCGTGCGCAAAAAGCCGATGTCCGCTTCGACCGAGCCGAGCAACGCGCCGTCCAGGCGGCCGTTCTGCAAGTCCGCGAACACTTCGTCCTGCCCCTTGTACGCGATCACGTGCGCGCCGAGCGGCGCCCAGTTCTTCAACGCATACGCCTCGAACTGCGTGCCCGATTGCACGCCGATCTGCTTGCCCGCCAGCGCGTTCGCACCGCCCGCGAGCGGCGAACCTTGCCGCGCGACCAGACGCGACTTGAACTGGAAGATCTTCGACGAAAACAGAATCTGCTGCTCGCGCTTTTCGGTGATCGCCATCGACGAGAGAATCGCGTCGATCTTGCGCGCCTGAAGCGCCGGGATCATCCCCGAAAATTCGAGTTCGACCCACTGGCAGCGCGCGTGGATGCGCCGGCAGATTTCGTTGCCGAGATCCACGTCGAAGCCCTTGAAGCTGCCGTCGGGCGCTTTGGCGTCCATCGGCGGATAGCTCGGGTCGATGCCCAGACGCAAGGTGGTCGACTCAGCGGCAAACGCGCCGCTGCTGAAAGTCAGCGCGGCGCTCAGGATCATCAGCGGAATTTTCATGGGGGCGAGGTGTGGTTTTGGGCGGATTGCACGCATCGTAAGGTGTTGCCGCGCTTCAAAGAAGTCCCATTCGGACTATCATGATCACTTTTACCGATCACCAGAACCGGAAGACTGCATGGCATTGACGATCTCGCAGTTGCGCGCATTCACCGCCGTCGCCGAGCACGGCAGCATTCGTGCGGCGTCGCGGGCGCTAGGCATCGCGCAGAGCGGGATCACGCAGCAATTGCAGAACCTCGAATCGATGCTCGGCGCGACGCTGTTCACGCGTACGAATCGCGGTATTGCGCTGACTGCGCTGGGGCAGCGGCTGTTGCAGCGGGCCGGGGCGATCATCGGCGAATGCGAGCGGGCTGAGCAGGAAGTGCAGCAATTGCGCGGCGATTATGTCGGCGAGGTCACGTTCGGGATGACCACCGAACCGCTCGTCGACGCATTCGCGCCGGTGCTGATGGAATTTCGCACGCGCTTCGAGCGGGTTGCCGTGCATCTGCGCACCGGCACGTCGCGCATGATGATCTCGTGGATCCGCGAAGGCACGCTCGATTTCGCGGCGGCGCTGGTGTCGAAACATACGGACACGGCGGATCTATCGGTGACGCCGCTGTATCCGTCCGATCCGGTGATCGTGTGCCGGCAGGGTCATCCGAAAGCGGGCGCGACGTCGCTGGCCGAACTCGCCGATTGCACCTGGGTCGCGACGCGCTCGCCGAATCTCACTGACGATCCGCAGATGAATCGCCTGAATCATCTGTTCGAGAGTCACGCTTTGCCGCCGCCGAAAATCATCGCGACGGTCGAAGGTTTGTACGAAACGCTGCATCTGGTCGGCGCGACAGATTGTCTGTCGCTGGAGTCGTCGGTCGTGGTGAAGCGCGGGCCGTTTGCGAACACGCTCACCGCAATTGCCGTGCGCGAGCGGGCGGTCGAGCAGAACGTTTGCCTGCTGCAACGCGCGGCGATTCCGCTCACGCCCGCCGCGCAGGAACTGGCGACGATGATCGCTTCGTACACGCGCACGGTGCGCGCGCGGTGACACTTCGCCGAGGTGCAGCGTCAGGCGAACGCTTCGAGCGCGATCAGTTCGTCGATCGTTTGCCGACGCCGGATCAGCCGTGGCTTGCCCGCCTCCAGCAGCACCTCGGGCGCAAGCGGCCGGCTGTTGTAGTTCGATGACATCGACGCCCCGTAAGCGCCCGCGTCATGAAACACGATGAAGTCGCCCACTTCCGGCGCGGGTATCGATCGTTCGATAACGACACCGCCTTCAGCTTGCGTGAATACATCGCCGGCTTCGCACAATGGACCCGCTACCGCATGCGGTTCAACGGGCGCATCGCTGGGAACGCCGCTGCTTTTCAGCACACTGATCTCGTGGTGGCTGCCGTAAAGCGACGGCCGCGTCAGATCGTTGAATCCGGCATCGACTAAAGCAAATTGCCGCGTGGGCCGACGGTTCAGCGCATGCACCTCCGCGACGAGCGCACCGGCCTGCGCCACCAGAAAACGCCCGGGCTCGATTTCCAGTCTCACGCGATGCCCGACATGCGCTTCGATCCGCCGACGCGCGGCGTCCCACAGCGTGAAGTAGTGGCCGGTGTCGATACGCAGCTCGCCTTCGCGATACGGCACCGACAAACCACCGCCCGCCGAGATGGCCTCGATATCGTGGCCGAGAGCGGTCACGGCATCGACCATCGCATCACACACGCGCGACAGGTGCGCATAATCGACGCCCGAGCCGATATGCATGTGCAACCCGACCAGCTTCAACCGATAACGCCGCACGATCTCCAGTGCGCGCGGCACGTCATCGAGCCAGATGCCGTGCTTGCTATGCTCGCCGCCCGTGTTGGTCTTATTGCTGTGCCCGTGACCGAAACCCGGATTGATCCGCAGCCACACGCGATGACCTTCGGGGGCGTGCCGTGCTATCCGTTCGAGCATATCGAGCGATCCTGCGTTGACGGTGATGCGCCTGTCGAGCACGGTGGATAGCGTCGCGTGGTCGATCAGATCGGCGGTGAAAACCACTTCATCGCGCTCGCCACCCGGCACGAAACCCGCAACAAGACTCCGCGCGATTTCCCCGAGCGAAACCGCGTCGACCAATACGCCTTCGTCACGCATCAACTTCAGAAGGTGCACGTTCGAACACGCTTTCTGCGCGTAGCGGATCACGTCGAAACTGCGTAGCTCTCCGATACGTTCACGAATCGTATCGGCGTCATAGACCCAAAGCGGCGTGCCGTGCTGCTGGGCAAGTTCCACGAGTTGCTGCGAATTGAATGGCGTCACGGTTCTCTCGATGTCGAAGCGGAAATGTGATCGACATCATGATGAAAACGGCGCATTCAGTAAAATACCAATTGTTCGACTATCCATTCACTTCTGATATACCCACTATGGCGCTCACTCACCGGCACATCGAAGTCTTTCGCGCGTTGATGACGGCGGGCAGCGTCACCAAAGCAGCCGAAATGCTGTTCACGTCGCAGCCCACTGTCAGTCGCGAACTCTCGCGCATGGAGCAGAGCATCGGCTTTGCGCTGTTCGAGCGTGCGCATGGACGGCTGCGTCCCACGATGTCCGCGCTCACTTTGTTCGACGAAATCAAGCGCGCGTATGTCGGGCTCGAACGGATCGCCTCGACCGCAGCCAGCCTGCGTGAATTTCAGGGCGGCCGGCTTTCCATCATCGCGCTGCCCGCGTTCTCTCATTCGATCTTGCCAGGCGCGTCAAAGCGCTTTCACGATGCACAGCCTGGCGTAAGCGTTTCGATCGCCACGCAGGAGTCGCCGTTTCTCGAAGAATGGCTGACCGCGCAACGCTACGATCTCGGCTTGACGGAACACGACGCGCCGCCGCCCGGCACGCGTCTGACGCCGTTGCTCGAAGTAGACGAAGTGTGCGTGTTGCCGGACGGGCATCCGTTGCTCGCGAGGCGCACGATCGAGTTGAAAGATTTCGCGGATCAGGCCTTCATCAGCCTCTCGTCGAGTGATCCGTACCGGTTGCAGATCGACGAAGCATTTGCGCAAGCTGGCATAGCGCGCCGCCAACTCATCGAAACGCCAACTGCGGTTTCCGTATGCAGTTTCGTGCGGCATGGGCTCGGCATCGCGATCGTCAATCCGCTTACCGCTGTCGATTTCGCCGGACGCCATCTGCATATCCGGCCGCTCGCGGTGTCGCTGCCGTTTCGCGTGAGCGTGGTTCATCCCGAGCATCGTCCGGGGCATCCGCTGGCCGGTGCGTTTGTCAAAGCGCTGCAAAGCGAAGCGGCGGCGCTGCGACTACAATTAAAAACTCACGTTGGAACAGGGCGCAAACAGCGATAACGCCCGGTTCATATCGGTCATTCACACACGCCCTGCGCAACACGCTCCTGCCGACGCCAATTCGGTTTTCGCGCGGCGCGAACATCCGCACACGCGCCGCGCTACCAGGAGCGGGCACGCTTCGAGCTAAACCAGCACACAGGCAATTGATTCGCGGACGCGAGCGATGCCACGCGTCCTCACACGTCGTAGACCATCAACAGGAGTTTTCCCAAATGATGAATCGAGACAATCCCGTCTGGCTGATTACAGGTTGTTCCACCGGCTTCGGCCGTGAACTGGCAAAGCTGGTGCTGGAGCGTGGCTGGCGCGCCGTCGTGACCGCGCGCGACCCGTCGAAAGTGAAAGATATCGCCGAGGGCCACGGCGACCGCGCGCTGGTTCTACCGCTCGACGTCACGAACCGCGCGCAGATCGAGCAGACGGTCGCGCAGGCCAAACAGCATTTCGGCCGAATCGACGCGCTCGTCAACAATGCGGGCTACGGCTATCTGGCCGCGATCGAGGAAGGTGAGGACGACGCAGTGCGCGCGATGTTCGAGACCAATGTGTTCGGTCTCGTCGACATGACCAAGGCCGTTCTGCCAGTCATGCGCGAGCAGCACAGCGGGTTGATCGTCAACGTGTCGTCGATTGGGGGCATTACGAGTTTTGCCGCAACCGGCTACTACCACGCGACCAAATACGCAGTGGAAGGTCTGTCGGAATCGCTCGCGCAAGAGGTGAAGCCGCTCGGCATCGGCGTGCTGATCGTCGAACCCGGCCCGTTCCGCACGAACTGGGCGGGGCCGTCGATCAAGCAGTCGTCGACGGTGATCGACGATTACGCGGACACCGCCGGCGTGCGCCGCAAGCAGACCGGCGAACGTAGCGGCAAGCAGGCGGGCGATCCGGTGCGCGCGGCGCAGGCGATCATCGACGCTGCGCTGTCGGACCAGCCGCCGTTGCGTCTGCTGCTCGGCAAGATGGCGCTCGATCTCGCGTACAAAAAGCTGGACTTCATGCGCGGCGACTTCGATACGTGGAAAGCCGCGACCGAGGGCGCGGACTATCCGGAAGGGTCAGCCTGAAGAAACCCGCGGCGAACCCCGGCGCAGGCCGTTAAAACTCGACTAGCGCGAAGTCTTCCTTGCCCACGTCGCAAAGCGGGCAGCGCCAGTCGGCCGGGACGTCTGCCCAGCGCGTGCCCGGCGCGATACCTTCGTCCGGCAGTCCGGTGGCTTCGTCGTACACCCAGCCGCAGATCACGCAGACCCACTGCTTGAAGTCGTCCGCGGAAACGGTGCTGGCGGCCGCCGGGCCGGCCGGGCTGACGTCCTGCGACGGCGGCGTCTCGTCGAGACTCACTACCAGCGGCGCGTCGTTGCCGCCTGCGCCGCCCGCAAGACGCGCTTGCAGGCTTTCCAGCAGGCTTTGCGCCTCGGCCTGCGTCAGATCGATCCAGTAAGGATCGCCCGCGCCGTCGTTGAGTCGCTCGGGAGAAAACTGGAGTTCTACGGCTACGCCCTTCTTGTACATGGCAATCGGAATATCGATGAAGCCGGCAACGTCTGCCGGCATAAGGCCCCGAGCGCGATACGACGGCCCGGCGGCGTAATTAGACGAACTGATTCAGCACGATGGCGGCGATCAGACCTGCAGCGCCGATAAGGCCCAGCAATTGAAGCAAAGTCAGCGATTTTTTCGGTGCGGTGGCGATTTGTTGCGTGTTCACGGGCGTTCTTGGAAATGGAAAAAAACGAAATGGTACACGGGTGTGAGGGTCGCGCATCCCGATTGGCGCAAACCCGCGTGCATTCGTTGCCATTATCGCCGCTCGAGCGCGCCGGATTGCCTACCCTGCGGAGATGATCTAATTCTCCGCCGGGGGGATCGATCGTCGATGAACACGGCCTCGCTCGCGCGTTCGGACACCACCGCCACGATGGTCGCCACCGCGACCGGCTCCAGCGTCAGGCCAATGTGCCCGACTCCCGGCACGATCGTGACCGGCACCACCCGCCCCGCTTCCTCGAAGACTCCGGCAAACGCATCGGCGTAAAACGCTTCGTCGTTTGCGCCGACCAGCACTTCGAGCGGCCGGCGCGTCGCGCGAATATCGGCGCGGTAGTTGCTGTGCGGCCGGAAATTCTGCGCGAGGTTGTACGAGTATCGCGGCGTGAGTCGCGCGGCGGCCTCGGGGGCCAGCGCATACGCAATGACCGGCAGATGGTTGAAGAACCTGATGCGCATCGTGTTGAGGATCGTCAGCACAACCGTTCGCGCGATGCCCACGTTCACCCATCCGCCGACCGAAGGCGGTGTGGTTGGCGCGCTCTGGTGGATGAACGGTGCGAGCAGCACGTAGCGGTCGAACGCGAGTTGCCGTGCATCGCCCGCGAAGCGCAGTGCGAAGCCGCCGCCCGCTGAGAAGCCCACCAGCGTGCGCGGGCCTGCCGGCTGAACCGCGTCGAGGAAATCGCCGAGGTCGTCTTCGAGCTGGCCGATGTACGCGATCGTGCCTTTTTTGCCCGATTCGCCGTGACCGCGCATGTCAGGCACGTAGACGTCATAGCCGGAAGCCGCGAGCGCTTTCGCCAGCGT
The DNA here is from genome assembly GCF_900099835.1 of Paraburkholderia fungorum. NCBI lineage: Bacteria > Pseudomonadati > Pseudomonadota > Betaproteobacteria > Burkholderiales > Burkholderiaceae > Paraburkholderia > Paraburkholderia fungorum. The sequence goes on from NZ_FNKP01000002.1 coordinate 2,821,629, forward strand.
GTGCATGCTGACACCGCTCGCCGACGAGCCGTGAATCAGTACCGCGCTGCCGCGCGGCTTTGCCGGAGAACGCCCTGCATAGCGACGGTACGCAAGCGCCGTGTTATCGCGCGCGGTGAAGTGTCTGGTGGGGGGTAAATCGGAAGTATCGACGGATTTGAAAGGCTCGTTGATCGACGCGAGCGGTGGCGGCTGCTTCGGGCCGCCCTTCACGAGCGCGACGGCAAGCGCCACGATGACCAGACCCACAAGAAACGCGACAACAGGCACGACTGCAAGCAGTTCGGTACTCATCGAATGGGCCTCTCTCTCAGGCGTTAATTATTTTCGCGGATGTTCCGCTCGATGAGTCTGCGCGTGGCGCTTATTGTTTTCGGACTTCAGACCCGAAAACCACTGAGTGATCTCGGGTCGCCGCTTGGGCACGCCGCTCATCGTCGCCGATGATTGTACGGTCCTTCGCGGCTTCGACAAACCCAAATGTCAGGTTTTCGCCAACGGGTTGCCCTGGCGCGAATCCCAGAAACGGATCACCGACGTATCGCCGGTTCCTGCACCGACTACGAGGTCCGGCGCGCCGCCCTCGCGCAACAATGCACGCAGCTGGTTGATCACCGGAAACACCTCGTGATTCCAGTCCGCGCCCTGCGAATCGTGCGCGCGCTGTTCGGCTTCGACGATCTCGCGATCTTCCTTGAAGATCCGTTCCGTGAACCACACAAGCAACGGCCACGCGAGATTCAACACACCGGGAATGCCTGGCTTGCGGATCGACAGCAAGCCGAACGTACGGTTGGTACGCTGCTCGCGGTCGAGCGGCACGTAGACGATCCACAGGTCCATCACCAGTGTCTGCTCCGACGTGCGGATTTTCAGCGTCTGATACGGATACTCGGTGCGGATCGTCATCACGTCCTTGTCGTTGTCGCCGCCGGTTTTACGGCTTTGACCGAACACGATCGCTTCGCCAATCGGCTGCTGCCCGGCCATACGCGCAAACGTGTAATCGACTTCGACCCAGCCTTCGCCGTGCCGCCGACCCAGCGAGCGCGCGCGCATCTGCCCCATCTGCTTGCGGTGCAGGAACTGATGGTTCATGTCCATCAGGTTCTCGTGCATGAACGAGTAGTGGCAATTCACAGGACGGCCGAAGCGGCGCGTCTTGTACTTCTTGTCCGCGACCGAGCCGAGGTTCGGGAGCGGGCGCTGTTCGGCAAGCGCGGCATCGCCGGGGAATACGAAGATCAGGCCTTCGAGTTCCTGGCACGGGTAAGAGCGCACGCCGTTCGGCAGACGCTCGCGGCCCAGATACGGCACGTCGATACATTTGCCCGAGCAGTCGTAGGTCCAGCCGTGGTAGCCGCAACGAATCGACTCGCCATCGACGACACCCTGATGCAACGGCACCTGGCGATGCGCGCAGCGATCTTCGAGCGCGAACACCTTGCCGGACTCCGTACGCGCCAGCACGATCGGATCGCCCGCGAACGTGACACCGTGGGTCTTGCCCGCCTTGACTTCATGCGACCACGCGAGCGGATACCAGTAATCAGGATGAATGCCGACGCGGCGCAGATCGCGGACCGGCGCGTCGTTAGCGGCCACGTCTGGCGCATGGGCGTGGGCCGTGGCGTGAGCGGTGTTTTGCGGAGCGGTCTCGGCAGGCGACGCATCGACGGTTATATCGACCGTGTCTTGTTCGAGCGGTGGAACAGCATGCATACGTGAAGTCTCCGTGCACGGGCGGATAGAAGGTCGCCGCCCTGCAAATGGAGGGCGGCATCGTCGCCAGTCTACTAGAAGCCGCTGCCGCACGGGTCCGATGGCGGCATGGCAAGCCGGTCCGGCGAGGCTTGCTGGAGACTGTGCACGCGCCGTGCCTGTGGGTCGCGGAGACGTCCGCGAAATGCTTTAAAGTTGACTGAGGTCAAACCTGAGCATCACCTGAGTGGACTCACGTGATGCTCAGGCGTGATTCGAATAGTGCGGGGAATGCCGTCACGCGCTTTAAAAAACCGCCGCGCGCCGTTATTGCTCGTCGGGCGCGACCAGGCCGGAGCGCCGTTGCACGCCCCACACCCGGCCGCCGCGCAGGAACTGCAACCAGCCGAGTGCCGCGCCGACATGGCGTACCAACTGGAAAGTGAAAGGCTCGGCCACGGCCGCGAGCATCGCCATGCCCAGGCTGTTGCCGCTGCGCTCGCCCGTCCAGCGTCGATACAGATGGATGCTCCACAGGTAAAACGCGAGGTCGATCGCCGTTTTCAGGCCGATGACGCTGAAGATCGACACCACGATCGCGCCGTGTCCGCCGAACAGAAAGCCGAGCAGCAGCACGAACGCGGTCAGGCCGTAGATGGGCTGCATGGTGTCGACCGCCTTGACCGGCAGCATCAGCATGCCGAGCGTGCCGTAGCGCGGGTTGCCGGTCATGTCGCGATTCCAGTATTGCGTTTGCAGGAAACCCGCGAACCAGCGGCGGCGTTGCCGCAGGAAGCTGCCGAGGTTATCCGGCGCGTCGGTGTGTGCATGCGCTTCGCCGACCACGCGCACGTCCCAGCCCAAACCGTGGTCGACGGAATAGCGGCGCAAGCGGTGAATCAGTTCGTAATCTTCGACCAGGCATTGCGGATCGAAGCCGCCCACGTCGACTAGCGCATCGCGCCGGAACGACGCAAACGCGCCCGAGATCAGCAGCAGACTATCGGCGCGCATCCACGCAAAACGGGCGATGAAATTGCGCATGTATTCGTAAGTCTGGAACCACTGGAACACGCGCCCCGACACCGTTTTACCGCAGACCGGCACCAGAATGCCCGCCGCGGCCACCAGCTTCGGCTCGCTCGCGAAAGCCGCGCGCATCGCATAGGTGGCGTCGTCGTCGAGCAGCGTGTCGGCGTCGACGGTCATCACGGTTTCCGTGGTCATCAGCGTGATCGCCGCGTTCAGTGCGCGGGCCTTGCCGCCATGCGGCACGCGCAGCCAGAACAGGTTCGGATACAGCGAGCTGGCCGCGCTCAGCACGCCGTCGGCGGCGGGCGTGAGGCCGAAGCGTGCGGTGAGAAGTTCGCGGGTGGCATCGGTGGAGCCGTCGTCGGCAATCACGATCTGCGCGGGGCCGTACGTTTGCCGCAGCAACGCCGCGAGCGTGACCGGCAACACGGCCGCTTCGTTATGCGACGCGACGATCACGCCCATTTCCGGCAAGCGGCGCTGATCGGTATCGGCATCGAGCGGCGGCGTGCGGCGCATCAACGGCAGCGATTTCCACGTGACGAACGCAAGCAGCAGCGTGTCGTACACCACGTACGCAATCCCGGTCGACCATGCCAGAGCGCCCTGCAGAAAAAACGCGCGTGCGAACAGCAGCAGCCACAACGCGACGACGCTGAAGTGAATCAGCGTGCTCGACAGTGTCGTGCGACGCGGCAGGATGCGCGGCGATGCGAGAGCGAGCGCCTGTTCAAGGGTTTTCTTCAAAGTGGCTGCCGGTTTCGTTGATAGTGCAACGGGAGAACTGACTGAAAAAGGAACACGCCGCTCACGGCACCATGCGCTTCAGAACCGACTTGCGGTCGATCCACTGATGCTTCAGCGCGCCGCCGATATGCATGGCCAGCAATGCATAGAGCGCGTAACCGAGCCACGTATGCAACGCACCGAAGCGGTCGTGCAGGCTCTCCTTCAGCGTCGGATCGAGGTTCATCACATAGCCGATACGCGGCCACGGAAACAGATTGAACAGACGCATAGGGTGCGTAGCCGCATCTTTCCACGCGGAATCGTGCAGCCAGCCTGAAAGCGGCAGCGCAATCATCAGCAGATACAGCAGAAAGTGCGCGACATGCGCGGCAATTTTTTCCCACGATGGAAACTCGCGCGGCAACGGCGGCGGCTTGTGCGACACGCGCCACAAGATGCGCAGCAGCGCGAGACCGAGCACCGTGATGCCGATCGACTTGTGCGTATCCACCACCGGCCGCACCCAGTCGTCGGGCAACGAATCGGCGCTCAGGCCGAGTACGACGTTGCCGATCATCAGCAGCGCGATCAGCCAGTGCAGCGTCATGGCCGTGCGGGTATAGCGCGTCGGCACGGGTGCGCCGGTTGAATCGGCCAGAGAGTCGGCGTGAGAGTTCATGATGGTTTCGTCCGCGAATTCAATGCTGCGAAAGCTGTTTGAAAATACGGCTCCTGAGGAGCAGGTCCGGATGCACCGCCGGTATCAGGCTAACGCCCAAGTTTGCCGTTTTATTCCGCTACGCGCTTAAATGTATGTTTCAGTTTATTTCGATTGCGCGTTTGAAGGCTTGTGCGGTGTATGTGGCGCGGTGGATTGTTGCGCATCCAACCGCAGGAAGCAGCAGGAAATAGACCGCTATTGTCGTTGCTTTGGCGCGGCTATGTTCGGGACGGCGCGAGAAACGCGCAATCGAAACCTCATTGAAAGACAGCCGCTCGCGGCTGTCTTCCGGCAATGCTCTTTATCGGGTCACCGCTTCACAAACCGGTAATGCCCGACGCCCCACTCGTTGCCGTTCGCGTAACCGAACAGTTCGGCGACCGCCATATAGAACATGCGCCAGCGTTGCAACCACACGGCGGCATCGCGCGCGCCGTAGGTGTCGGCGAGCATCGGCATGACCCGATCACGCGCGGCGTCGAGCGCGGCAAGCCAGTGATTCGCGGTCCGCTCGTAATGCGTGCCGCTCACCCACCACTGCCGCTCCATGCGCATATCGTCCTGAAAGTTCAGCAGCAACGCTTCGGACGGCATCGTGCCGCCGGTGAAAAAATACTTCGACATCCAGTCGCTGCCGTCCTGCACTTCGAAGTGATACGCGAGCGTGCGATGCACGAAGATATGCACGAACAGCTTTGCGTCATCGCGCATCCAGCGTGAAATTTTCGCAAGCAGCAGGCCGTAGTTCTTCATATGCTCGAACATTTCAATCGACACCACGCGATCGAAGCCGCCTTGAAGCTGCGCGTCGTCGAATTCGAAATCGACGATATTGCCGGTCACTACCGTCAGATTGTGCAGACCTGACTCCGCCGCGCGCGCTTCGATAAACGCGCGCTGCCCATGCGAATTCGACAACGCGACAATGCGCGAGCGCGGATAGCGCGCCGCCAGCCACAACGACAGCGATCCCCAACCGCAACCGAGATCGAGAACGCACTGACCGTCGGTCAGTTCCGCGCGCTCGGCATAGCGTTCGAGCATCGCCGTTTCGGCTTGCGCAAGCGTCTCGTTACCGGTCGGATAAAGACAGCACGAGTACTTCAGATGCGGTCCGAGATGCGCATGAAAAAACGCAGCGGGCACCTCGTAGTGCTGCGTATTGGCGGCTTGCGTTTCGATTGCAATGGGACTCGCGCGCAGATCGTCCAGAAGACGGTTGAGCCGCTGCGCGCGCAACTCGCCGTTGTCGATCGCTTCGTCGCGTAGGCGCTGCCGCATCAACTGCCGCATACCGAAGCGGATCACGCCATCCGGCAGCCAGCCGCGTTCGCAACTGTGGATCAGCCAGCCGTCGCGGGTTTTGTCGGGCGATGGCGGCGGCATCGTGCGATCGGTCGTGGAAAGGCTCATGTGGCTGACTCCCGTTGTCGTTGTTGTCGGTTTATTCGTGAACGCGCTCGCGTTTCAATGCCGCGGTGGCCATGGAATCAGCGCGCTGGTGGTGCGCATGTAATCGGCGTAACCCGGACGCCGTTTCGCCATGCTTTCTTCGAGCAGCGGAATACCAGATAGCTTCAGCAGCAAAAACGCCATCAGCAGTGGCGGCAGCAGCGTGAACCATCCCCACGGCGTGCCGACCGACAGCGCGATATACGCGAGCCAATGCACGCACTCGAAGAAATAATTCGGATGCCGCGAGTAGCGCCACAAGCCAGCGCGGCACACCGTTTCGCGATTGGCGGGATCGGACTTGAAGCGCCGCAGTTGCCGGTCGGCGATCGCTTCGCCCGCCACCGACGCGGTCCACAGCGCAACCGCCAGCACCATCCAGCTGCCGGACACCGGCGTCGTGCGGTACGACGGCACGAGGAACGCAATCGACAGCAGCATCGATATCACGACCTGCAACTGGAAGAACCAGAACATCTTGCTGGCCGCCTGAGCGCCCCATTGTTCGCGAAAGCGGTGATAACGCGCGTCTTCCGGTTTGCCGAAGTTGCGCTTCCACAGATGCGTGCCGAGCCGCATCCCCCATACGAGGCCGCCGATCGCGGTCAGCGCGCGGCTCGATGGATCGCCTGTGCCGAGCACCGCATAGAGCACCGCGACCAAGCCGAGCGAATACGCCCAGATGGGATCGACCATGCCGGCGTTTTCGGTTTTCAATTGCCATGCCCACGTGGCGCTGAAAATCACGACCAGCGCGACCAGGGCAATCACGACGGCGGCAAGTGGCGACATGCGGCTCTCACTTTCTCACTCAGGGGCGATGCGGGTTATACGCGATAACGCTGGAATCGGATGCGGCGGATGCGCTGCGGTTTGCTTCCAGTTCCCCAGCTAATCCTTGTCGCCGGGCGATGCAAAGCCTTCCTTACCCAACTGATCCGGCCGCTGCGGCACGCGCCTGAAACGCGACGTGTCGTAGCCCATCGCGTCGAGCCTGGCGAGTAGCGAGCGGTACATGTCGTCGCTGATATCGGGCGCGCGCGCAAAGATCCAGCCGAGGTTTTTGCCCGGATAACCGAGGATCGTGTACTGGTAATCAGGGTCCACATACAGCGTCAGTTGCGTGACGTGCACCGGCCAGAACAACTGCACGCTCCACTCGCCGCCGTCCTTACCCGGCACAGGCGTATCGAGGAACTGATAGTGCTTTTCCGGCGCATCGAAGCTCTTTTTCCGGGCGTAATACGAATCGTCGATCTTGCCGTCGTCGCGCAATTTCCATTCCGCGCGGCTGCCCACCATGTCGCGCTCGGCGAAATACGGAATGTTCGCGATGATGTACCAGCGCCCCATATAGCGCGGCAAATCGACCGGCACCGTGGCAAGCGGCTGGCTCGCACGAGGATTCGGATTCGGCGGATCGTTGGAGCAACCGGTCATCGACAGCAGCAATGCAGCCGCCGCGGTGGCGGCAGCTGTGACGGCAACGGCATAAACAATACGGCGCATGACGATGGCCTCGAACGTAGCGGTATTAACAGGTATTACGTTCGGCTTAGCCAGATGGATGCGCCGGCGATATGAAACACGGTGTGCGAAGGCATCCGCAAACCCATCGCCCATAGAGGAATCAAAGCCGCGAATGATGCTACATTGCCCTCACTCTGGACTTTGATTCCCGAATCGACAGCATGGAAAATCTGAGCGGAATTGTCGCCTTCGTCCACACGGCAGAGGCGGCCAGCTTCGTTGGCGCTTCGCAGCGGCTGGGATTGTCGTCTTCGGCTGTAGGCAAAAGCGTCGCGCGGCTCGAACAGCATCTCGGCGTGCGGCTGTTGCAGCGGAGCACCCGGCGCGTCAGCCTGACCGACGACGGCGAGCGCTTCTACGAGCGTTGCCGGCAGATTCTCGACGCGCTGAGCGAAGCCGAAACGATGATGCTGCAGGCCAATGCCGCGCCGCGCGGCCGCCTGCGCGTGAGCCTGCCGACCATCGGCTACCGCTTTCTGCTGCCGATCCTGCCGGAATTCGCCGAGCGTTACCCGGAAATCGATCTCGAACTGGATTTCAACGACCGTATCGTCGATGTGATCGAAGGCGGATTCGACGCGGCGATCCGCAGCGGCGATCTGCCCGATTCGCAGTTGATGGCAAGGCGGCTCGGCCCGTTCCGCTTCGTGTTGTGCGCGGCGCCGGTTTATCTGCGAAAGCATGGCGTGCCGCTCGCGCCTGCGGATCTAGCCCTGCATGCGTGCCTGCGGTTCCGCTTTCCGACTTCGGGAAAATTGCAGCACTGGGCGTTTCGCGGATTGCCGGAAGAGGCCGCCGCGCGCTTCCCGACAGCGTTGACGTGCAACAACATGGAAGCGTTGCGGGCAGCGGCCGAACTCGGGCTCGGTATCGCTTATATGCCCGATTTCCTCGCGCGCGACGCGATTCGGGCGGGCACGCTGCAAAGCATTCTCAGCGAGCATCTGCTGCACGCGGGGCAGTTTTCGGTGCTGTGGCCGTCGAGCCGTCAACTGTCGCCGAAGCTGCGCGCGTTCGTCGATTTTTTGTCGGAGCGATTGTTCAGCGAAGCGTAGGCAAGCGCGGGCGCAACATCCGGCGGAATTAAAGCCCCAGACACACCGCGCCCGCCGCCACGACCACGCACGCCATCCAGCGCCTCGCGCTCACGGCTTCCCGCAAAAACACCCGCCCGATCAGCACCGCGAACACCACGCTCGTCTCGCGTAACGCCGACACCGTGCCCATCGCGCCCGACTGCATCGCCCAGATCACGATGCCGTACGCGCCAATCGAAACCAACCCGCCGGCCAGCGACGACGCCACCGCGAACGGCGCGGTTCGCACCGGCGTCCACAAGGCGGCGAGTCCGCGCGACGCGATGAACAGCAACGGCATCAGCCAGTAGAACAGGAACATCCACGCGGTGTAGGCAAGCGCCTGGCCATCCGACAAGCGCACACCGATCCCGTCGATCACCGTATAAAGCGCGATCGTCGCGCCGGTCGTCAACGCGGCGAGCGCACCCGCGCGCGACACGTGGCTGCCTTGCAACGCGATCGCGATAATGCCGCCCGAAATCATCGCGATGCCCAACGCGTGCAACGCACCAATCGACTCGTGCGCGAAAAACGCCGCGCCGAGCGTGACCAGCAGCGGCGACGAGCCGCGCGCGATCGGATACGCGAGCGCCAGGTCATTGCGTCGATACGAGCGCACGAGACTCACGTTGTAGACGATATGCACGAGTCCCGACGCGATGATGTACGGCCAAGCCGCGCGCGCCGGAAGCGGCACGAAGACGATGACGAGCGTGGCAACTGTCGCGATGGCGACGCTCATCCACGTCATCGACAGAAAGCGGTCGCGGTTGCCGTGCAGCATCGCGTTCCAGCTTGCGTGAAGCACAGCGGCCACGAGGACAAGACCGCCGGTATAGCTAAGCATGCAGATCCTGGCGAAAGGGGTTGTAAAGCGAGAAGAATAACTATCTTGTGACAGCTCAACAAACCAGATAAATTCGTCTTTCGCGTTAGATAACCTCACTCGAATGAAACGGACTCTACCCCCGCTCAATGCGTTGCGCGCCTTCGAGGCCGCCGGCCGGCTCGGCAGCTTCAAGGAAGCCGCCGCCGAATTGCACGTGACTCACGGCGCGGTGAGCCAACATGTGCGTCTGCTGGAAGATTGGCTCGGCGCGCCGCTGTTCGAGCGCCATAACCGGCGGGTGGCGCTGACGCCGGCAGCGCGGGCGTATCTGGCGGAAATCGGGCCGCTTTTCGAGCGGCTCTCGCAGGCAACCGGCAAATACGGCTCCCCGGACGCGGTTTCGCGCACGCTCTCGGTGAATGCGCCTGCCAGCTTCACGTTGCGCTGGCTGATCCCGCGACTGGCGAATTTCCGCGCAGAGCATGCCGATGTGGACATCCACGTGGAGACGTCGAACCAGCATCTGGAAAGTTTGAAAGGGAGCTACGACCTGATCGTCCGCGGTGGCCCGGATACGTTTTATGGCTACTCGATGCGGCCGTTTCTGTCCGAAGAAAGGCTGCCGGTCTGCAGCCCCGCGCTCCTGCAGCGATTGCCGTTGCGCACACCGGACGATCTGCGGCACCACACGTTGCTACATACGGCGAGCCTGCCGCGACTTTGGCCTGACTGGCTGGCGAGCGTCTCGATCCCCGCACTCAGGCCTGCTGCCACGTTGACCTTCGATCACTTTTATCTGACGCTGCAAGCCGCGATCGACGGAATCGGCGTTGCGATGGGACCGACCGCGCTTGCCGCCGACGATCTCGCCTCTGGCCGGCTCGTCGCGCCGTTCGCCGGTCCTCGCCTGCAGACGCGGAGTTACTGCACTTACGTTCCAGACGGAAAATCCGCTGATGAACTGGTCGCACAGTTCCGTTCATGGCTCGAACACGAAGGCATGCGCTCGCAAATCAATGCGGCGCTTCCTGAAGACTTGTAGTCGGCGACGGGGCCACCGCCGTGGTGGTCTTCGATAAGAGCGAATAAATCGTCGCACCCTCGTGCAACAACCCCGCGCTTTAACGTCCGTTTTTCTGCCTTCGATCAAAGCCGCACGCATTGATTTCCCGTACCGGCCCGCAGCGCGCGGCCCCGCCGCAGCGCAAGAAAATAATCTCTGTGAATCAGATCGCGCGATAGGTCAATTCAATTGGTATGCCGCCGGTTCGCATCCTGTAATGGACACCTGTTGCCCGCGTTCCATCCCGCCCAACCCGGCTCATCCGGAGATATTCATGTCGCAGCCTGAACCCGATATAGACGAAGTCGTCAGAAGCATCGCTGAAGAAACGGATACGCCCGCGGAAACGGTGTCGCGCATGTACGCGGACACGTTGGCCACTTATCGGCACGAAGCGCGCGTATTCGATTACGTGCCGCTGTTCGCGGCGAAAAAAGTTCGCAACCAACTTCGTCATACGGTGAATCGCAAGCACTGAACGCAGCGGCGCCCGGAGACCACTCGCTGCCCGACACCACTTCTTACGCCGCGGCCCATTCGCGCGCCGCGACGTACTCACCCGCGCGCAAACGCGTACCCGTTATTTTCTCGCTGCTAGACTTTGACCCTGAGCCATCGGCCGGGGGGATCGAATGCGGGTGACAATCGTAGGCGCGGGCATCGCCGGTTTGAGTACCGCATGGTCGCTCATCAAGCTGGGACACCACATCACGTTGATCGAGCAGGGCTCGATACCGAATCCGCTCGCGGCGTCGGGCGACCGTCATCGAATGATTCGCCGTGCTTATGGCGACGCCGACGGCTACGCGCGCACCATCGCCGAAGCGTTCGATAGTTGGGATCTGCTGTGGAACGACCTCGGCGTTTCCCACTATGCGAATTGCGGCGTGCTAGGCATTTCGCAATATCCGGGCGACGGCGCGGAGCAATTCCGCATCGGCCTCGACCGGATGGGCTTCGACTACGAGCGGCTCGACGCACGCGAAGCAGCCGCGCGTTACCCGTTCCTCGATCCCGGCACGTTTCGCTACGCTTATCTCGACCAGGACGGCGGCGCGCTGTTCAGCGAGCGTATTGCTCGCGACGTCAAGGCGTGGCTCAAAATGCGCGGCGCCGACATCCGCATGAACACTAAAGCGCTCGCGGTCGATCCGCACGCAGCCACCGCGCAACTCGACGACGACACGATCGTGCGCGGCGACCGGCTCGTCGTCACCGCCGGTGCGTGGACGCTGCGGCTGTTTCCCGCGCTCGCCGGGAAATTGACGACGTATCGCAACGCCGTCGCGTACATGGAACCGCCCGCCGATCTCGAAGACGCATGGTCGAGCGCTCCCGCGATTGTCGATATCGGCGGACCGAGCGACGGCTACGTGTTACCGCCTCTCGACGGCATCGGCCTGAAGTTCGGCTCGGGAACACAAAAGGTGCGCGCGCCGGACCCCGACGCCGATCGCGTTGCCGCATCCGGCGAAGGCGACTCGCTGCGCAGATTGTTTTCGCCGCCGTTTGGCCGCATCGACGAATATCGGGTGACGGAAGTCAAAACGTGCGCGTACACCTTCACCGCCGACCGGCGCTTCTTCTCGGAACGTATCGGCAACACGCTGGTGGTGTCCGCCTGTTCGGGGCACGGTTATAAATTCGGCGCGGCGGTCGGCCGGCGCATCGCACAATCGCTTGATACCGACGACCATCTGACGCTCGCGCGCTGGCTTAGAGCCGAGACCGTTTGATCTTACATTTACCAAGGAATCCAGAACATGTCGGAATCGATCGTGATCCGCGCCGCTACCCCTGAAGACTTCGATGCGTGGCTGCCGCTGTGGGACGCCTATAACGCGTTCTATGGCCGCTCCGGCGAAACGGTTTTGCCGCGCGACATTACGCACATCACGTGGGGACGATTCTTCGACGGCTACGAGCCGATGCATGCAATGGTCGCCGAACGCAACGGCCAGTTGCTTGGCCTGGTGCACTTCCTGTACCACCGTCATACAACGATGGCCGGGCCGATCTGCTATCTGCAAGACCTGTACACGCTCGACACCGAACGCGGCAAAGGCGTGGGCCGCGCGTTGATCGAAGCGGTGTACGCGCGGGCCAAAGCCGATGGTTCGCAACGTGTCTATTGGCAGACTCACGAGACCAATCAAACCGCGATGAAGCTTTACGACAACGTGGCCGATCGATCGGGTTTCGTCGTGTACCGGAAGGCGTTGTGACGCGCTGAACATTTTCATCGCGTCTTCCAGAAAGCGGCGACGCAAAAACAAAGGGCGCACCACCCAGTGCGCCCTTCGTCTTCCTGCTATTGCGGCACTTCAACATCGACCGCCCACCTGAACCTTCAAGCCTCCAGTTGCTCCAGCACCTTGCCCTTGGTTTCGATCCCCAGGAAATGCACCGCAAGCGCAGCGACAAACGGCACCGCTGCAAGAATATAAAACGCCACCTGCAGATTCCCGCCGATCATCGTCTTCGACACGATGGCCGGTGCGAAAATCGCCGCCACCTTGAGCCACGCGCCGCCGACTCCGCAACCCATAGCGCGGATGCTGGTCGGGTACAGTTCCGGCGTGTACACATAAGCCGTGATGAAGCCGCAAGCGAGGAAGCCGAGCGCAAACGCGCAGAACGTCGCGACAACATACACCGACGATTCGTGGAACACCCCAGCCAGCAGCAACGAAACAGCGCACGCCACGAACGACACGTTGATGATCGGCTTGCGTCCCACCTTATCGACCAGCAACGCGCAGGTCAGCGAACCGAGCACGCCGAGCACCGAAGCGGCCACCGCCAGATTCAGCGCGAGTTGCAGCGGCGCGTGATAAATCGTGCGATAGATGGTCGGCAGCCACGTCGACAGCCCGTACTGAATGAAGCCGCACGTGATCCACAACATCGCGACGGCCAGCGTGCGCTTCAGATACGCGGGACCGAACAGATCGGCCATCCGGCGCTTCGGATGACGATTCGCCATCGCGTCGAATTCGGCGGAATTCGTGACCGGCGGCAACGGACCTTTGGCTGCACGTTCGAATGCCTGAACCGCTGCATCGGCTTCGACCATCCGCTCACGTTCGGCGAGCCAGCGCGGCGATTCCGGCACGAGCTTGCGCAGCACGAAGAACAGAATCAACGGCATGCCGCCGATGAAATACATCGCCTGCCAGCCGAAGCGCGGCACGATCCACGCGCCCAGCGCATTCGACGCCAGCAGTCCAACCGGGAACACGATTTCATACAGCAGCACGAAACGCCCACGCCCATGCGCGCGGCTGATTTCGTTGATATACGTCGCGGCCACCGGCAATTCGCCGCCGAGCCCCAAACCCTGAATCACGCGCAGCGCGACGAATACGGCGAACGTCGGCGCAAAACCGCATGCAATACTCGTAATGCCGATAATCCCCGAGCTCAACGCAATCGCGCGCACGCGGCCCTTGCGTTCCGCGTACCAGGGGAACACGAACGCGCCGATCAACTGGCCGACCGAGCCGGAGCCGATCAGAAAGCCGATTTCCCACGGCGTCAGGTGCCACTTCGCGATCAGGATCGGCAGCGTGGCCGCGATCGCGATCACGTCGAAGCCGTCGAAGAACGTCGCGAGACCGATCAGGATACGCGCGCGCACCTGCATCGCATTCGCCGGCATCCGCTCGAGACGCGCGATGATCGAGCCCCGGGTCACGGGACCTGAGACACCGGCGCTGCTGCGGTCCCCCAATGTGTTGTCGATGGTTCTCATGCCGTGGTGCCGTCCGTAGATGTGGTTAGGCCAGTGCCGTCGAGGCGTCGGTCAGGGTGGCAAGGTCGATCGTGCGGCCCTGGTTCATCCACTTGCGCGACAGTTTCAGTTCGCGCGGCGTGTTGATAGCGATCACGCCGCGAATCGCGCCGTCTTCCAGATGGAACAGCGTCGCGCGTTTGCCGGGCAGGTCGCCGCGTACGGCGAGTTGCGCGTCGCCCGGAATGTCGCCGAGGATCTGCAGATTGACGTCGTATTGATCGGACCAGAACCACGGAATATCCGCATACGGTTCGAAGGTGCCGAGCAATGCCTTCGCTGCTGCAATCGCCTGGTTCTGCGCGTTGGCCCACGATTCGAGCCGCACGCGGCGCTTCAACCACGCGCTCGGATGATTCGCGACGTCGCCGCACGCGAAAATGCGCGGGTCGTCGGTGGCGCCGAAGTGATCGACGACGATGCCGTCGTCCACCTTCACGCCCGCCGCTTCAGCCAGCGCCGTATGCGGCGTGAGACCGATACCGGCCACCGCGAAATCGGCGTCCAGCGTCGAGTCGTCGGCGAAGGTGGCGCGAATGCGGCCGGCGTCGTTCGGGTGATCTTCGAGCTTGACGAGCGATGCGTTCAACCGCACATCCACGCCATTGCCGCGATGCAACTCCAGCAGGAAATCGGAGACCATCGGCGGCAACGAACGTGCGCACAGACGCGGTGCGCCTTCCACCACCGTTGCGTCGACGCCGAGCTTGCGCGCGGTCGCCGCCACTTCGAGACCGATCCAGCCGCCGCCGACCACCAGCACGCGCTGGCTCGAACGCAGACGTTCGCCGAGCGCGACCGCTTCATCGAGCGTACGCAGATAGGCGATATGCGAGGTCTTCACGAGCGACTCCGGCAGCTTGCGCGCCGCGCCGCCCGTGGCGATCACCAGACGGTCGTATTGCACTTCACGACCCGACTGCGTGCGCACGATGCGCTGCTCGCGATCGATCGAACTCGCGCAGTCCGGCTGCCACGCTTCGACATTCAGCGCGTCGAAATCGTCCGGCTTCACGAGCCGCACGGTGTCGATATCCGCTTCACCGGCGAGCACCGCTTTCGACAGCGGCGGCCGTTCGTACGGCAGATGCACTTCGTCGGCGATCATCACGAGACGGCCGTCGAAGCCTTCCTTGCGCAATGTCTTCACGACCCAACCCGCCGCCTGGCCGCCGCCGATCACGACGATCGTGCGCGGTGCTTCGAGTCCGGCATGCGCGGCTTGCGCCTTTTCAGTGGCAGCGTCAGTCATTTTTGCGCTCCGTCATGAACTTGCCTTCCGGCGCCTTCGCATTTTTCTGCCGACGCGTATTGCCGTCGATGCCGCCGTCGATCGCCCATTCGGCGAACACCGTCGGACCCGGCTCGAAATCGCGCGGTTGCCAGTCGGGCGTGAGCTGGTCTTCATCGGCGTAATACTCGATCAAACCGCCAGCCGGATTCTGGAAGTACCAGAAGTACGCCGACGACACCGGATGACGTCCCGGCCCGAGTTGCGTATCCCAGCCGCAGCGGCTGATATGCATGCCGCCGCCAAACACTTCGTGGATATCGCGCACGGTGAACGCGACGTGATTGAGACCGCGCTTTCCGTTGGGCAAAGCCAGCAGGAAAATGTCGTGGTGGCCACCGTGCGGCGCGCAGCGCATGAATGCGCCACGACCCGGATAGCGGTCCGACATTTCGAAGCCGAGCAGTTCCTGGTAGAACTTTTCCTGTTCGGCGAGCTTGTTCGTGAAGAACACGACGTGTCCCACTTCGACCGGCTCCGCGCGTTCGTAGATCGGCGAAGGCTGATCGACACGCAGCGTTTGACCCCACACGTTCGACGGCGAACCGTGCACGTCGAGCGCCCGCTTGCGGGTCACTTCGACGCGAATCGCCATACCGTTCGGGTCGATGCAGCCGACCGCGTTGTCGGTTTCGAAATGGCCCGGCTGACCGGCGAAGCGGCCGCGCAGTTCGTCGAGTTCGGCTTTCGTCGCGACGCCCCAGGTCACTTCGCGCAGCGTCGGACCTTCTTCGAACGCGGGCGGCAGCGACGGATCGTTCGCCTCGACGGCGAGAATCGTGCAGCCGTTCAGCGTTTCGAAGCGCGCGTGGGTTTCGTCGTGCGCGGTTTCTTTCAAGCCCCAGTCCGCGAAAAAGCGGCGGCAGGTGGCGAGATCCGTCACGCCGTAAATAATCTGTTCAATGCCGAGAATCGTCATAACGTGCCTCTTGCGTATTCAGTTCGCCCACGCCAGCGGCGCGTCGTTCAAGCCCCAGTAGAGGCTCTTTTGTTGCATGTATTCGCGGATGCCGAGCCGGCCTTTCTCGCGTCCCATGCCGCTCTCTTTCCAGCCGCTGAACGGCGTCGAGATCGAGAACAGCTTGTACGTATTGATCCAGATGGTGCCGGCTTCTAGCGCGCGGGCGATCCGGTAAGCGCGCTTGTAGTCGCGCGTCCAGATGCCGGCGGCGAGGCCAAACACGCTGTTGTTCGCGTCTTTCAGCAGCGACGCTTCGTCGTCGAACGGCATCGCGACCAGCACCGGCCCGAAGATTTCTTCCTGGCAGATGCGCGCGTCATTGGTCAGGCCTTCGAGAATCGTCGGCTGGAAATACGTGCCCTGCTCGCGGCCGTCGCCGACCGGACGCTCGCCGCCGCACAGCAGACGGCCACCCTCTTCGAGACCAAGGGCGACGTAACGCTCGACCGTTTCGCGATGCGCTGCGGTAATCAGCGGACCCATTTGCGTTTCCGCACGCGACGGATCGCCGACGCGCAGCTTGCGTGCGCCTTCAGCGAGGCGCTTCATGAACGTGTCGTAAATCGAGCGCTGCACGAACAGACGCGAGCCCGCGATGCACGCCTCGCCCGACGAACTGAAGATGCCGTACAGCACGCCGTTCACGGCGTGGTCGATATCGGCGTCGTCGAACACGATGGTCGGCGACTTGCCGCCGAGTTCGAGCGACACCGGCATCAGCTTGTCCGCCGCGATGCGCGCAATGCCGCGGCCCACTTCGGTGCCGCCCGTGAACGACACCTTCTTCACCAGCGGATGACGCACCAGCACGTCGCCGATCACCGAACCTTTGCCCGGCACCACGCTCACGACACCCTTCGGCACACCCGCCTCTTCGCAGATGCGCGCCAGCGCCAGCGAGATCAACGGCGTGACTTCAGCGGGCTTCAACACCACCGCGTTGCCGCCTGCGAGTGCGGGAGCGAGCTTCTGCGCGTCGGACGCGATCGGCGAATTCCACGGCACGATGGCCGCGATCACGCCGATCGGCTCGTAGATGCTCATCGTCAGATAGTCGCCGCGCGACGGCGTGACTTCTTCGTCCAGTGTTTCGAGGCAGGCTGCGAAATAGCGGAACGTGTTCGCCGCGCTCGCCACCAGCACGCGCGTCTCGCCGATCGGCTTGCCGTTGTCGCGGCGCTGCAATTGCGCGAGCGCTTCGTGACGCGCCATGATCAGATCGGCGATGCGGTACAGAATCAGCGCGCGTTGATGCGGCTTCAGACCTGACCAGTCCGCTTTACGCCACGCGATATCGGCGGCTTCAATGGCGTCGCGGGCGTCGTCGGCATTCGCCGTCGAGATTTCCATGTTGACCGACTGATCCGCCGGATACAGGCTTTTGTACGGGTTGCCACGCCCTTGCCGCCATTCGCCGCCGATAAAAATATCGCCGTTGGGCACGAGGCTGGTATCGAAGTGAGTCATGTCGGTCGTTCCGGTTTGCTTCAGCTAATGTCTTAACTCGGGTCTCAAATCACGCAGCGGGCTGCACGATTGCGCAACGCGCGAATCGCGCTGTACGCGGTCAACGCGGACGTCTTCGGGTTGTCCGGCAAAGGCTTGCCGCACATTTCCAGCGACATCTCGCCGAACACGCCGCGCGCCACGACGCGATGCACGTTGCGCGTCACGTTCGGATCGGCGATCAGGCGGACCGTGGTGTGGTCGAGGCCCAGACCGGCAAGCGCGATCGTCGCCGCCACGTTGGCGTTCTTCGGATAGAGCCGCGCCGCTTCGCGCGCGCTGCCTTCGAAGATCACCGTTTCTTCGGTGAGCGCGTTCAGATCGCACACCAGTTCGGCGGGTGAGCCGAGCCAGCCCGTGGGCGGCTTGCGGCCCGTGTACAGCACTTCGTCGAGGCCGCCGAGCTTGGCTGCGGCCAGCGCGTCCACGCCGCCAATCGCGCCGGACAACAGCGTGAGCGTCGCGTCGCCTTCGTCGGCGGCAGCGGAGAGTGCGTCGAGCAGCATCATGTCGGACAACGCACCGATCGATGCCACCGCGCAATCCGTGCCGCCCTTCAGCAACGGCACCACGTGATCGACCAGCGCGCTATGACCCGCGCATTCCAGCGCGAAATGCGGCTGGCTGCTCAACGCGGACACCGACGTGACCACGTCCACCGAGTCGCCTACCACTTCGCGCACCGACGCCATATGACGCTCCGACACGATCACGTGCGACACGCGCACGGTCGGATCGGCGGCAACCGAGCGATACACCGCCTGGCCGATCGCGCCGAAGCCGATCATCGCGACATCGACGGGAGCGTGGTGACCCGCGTAGCCGGCGTCACGCATGTTCCGGCTCCTGTTCCTTGACCGGCGGGCCTGCGAACGCGGTAGCGAACGAGCCGACCGACAGCATGTCCACTTCGACCAGCACCGGACCCGCCTTCGCGATGCCTTCGCGAATGATCGCGTCGGCCTGATCGAGCGACTTGATGCGGTAATGCGTGAGCTTCAGGCTCTCGCAGAACTGCGCGAAATCCGGCTGATGCAGATCGACGTAGCAACGACGGCCGCCGTATTGCGCGTCCTGAATGTTGCGGATCACGCCGTAGCACTGGTCGTTCATCAGCACGATCATCACGTTGGCGTTTTCCTGCACGGCCGTCGCCAGTTCGCCGACGTTGACCATCAGGCCGCCGTCGCCGACCAGGCACACCGTCTTCGCCGCGTTGCCCGCGAGCGCCGCACCGATGCCCATCTGCATGCCCTGGCCGATACCGCCGCCGAGTGCGTGGACGCCCGCGCGCGGCGAGAAAATCTTCAGCATGCGGTTGCCCCACGTGCTGTTCGAGATCGTGACGTCGCGCACCCAGTTGTAGTCGCGGCCCACTGCGGCTTGCAGCGCGTCGACGAGGCGCTTGTACGGGCCGAGACCCTTGCCCACGTCGGCGACCGCGCTTTCGCGAGCTGCCGCCAGGTCTTGCGCGAACTTCGGATCGACCTTGATGCGGCCTTCGAGCAGCGTCGCGAGTTCTTCGAGCACGGCCGATGCATCGCCGTGAATGAACATCTCGTTGCGATAGCCGCGGTTATCGGCGAGCGCGTCGGCGTCGATCCGATACAGCGGTTGCGGCAGCGCCAGCTTGTACTTCAGCGTCTCATTGCCACGCAGACGCGAACCGACCACCACCAGCGCGTCACACGTCTTGTAGAAGCTCTCGACCGCTGCATGCACGTTGAACGCGCCGAGCGTCGCCGGATGATCTTCCGGCAGCACGCCGCGGCCCTGCACGCTGGTCACCACGCCGAAGCCCAGCGCCACCAGACGCTCGACCGCCTTCGCAGCATGGCGCGTGCCGCCGCCGAGCCACAACAGCGGACGCTTCGCGTTGACCAGTTGCTCGGCCAGTTGCGCGACGCGCTGGCTGCAATGCGTGAGCGTCGTGACGTGCGGGGCGGCCAGATCGGCGGGCCACTCCACTTCCGCAGCCTGAATGTCGATTGGAATTTCGACGCTGACCGGACCGCTCGGTGCGGTTTGCGCTACGCGCACGGCTTCGCGGATCGTCGGCAGCGCGGTTTCGACCGAGCGCACACGGAACGCAGCCTTCGAAATCGACGACAGCATCGACAGTTGATCCGGTGCTTCGTGGATATACGCGAGGTCCTGATCCAGATATTCGGTTTCGATCTGACCGGTGACGTGCAGCAGCGCCGTGCCTGCCGTCAGCGCTTCGACCATTGCGCCCGCTGCGTTGCCCGCTGCGGTGCCGGTGCTGGTGAACGCCACACCGAGGCCGCCCGAGACACGCGCGAGGCCGTCGGCCATGTTGACCGCGCCGGCTTCGCCGCGCGCGCCGACATAGCGGATCTTGCCGCGGTTATGAATCGCGTCGAGGATCGGCATGTTGTGAATCGAGATCACGCCGAATGCGGTTTGAACGCCGCATTGCTCGAGGAAAGCGGCGATCAGTTCGCCAACGGTGGTTTTGTTAGACATGTCGTGCAACGCCTCCAGAAACATCGATGTGACTGCCCGTCGTGTACGACGACAGCGTGGTAGCCAGATAAAAGAGCGCTTGAGCGGCCTCTTCGGGTTTGCCGAAGCGACCCAGCGGAATGTTTTTCTTTTTCGCCAGTTCGGCGGTCCAGTCTTCCCAGCTCTGGCCCGGCTGCGCTTCCGCAGCGTGACGGCGGCGCCACTGACCCGATTCGACGATGCCGATCAGAATCGAGTTGACGCGAATATGCTGCGGCGCGAGTTCTACGGCGAGCGACTTGATGAGGTTCTGCACGCCCGCGCGCGCCGACGAAGTCGCGACCATGTGCGGCTCCGGCTGCAGCGCGAGCAGCGAGTTCACGCAGACGATCGCCGCGTTGCCGCCGCCAGCCGCATCGCGCAGCATCGGCAGAAACGCGCGGGTCGGGCGGATCACGCTGAAATACTTCAGGTCGAGTTCTTCGCGCCAGGCGTCGTCGGTCGTGCTGGCGAACGTCGAGACGCGACCCTGGCCGGCGTTGTTCACCAGCATGTCGGTGCGGCCGAAGCGCGTTTGCACGGCTTGCGCGAAGGCGTTGACGTCGTCGGCGTCGAGTACGTCGCAGGCTTGAGCGAGCAATTGCGCGGCGGGAAACTTCGCTTTCAGCGCGGCTTCCGCGTGCGCGAGACGCTCGGTGTTACGGCCGCAAATCGCAACCGATGCACCCGCCCGCAAAAAGAGTTCGGCAGTCGCGAGGCCGATGCCGGACGAACCGCCCGTCACCACCGCCACCTGTCCGGTCAAATCGATTTGAATCATCAGAGCCCCAGTGCCTTCATGTATTGGCTGCCCGCATTCGGCGCGTTCTTCGGCCGATAGTTGAGCCGCTGCGAAAGTTCATCGGCCGCGCGGCGGACCTTGTCGATCAGGCCGCTGTCGAGCAGCGACGCGTCGATCTCGTGGCGCGGAATCGTCGTCGTGATGACCGCGACGATGCGCCCCGTGTCGTTGCGAACCGGCACGCTGACCACCGAAATGCCACGTTCGAACGACGACTCGCTGATCGCAAAACCACGCAGTGCGTCGTCGCGCACACGCTCATAGAGGTCTTCGACGGTGGCGGGCGTCTGCTTCGTGAAACGCTCCAGTTCCGGCTCGGGATAGAGCTTCTTCAGATCGTCGAGCGTCATGTCGCCCATCAGCACCTGGCCGTGCGTCGTTGCATAAGCGGGCAGACGGGTGCCGACGTTGACCTTCACCGAACTGAAAATCGGCGCATGGCTTTGTGCTTTGGCAACGAAGACGACATCACGTCCGTCGCGAATCACGATGTGCGTCGTCAGGCCGGTTTCGGTGCGCAATGCTTCGATGATCGGCAGACCGAGGTCGGTCAATTCGAGCGAACTCAGATATTCGAAACCGAGCCGCAGCACGGCGACGCCGAGCCGATAGTTACGGTCTTTGTCGGCGCGTTCGAGAAAGCCGAGCGATTCGAGCGTTTGCAGCAGACGGAACACCGTCGTGCGCGGAATCTTCAGGCGGCGGGACAATTCCGGCGCGCCGAGGACGGGCTCGCGCGGCGAGAACTCCGTGAGAATCTTCAAACCACGTTCGAGACCCGGCACGCGGTAGCTGCTGTCGCTACCGGTGTCGTTGCGGTCGTCGTCCGCGTTGCGCTCGGCGTTGAGTGTGTCGGGCGTCATTCATTGGCTCCGTTGTCCACCGCTCGTGCGGCAGAACGTGTCGATGATCGCGGTGTACGCGGCGGGTGCTTCGATATAACCGGCGTGCCCCGCGCGCGGCACGACCTGCAATTGGGTGCCTGCGGCAAGGGCGATTCGCTCGCAGGCGGCGGGAGGCGTGATGGTGTCGTCCGCGCCGACGGCCACGTTGATGCGGCCTGTGAAGCGCGCGAGGTCGCTGGCGAGGTCGGCGTTGGCGAGCAGATGCGTCGCCTGCGCGTAGCCGCGCGGGATCACGCGCGACATGTTCCAGCGCACCCATACGCGGGCTTCGTCGTTTGCATTCGCGGACAACATATTGGTGCTGCGTTTTTCGGCGAGACCTTGCGGGCCGAGTTCGTTCAGCATCGCGAGGCGCTGGTCGCGTTTCGTTTCGCGCACTTCCGCAGATGCCGCGCCGTAGCCGCCAGCCGGCGACAACAGCAGCAAACCGGCCACGCGCTGCGGATTCGCCGCAGCAAACGCACCGGCGATGATCGCGCCGAGCGAGTGCCCGACCAGCACGCATCGTTCGATAGCGAGTGCGTCGAGCCAGTCCTTCAATACCGAGGCGTAGTGAGCGGCCACGGGCGACTCTGCGTCAACCGGCGTGGACGCGCCATAACCCGGCGCATCCCACGCCAGCACGCGACGGTTCGCGGCCAATACTTCGAACTGCTGCACCCACGACGCCGCGCCCGACCCGATACCGTGCAACAGCACGAGCGGCAACGCGCCGGTGTTGGCGCTCGCGGCTTCGCGATAGCTCAGCACACGTTGCGACGCCAACTCGACCTGCTGCGCCGGAAAGCGCGCGAGGCGCGTTTCGAGCGAGGCGTGTTGATCGGCGGTAACGGACGGGACTGCGGACATGATTTCCTTCGCGGGTGTTTTTGTACTGCTGCGAATCAGACTTCGATAAGGGCTTAGCGCTTGAGCTTCGCCAGCGGCGAATCCGGCGGATACGTCGGCGTGACCGGCTTTGGCGAACCGAGCATCACGCACATCAGCGCGTCTTCTTCGCCGATGTTGATTTCCGTGCGATACACGCCCGGCGGCACCGAGATCAGGTCACGCTCGCCGAGCACGGCTTCCCACGTTTCGCCGTCTTTCTCGCAGATCACTTTCATCTTGCCGCGCAGCACGAAGAAAATTTCTTCGACATCCATATGAATATGGCTCGGACCGATGTTGCCGGCCGGGATCACCATCGTCGAAAACGTGAAGCCGCCTGCGGGCACCGTGTTCATGTCCTTCGCGACGCCCGTGCCGCCCGTGCCGACATAGCGCATTTGCGCACGGCGATATTTCGGGTCGTAGTCCGCTTGGAACTTCAACGCGTCCCAGTCGTAGCGACGCGTTTCAAGGCGCGCGACGCGGCTGTCAAGCCATTGTCCAAAGCTCGCTTCCGCGGGTTGTTCCCACGATTTGCGTTCGATATCGGCATCCGCCATCTCTTTCTCCTTTCGATTCGACAAGATCAATTCATCACGAAGCCGCCGTTCACCGGCAGCAACTGGCCGGTTACGAAGCGCGCGGCATCGGACAACAGGAACAACACGGGCCCGGTCACATCGTCGGGCACCTGAGCGCGCGTCAAAGCGCGGCCTTGCAGGTAATACTGATGACGTTCGGCAGGCACGTAAGCGGTCGCTTCGACTTCGGTCAGGCCTGGCGCGATCGCGTTGACGGTCACCTGATGCGCGCCGAATTCACGCGCCAGCGAGCGGGTCATCGAGATCACGGCGCCCTTGCTCGCGACATACGCGAGCAGTTTCGGCGCGCCCCACATCGCCGTATCCGAAGCGATATTGACGATGCTGCCGCGGCCCGACTCGCGCAGAAACGGCAGCGCGGCTGTGCTCATCAACCAGACACCGCGCACGTTCACGTTCATCACGGCGTCCCACGTATCGACCGACAATTCGTCCGCGAACTTGCCGCCGGAGTTGGTGATCGCCGCGTTGTTGATCAGCGCGTCGAGGCCGCCGAGTTGCGCCGCGCCCTGCTCCGCGAATTGCTGGATGCTTTGCGGATTCGCCAGATCGAGCGGCAGATACGTCGCCGCATGTCCTTGCGCTGCGAGCGATGCCGCGAGTGCCTGACCTTCTTCATGCAGCACGTCGCCGAACACCACTTTCGCGCCGACCGCGACCAGCGCGCGGACAAACGCCGCGCCGAGACCGCGCGCGCCGCCCGTCACGAGGACGCGTCGGCCGTTGAGCGCTGCGAGCGCGTCGTTATGCATGGCTGTGGCCCGCTTCGGCGGTTTGACCGGCTCCCGCTTGCGCCTGAACTTGCGCGCGATGCGCGTCGAGATCGGCGAAATGCTGTTGCGCGCGCTGACGCAGCATGCGGCGCACGCGCGTCATGCCGACGTCGTGCTGATAAAGGAACTCGTGTTCGCGTGCATTCGGCGCGAGGCTTTCCAGCACGTAGCGGTCTTGCTCCAGCACGTCCCAATGCAGACCTTCCAGACGATTGCGATACAGGAAGCGCCATGCGTCGCGCTGCCAGCCCTGCACCTTGCGGGTACGCCAGAAATACACCTGGCAGTTGTCGCCGTCGGTCGGAACCGCGAAGCCGATGATCCCGAAGCTGCCGCCCGGGCCGAACTTCTTCTTGTACGGAATCGCGAGGCGCATCCACAGCGCGCCGGTTTCGCCGAGTTCCACCCAGTCGAAGTTCACGTCGCGCTGGCCGACCTTTTCGAACATCAGACCGGTTTCGGTCTTGCGCACGCGCATGTCGGCCTGCTTATCGCCTTCGGCCATCGAGTGCGACGTCGCGTGCAGATACGCGCCGTGCATCGGGTCCATCACGTTGTCGATGGCGTACTGATAGTTGCACTTCCAGTTCGACATGCACAGGAAGCTCGCGTATTCCTCGCCGACCAGCTCTTCCGGCAGCTTGAGCGGCGCGGGTTCCTTATGCGCTTCGTCGCCGAACCACAGGAAGATCGCGCCGGCGTGTTCTTCGACCGGATACGACTTCACGCACTTGGTGCCTTCGAGCGGGCACGCCGACACGGCCGGCACGCGCTGCACGGTGCCGGTGCCGTCGACTTCGATGCCGTGATACCAGCACGCGACGCTGCCGCCGAGGTTCCAGCCGAGCGACAGACGCGCACCGCGATGCGGGCAGCGGTCTTCGAGTGCGCGGACCTGGCCTTCCTTGTCGCGCCACAGCACGATCTGGTCGCCGAGCCGCGTGATGCCGACCGGCGCGTCGCCGACTTGCCAGCTCGGTGCAACGGGATACCAGTAGTTACGCAGGCCTTTGTCCAGGTAGGACTGGATCGGGTCGGCCGAGCCTTGAGTTGTAGTGGGGGACGTCATAAGGAGACTCCGGGTACGAAAGCGATGAAACGTGTTCGCGGGTGTTCGAGGGGGCGCGCCTAGTCGGCGAGCAGGCGGAATTCGGCGGCGAGGCGCTCGGCGTCCCACGGCTGGCCTTCCGGGGTGCGGAAGCCGACGCGGTTCAGACCGTCGACGACTTCCTGCAACTCCATCGCGCCGGCTTCGAAAACTTTTTCGAGCGCATCGCCGAAGTCGTTTTCGTACTGGGTCGGTTCGGCCTTGCGGTTCTGCCAGACCATGTTTTCCTGCTGGCCCGGTTTCTCGATCACGCCCTTGCCGGCGACGTTGTTCGGCTGCGGCGCGAGCCACGGCTTCAGGAAAGGATTGAAGTTCACGGCTACCTCTCGCATGTCATGCCACCTTGATCTGGATTTCTTCGCCCGCAAGACGTACCGAGTACATCTTCAGGTCGCGGCCGCCGGGCTCTTTCAGACATTTGCCGGTGGGGATATGGAACACGGCTTCGTGCAGCGGACATTCGACGGTGTCGCCGTCGACGAAGCCCTGCGTCAGCAACGCGTATGCGTGGGGGCAGACGTTTTCGAGTGCGTACAGCTCGTCGCCCACTTTGTAGATGCCGATTTCCGTGCCGTCGAGTTTGAACTCGAGCGGCGCGTCTTCGGACAGGTCGCCGGCATGGCCGGCGCAGCGCCATTGATCAGTCATTTCTCGCCTTCTCCTGAATCTCTATGTTCCACCTAAGGAACATCAGTTCGTGTATGGATAATTATAGGATTGGCTTGATGAGGAAAAAAATAAAAATCTGGAGCTGTAGGGGAAAACACCGACTGTCGTGTCCGCAACACAGCATTGCGCGGTGTGGCGGGAATCCGCTTATGCGTTTCAAAGCCTTTGGGGACTGGCTCCAGGCCCGTTCGGAGCCAGATCGACCGCCCCACATGCGGGTTTGTACGGGGTCCGAAAATTTATTTTGACCACTTTAAGACTCTCTATACTTTTCCATAGGCGATACAGAAGCCCATAGGTGGAACATAAAGCGGTGCGGTTTTGGCGCATTAAAACCAGAACGGCAATCAACCCCAATGCAAGGATCAGGGACGGCCCATTGGCGAGATCCAGGGTCGTATGATCAGGAGAACCAAACGGTGAAGCACATCATTGCAGCCGGCTTGACGGCAATCTGCGCAACGACGGGCGCGTGGGCGCAGAGCAGTGTGACGCTATACGGCAGCCTGGATGCCGGTATCGCGTATGTCAGCAACGTAGCAGGCAGTTCGAAATGGATGATGGAGCAGGGCAACACGCAGCCTGATCGCTGGGGCCTGAAGGGTGTCGAAGATCTGGGCGGCGGGCTGAAGGCGATTTTCCAGCTTGAAAACGGCTTCTATACGAACACGGGCGCATTCGCGAAATCGGGCACGCTGTTT
Source organism: Paraburkholderia fungorum (assembly GCF_900099835.1). NCBI lineage: Bacteria > Pseudomonadati > Pseudomonadota > Betaproteobacteria > Burkholderiales > Burkholderiaceae > Paraburkholderia > Paraburkholderia fungorum. Next base: position 2,848,251 of record NZ_FNKP01000002.1, read on the forward strand.
AATCGCCAGGCTTTCGTGGGGTTGAGTTCGGACAAGGTCGGCACGGTCACACTCGGTCATCAGACGCCGTTCAGCTTCGACGTGCTCGGCCCGCTGAGCACCGCTTATCTGGCCGCCAGCTGGTACGCGTTCCACCCGGGCAACATCGACTCGCTCGCCGACACGGGCGTCGTGCCCTACGACAACTCGATGAAATTCCGCTCGACGAATTTCGGCGGCTTCACCGTCGGCGCGATGATGGGTCTCGGCAACACGACGAACTTCGCGACCGGCAAAAACCTGAGCTTCGCGCTGACCTATGCGAATGGCCCGTTCAAGGCCGGTGCCACGTATGCAGCGGAGAACGACCGCACGCCATCGCTCGTCACGACCGGTCTCGCCACGTTCCAGGGCGTAGCGTCGGCGAACTATGTCGCGGACAAGGTGCAGAACATGGGCGCGGGCGCGTCATACCAGTTCGGCAAGCTGCTGGTGCATGGTCTGTACACGCGCGTGAAGCTGGAATCGGCGGGGCATTCGGACACGTACCAAAGCTACGATGCGGGCGCGAACTATCAGTTCACGCCGTTCAACACCGTGGCCGGCGGCGCTGCGACGACGACGCTCGCGGGGCACCGCTGGACGCAGTTCATGATCGGCGACGTGTATTCGCTGTCGAAGTCGACGCAGTTGTATGCGAACGCGCTGTACATGCGCGCAGGATCGAACACGGACGCTGCTTTCTTTACCGCAGGGGTATCGAGCGGACGCAACCAGACGATTCTGCTGGCCGGTATTCACCACTCGTTCTGAACACGTTGTGATGTGACGCAATCGTGATGTGATGTGATTGACGCAGGTCCGTGCTGCGATTTTTCAGCCGGACCTGCAAGCGCACAAACCGCAAGCAGAATCAGTTCGCCGACACCGGTTTGCTGCGAGCCTGAACCACTGTCGGATCGTCCGGCCTCGGGCGATAGCTCAGACGCTCGGACAAGTCGAGCGCCGCCTGGCATACCTGCACGATGAGCGGTTCGCGCTCCTCCGCCTCGCCGATATCCGAACGCGGAATCGTCACCGTCAACGCCGCGACGATCTTGCCGCTCTGATCACGCACGGGCGCGCTCACCACCGAAATGCCCCGTTCGAACGACGCCTCGCTCAACGCGTAGCCGAGCAGCGCACTTTCGCGCACCCGTTCAGACAGTTCATCGACGGTAGCGGGCGTGCGCTCGGTGAATCGTTCGAGTTGCGGCTCGGGATACAACTGACGCAATTCATCGAAACTCAGATCGCCCATCAGCACCTGGCCATGCACGGTGGCGTGAGCGGGCAGGCGCGTGCCGACATGCACCTTCACCGAACTGAACATGGGCTCGTGGGTTTGCGCCTTGGCAACAAACACCACGTCGCGCTGATCGCGAATCAGCAGATGCGAACTGAGGCCGGTTGCATCGCGCAATTGTTCGAGGATCGGCGTGCCGACGTCGGTCAATTCGAGCGAACTCAGATATTCGAAGCCGAGCCGCAACACCGCGACGCTCAGCCGGAAATGACGGTCGCCGTTCACGCGCTCCAGAAAGCCGAGCGCTTCGAGGGTTTGCAGCAAACGGAAGGTGGTCGTGCGCGGAATGCCGATCCGCTTCGACAACTCGGGTGCGCCGAGTACCGGCTCGCGCGCGCTGAACTCAGCGAGAATCCGCAAGCCGCGTTCGAGGCCTGGTACGAGATAGGTCGAGCCGCCGCTGCTCTCGTCATCGGCGGGATCGGGGGTGTCGGGAATGTCGGCAGCAGGCGCCAGGGACAACGCGGTGTCGTCCTGCGCCGCGCCTCGTGATTTCGCCTGTTTGCGTCCCGCTCCGGTCTGTTCTTCTTTGGCCATCTTGGCTGCCGTTTCCGCTGTTCGTCGTGGTCAGATCAGCATGATAGCGCGAAGCATACAGCGAATATTTATCGGGGCGTACGGCGTAAGCAATGCTCGAGGGGGCGCAAAAAAAACGCGCTGCTGGTACCGCCCATCGCCGGGATGAAGCGGAAAGTGTCGACGGCTGCGCGGCTCGTGCCGACGTTGGGCCAATACATGTCGAAAAATGACGCACACGTACGGGTTGGTTAATGCAAATGCCGGGCTGATTTTGCTGCACTGCCACCGTTTCATGCGGTGCTATGCTTTGATCCGGTTTATCGCGCGAAACGGCGTTGCATGCCCGCTTCGCCCCAGCGTCCGGAGGGCTCGCTCATGTCCGAATCCGTTCAGATCCAGGTTGCCGACTCGCATCTTTACCCGGGCTGCGCGGTAAGCATCGCGCACTTGCCCGAGCCGGCCAGCGCGGCCGCTGCGATCGTCGAATTCGCGGACGGCTCCGGCGCACACGCCACCTGCCACCGGCGCGCGTTCGACGAGCTTGAGTTGACCGTCGACGGTTATGCGACCCGAAAACGTCATCCCGTCGATGCAAGGCATTGGCTGCTACTGGCCGTCGATTCCACGCACAGCAGCTGGCGCGTGAAGCGTCGATTGCCGTAGTTTTATCCGCTCGCGATTCAAACATGCCGACACTGCTGCGATGCGTCACGCGCAGTATTGCAACGCTCTACTTTGCATCAGCATGCAGCCTCGCGATTACCGCATCTGAAATCTGCTGCGCGGTCTTTTTGATGGTCTTTTTTTCGTCGCCGCTCGCCATGACGAACTTCGCCGCGATCACATAAGGGTTCAGTCTGACGACCGCGCCAGGCATGTTCCTGCTGTCCGCCTCTTCGACCGCCTGATAAAGCGGCGGCAAATCCGCCGCGCCGAGCCGGTCGCACGACACCGCCACCTGAATGTCGTTCTGCCCCGCGCCGAGACCGACGATTGCGCGACGCAGACGATTGCCGTCATCGACATTCAGAAACACGCCGCGCACTTGCCATCCTTCGGTGGGCAACGGTTGATCGCGCGCAATACGACGCGCGTCTACGCCGCCGCTTTTCAGGTCGTCGGTCAGCGCGTCGGCCATCTCGTTCACGATGTGCTTTGCGTGGTCTTGCGGATTCCTGTCCTGTGCGAGCGGCCCGGGTCCATCCGGCAGCAAGCCACGCAGACGACGCACCCGCTGGCCGGGTCCGCTATCGGGCGAAACGTTCGCCACGTCGAGATCGAAATCGGTGATGTAGACGATCGGCGCGGGCGCAGAAAAGGGCGTGCTGTCCGCAGCAAAAACGGCGGACGTCATCGCGCAAAACGATCCCGTCAGCAAAGTGATTTGCAAAAATCGGAGCCGCATCGCTCCTCCGCAAAACGTCGTCACGAGGACGATTATCGTAACGCCGCGTGTGCCACTAAAACGCATCGCGAGTCCGTTTTTTCGTACCGGATCATCAGACGTTTGCCTTGAATAACACGCATCGCGGCATAGACTGATAAAGCATCAATTCGCAATCTGTACGGAACTGACATGCGACTGACTATTCTGATCAACGGTTCCGATCCCACCGTCAGCCACGACTATGCGGTCTTATGGCTCGACACCGACGAACACCGGTGGTCGAGAGAAGCGCATCAAGGGATCGATCTGCCCCCGTGGGGCGAGTTGCACGACGACAATGGCGTGACCACGCTTTGCGCGCCCAGCACAGATGCGCCGCTATGTACGCTGCGCGGTTTGCACGTCGACCGCAAGCAGCGCGTGAGCGCCGCGCAAGGCGCCGCCGCGTGGACTGCATTGCCCACGCGCGCGCCGGCCAGTGGTTTCTGGCGGCTGCAAGCCGTTGATCGTCAGACGGTTCGTGCTGAAAACAGCGTGTTCGGTAATTAGGTTCCTTGCGCTATTTCTTTGCGCTTTAATCGGTCGAAAATTCCATGCGCGTTGTTAATGCGCTCATGCGGATGTGCACGCGTATTCGCGTGACGCCGCACAAGCGTGCGCCGACTCACATAACTATTCTCTGGTCGACGGATTTAAGACAACCTTAAGTTTGTGATCGTAGAGTTTGAATTCCACGCATTAGGGTCGCTGCAAAGCGGCCCATTTTTTTGTCCGCGCGACACGGCTCGTTCATCGAATCCGATTTGATCGCGACGCGTCATCTGCATTTCTCCGCTTGCTTCTGTTGCACGTTTTCCGGTCGCCCGATCCGGGTTCGCGACGCTATACTCTTGCGCCCTACCCCTCGACTGACCGACACATGAAGAAGTGGTTTGCCTGTCTGCTTTTTGCCGTTGCGGCTCACGCCAGCGCGGCGCCCTCCTGCACCCAGTTCACTCCGAATGCGCAATGGCCCACTCTGACCAATCAGAAGATGGCGCCGAAAACGCGCATGCTTTGCTATAGCGATTTCGCGGTTCTGCATTCGGGCATTACGCACGGTCCGCTTTGGTCCGCCGAACATCTGACGCGCGACCATATCGAAGCCGCGAAAGAGATGGTGCGCACCAACAAGTTCTTCGAAGACACGCGTTTGCCCGACGGTGAAGGCGCAACGCTCGCGGACTACAAACGCAGTGGCTTCGATCGCGGGCATATGAGCCCGGCGGGAAATCGCTGGAATCAGGAGGCGATGGCACAATCGTTCTCGCTGGCCAATATCGTTCCGCAAAACCGCGAGAACAATCAGCGGCTGTGGGCACGGATCGAATCGTCGGTGCGCAAGATCGCGATGTCGTACGACGATACTTATGTCGTCACCGGACCGATCTTCAACGGCCAGCAGTTGCAGACCATCGGGCCGACCCGCGTGTTCGTGCCGACGCAACTGTTCAAGGTCGTCTACGTGCCGTCGCGGCAGCTGGCGTTTGCCGTCGTGGTGGACAATGTATCGACTAACCGTTACGACATCAGGACGATTCACGAACTCGAAGCAGCATCGGGCATCCGCTTTCCGGGCATTCCGGAAAACCTCAAAGACCAGCGACCGGGAGGACTGAAAGGTGTTTAAACCCTATTCGAACGATGACGACGTGCTGAACATTCAGGGCGATGCGCTCACGCTGACCAACGGCACCACGCGCGTCGTACTGAACGGCACGCTGGAGTTGACGCAGGATCAGCGCGGACTGAAGGCGGCGCTTGCATTGAAGGAAGCGGTCGATGCGATCGTCGCGAGCTTGCAGGCGCAACCGTCGTTGCCGGCAAAAGTGAAAGACGAACCGGACGCAAAACCAGGCGTCATCGCGAATCCGTTTCAGTAACGCTTGAGCGGTTCGATCAAGCCTTAAACGCAGTAGCTTTCGTATGACGGCGAGAAATTCTCTCGCCGTCATACGCCCTCGCCTCACCCGCAATCTCTCCTCGCTGATTCAGCACCCCGATATGTATCGGCGGTTACGTTTTGTCACCATCGCGTCGTCAACTCCTGTCGTCTCGTCCGCGTTAAACCGGCAGCGCTGAAACAATTCAGACGCGACAAAAGAATCAACCGATTCCCAAAGGGAGTTACACCATGAAGACGCTTTTCGCCGCTCTCGCTTCCGCTCTGTTCGTGTCGGCCGCCTTTGCTCAAACGGCCGCGCCGTCCGCCACGCAATCCGCGCAGCCGATGCAGATGCAACCCGCCGGTCAGGCGAATCTGAAGGCGAGCACCGCCGCGCAAACCGGTTCCGCAGACCAGGGCGCTGCCGCGACCAAGGCGCCGGCGAAAGCCGCAACGAAAGCGCACATCAAGAAGACGTCCACCACTCATCCGGCGACCCACAAAAGCGTCAAGAAAGCCGCTGTCAAAACGAGCGCCGTGAAGACGAAAACGGAGAGCGCGAAAGAGGCCAGCAATGCCCCGGCTAAAGCCGACGGCGCACAAACCGACACGACGAAGACGCAATAACACGTGATCGGATTCGGCACGCACCAGCCATCTATGGTGTATTAATCGAAGCCAGGTCGTGCCGTTCAGGGAGGGCGAGTCTTGAATGACTCGCCTTTTTTTATTGTTTTCGTGTGGCAGAAATGCGCGTTAATTTTTGCACTACGTTTACTCAGGAACGTCTAACCTCTCATTGTCCTGATTAACCATGGCGTCGACGAACGCCTCATAACATGGCTCTCACGCAATCAATCGATAACCTTGCCGAAGCAGTGCACACGCAATCTCAAGCGCCCGGCAATTCACGGGTTCAACGCACCAACGTCATTCCCTTTCCGTCGACCCGCGCGCTGCTGCAAGTCACGTTGCCTCATCCATCGAACGATCCTGCTGGCGCGTCGTCGTTACGCGCATTGCTTCATTCGCCGCTCGGCGTCTATGTCGCCGGCACGTACCACGTTCGCGAAGAAGTTCGCGTGCAACTCGACATCGCGATTGAAGACCTGGACTTCACTCTGCACACGCTAATCTCAACACTGCCTGTCGCATTGATCGGCCCGCTGCAACGACATGGCGTAGTCGAAAAAGCGCATTAATCGCGTGATGTCGGCAAGCCGGGTTCCAGATCCGCCAATTCGCCGAGCTTGTGCGGGTCCGTAATTTCGATTTCGGCATAGCCGAGTTTCAACGCGCCCTGCGTTTCGAATTGCTTGAGTACCTGATTGATCGTCTGCCGCGACAATGCCAGCATCATCGCCAGATCTTCCTGCGGGACCTTGAGCACGCGACGCAATGCGCCGGGTTCGCCGTAACCGCCCGCCATCAATAACAATCGACGCGCCACTCGTTGTGCAGCAGGTAATAGCGCGGCTTCCTCGATCGCATCGAAAGCGAGACGCAGTTTTTGCGTCAACAGCAAACCGAATACATGCCAGTACGCAGGCGTGCGTTCGAGCAGCGCGGCGAGCGCCGCGCGCGGCACGTGAAACAGTTCGGAATCGCGTTCGGCATACGCATTGTGGGTTCGCGGCCGATTGTCGAACAACGCAATCTCGCCGAACCAGTTGACCGGTTCGATGACAGCGAGCAACGCTTCCTTCCCCGCCGAACTGGCAGCACCGATTCGCATCAGCCCGTCGAGCACGCAATAGAGGCCGTCGTCGGAATCGCCGCGCGTGAAAAGACGCTGGCCCGCGGCGAAGTGTTCGACACGCCCCATTTCAATCAACTCGGCCCGCAGCGCGGCAGGCGCCGAGCGAAACCAAGCGCTGCGCTCAAGCAGCCCGGCAAGCTCATTCGATGAAAAACTCGCAGTCATAGGACGGCATCCGTGCACGATTGTCGGCTACCCGATGGTTTGAAATTCCGCTGCCCGCGATTATGCTGACTTTGACCGAGGAGCGGCATCCATGAGAACGCTGACGCAGCAATTGACGCAATACGCGGCCTACCATCGCGACCGCCGCAACATCGCCACGCATTTCGTCGGCATTCCGATGATCGTGCTTGCGTTGGCGGTTCTGTTGAGCCGCCCTGCCTTCGCGGCCGGCTCGCTGCCATTCACGTTGTCCCCGGCGTGGGTGCTGTTCGTGGCGGCAACCGTCTACTACCTGGTGCTCGACGTGCCGCTCGGGCTGATGATGGTGTGCGTGTCGGCACTGTGTGTCGCGTTCGGCCAGTGGACTGCGGCGCAATCCACGGTGGTGTGGCTCGTGACGGGCGTCGGCCTTTTTGTGGTCGGCTGGGCGTTCCAGTTCATCGGGCACGTCGCTTACGAACATCGCAAGCCCGCTTTTGTCGACGATGTAATCGGCCTGTTGATCGGACCGCTGTTCGTGCTTGCGGAAGCGTTGTTCGGTTTCGGCTGGCGTCCCGCGCTGCGCGAAGCGATCGAGGCGGATGTGGGCCCGACGCGCATCAATCAGGATCACGCAACGGCGCAGCGCTGATTGGCGTCGCGCGGTGCAGTGAGTCAGCCAATCAGTTCGGCGCAAGCCGAACGAGCCGCACGCTATGCAGCGCCGTCAACGCGACCGCGATCCAGATCGGAATGTAAGTCACCAACTGCGACGCGCTCAGCGCTTCACCGAGCAACGTGATCGACACCAGCACGAGCAACGCTGGCTCGACATAACCGAGAATGCCGAACAGTGCGACCGGCAATAAGCGGCTCGCCTTCAGATACGAAGCGAGCGCGAGCGTGCTCAACGCACCAAGACCCGGCAGCAGCAGACACCACATGTCGACACGCCCGGCGATCTTCGTCAGCGAGCCGCCGCTGATCGCGAAGAAGATCGCCGGCGGTAACAGCAGCGCCATTTCCACGGTGAACATCGCGAGCGAATCCTGATTGATCTTGCGACGAAGCACGAAATACGGCGGATAACCGAGCGCCACCAGCAAGGTCGGCCACGAAAATGCGCCGGTCGCCCACAATTCATGGGCGACGCCAAGCGCCGCGCAGAACACCGCGAGCCACTGCAATCCGTCGAGCCGCTCGCGATAGTAAAAGCGGCCGACCAGCACCATCGTCAGCGGGAGCAGAAAGTAGCCGAGCGACACCTCGAGCATCCGGCCATGCAGCGGCGCCCACAGGAATACCCACAATTGAAGCCCGAGCAACACCGCGCTCGCGATCATTGCCATGCCGAGCATCGGCTCGGTCACCATGCGGTAAAGAAGTTGCCGGAGAATAGGCAGGCGCTTGCGCAATGCGACGAGTAACAGCGCGCCAGGCACGGTCCAGATCACGCGCCACGCGAAAATATCGAGGCCGCTCAGCGGCGCGAGCAAGGTGGCGTAAGCGGACAGCAACGCAAACATCGCCGACGCGCTCACAGACAACGCGATTCCGCGCTTTGGGTCATACTGGTTCATTGCGCAATCCTGGTCGCGATGGCGTCGACAGGCGGCGATCTGAAGGGAAACGCGAACACGAGTGTGCCGGTGTTTTTTCGCAGCGCAGCATGGGCTGGCGACGCATTCGTTGTTGTCATTGGCCGTGAAGTCTCACTGATGTCCCACTGAAGTACGCTGTCGTCCCACCAAGGTCTCGCGCTGAAGTAAGCATGCCGTCGGGAACAAGCGACGCAAGCCGGCATTCTAGACGGGTTATCCGTCAAAGGCTGATGAGCGCAGCGATCGCCAGGCCGTAATTATTTCGTGCGCATCGCGCGTCGATGCACTAGAACGTAACTTCATGTGCGGAGACAAAACCCCGTATTTTCAGCGGCAAATCTCGCGCAATTCATTTGGAAGCTTCGACGAAGCCGCTCAAGCGCGAATCTTGCTACTCAATCTCGCAACGCTGGTTGCCGCATTGGCGGTAACAGCAGAGAAAGCATCAACTAGCCGGGCCGGCACCGGGCAGTCCAACCGACTCGCCGCCCTTCTTCCCACGACATGCGTCAAATAGTTCAGGCCACGCATGTCGCCGCCCGGTCGGCAATCCCGCTCATCGAATGTGACTACTGGAGCCAGCATGACCCAGCCAGCCCTCTCGCTCGACGTCTCACCCGATTTCCACTCCGCCTTCGCCGCCGACGTGCGTGCGGGCCTCAGTCACACGCCGCAAAAAGAACTGCCGTCGAAATATCTGTACGACGAAGTCGGTTCGGCGCTGTTCGAAGTGATCACCGTATTGCCGGAATACGGCGTGACGCGGGCCGAAGAACGGCTGCTCGCGAAGCACGCGGTGGACATCGTCGAGCATCTTCCGCACGACGTGGTGGTGGCGGAACTCGGCAGCGGCAGCGGCCGTAAAACGCGGCGCATTCTGGAAGCGCTGTGTAAAAAGCGCCCCACTTCTTACTGCCCGATTGAAATTTCGCGCAGTGCGCTGCAGCTATGCAGACGCGAGCTCGGCGATATCGAACGGATTTCGATTGTCGGGTACGAACGCGATTACCTCGCCGGTCTCGCCGAAGTCAGCAAGAAGCGCGCGCCGGACGAACGGTTGCTGGTGCTGTTCCTCGGCAGCACGATCGGCAATTTCGGCCGGCTCGCGGCGACGCGTTTTCTGCGCGATATCCGCAACATGCTCGCGCCCGGCGACGCCCTGCTGCTCGGCACCGATCTGATCAAGCCGACGCCGGTGCTGGTTGCCGCGTACGACGACTCGGTCGGCGTCACCGCATCGTTCAATCTGAATCTGCTGGCGCGGATCAATCGCGAACTGGACGGCGATTTTCCGCTCGATGCGTTCGAGCATGTCGCGCGCTTCAACCCGGACGCGCGCAGTATCGAGATGCATCTGCGTGCGAAACGCGACATCACCGCGCACGTGCGCGCGGCGCAACTGACGGTGTCGCTGAAGGAAGGCGAAACGATCTGGACCGAAAGCAGCCACAAATATCGCGCCGAAGAAATGGGCGCGATTGCCGACGATGCGGGCTTCGTGTGCAGCCATCAGTGGATCGAAAAAGAGTGGGGATTCGCGGAGAGTCTGCTGCTGGCGAAGTAGGCGCTACGGCGTCACTTTCGCTCGCAGACGCGGGTAAAAAGATAAAAAGGCGGCGCGCCATCGCGATGATGGCGCGCCGCCTTTTTCATTAACGGGGATTCGCGTCGTTCAGTGCTGCTCGAAACGCTCGTAACGCTTTTCGGTCGCGCGTTCCTCGCCGGCCACTTCGGTCACGCGCGCCGCCGGCGGCCCGTGACGCAGCCACGACAGCATCCGGTCGACCTGATTGGCCGAGCCTTGCAACATTGCTTCGACCGAACCGTCGTCGAGATTCGCCACCCATCCCTTAATGCCAAGCGCGTGCGCCTGCCGCACGGTGGCGTGGCGAAAGCCGACGCCCTGCACGTGGCCGCGCACTCGCACGTAATACGTTTCGATCCGCTGATCCAGATCCGGGGCCATGCCGTCCTCTCCTCACAGTCTTTCAAGCGGGCATTCTAGTCAAGTCGCGGCGAGCCTGCTCGGCCGCGCGCGAGTCCGCTGCGGGTTCGACACGCGTCGCCAGTAGCGTTCACGCGACATAGGACAAGCCCGCCACGTACAATCCGTCGACTGTCACGCAGGAAAATGGATACAGAATGACCGAACAGAATCGCGATCTCGTACTCGTCACCGGGGCTTCCGGCTTCGTGGGCTCGTCGGTGGCGCGCATCGCGCAGCAGAAGGGTTTCAACGTACGCGTGCTGGTGCGCGCCACCAGTCCGCGGCAGAACGTCGAGTCGCTGAACGCGGAAATCGTCGTCGGCGACATGCGCGACGAGGCGTCGATGCGCAAGGCTCTGCGCGGCGTGCGCTACCTGCTGCACGTCGCCGCCGACTACCGGCTGTGGGCGCCGGACCCGGGCGAGATCGAGCGCTCGAACCTGGAAGGCACCGAGGCGACCATGCGCGCGGCGCTGAAGGAAGGCGTGGAGCGCATCGTCTACACGAGCAGCGTCGCGACGCTCAAGGTGACGAGTTCCGGGCAGTCCGCCGACGAAACTTCGCCGCTCAAGGCCGATCAGGCGATCGGCGTGTACAAGCGCAGCAAGGTGCTGGCCGAGCGCGCGGTCGAGCGGATGATCGCCGAAGATGGACTGCCGGCGGTGATCGTCAATCCGTCCACGCCGATCGGTCCGCGCGACGTGAAGCCGACGCCGACCGGGCGGATCATCGTCGAGGCAGCGACCGGCAAGATCCCCGCGTTCGTCGATACGGGCCTGAACCTCGTGCACGTAGACGACGTCGCGGCCGGCCATTTTCTCGCGCTCGAACGCGGCAAGATCGGCGAGCGCTACATTCTCGGCGGCGAAAATCTGCCGCTTCAGCAAATGCTCGCGGATATCGCCGCGCTGACCGGCCGCAAGGCGCCAACGCTCAGCCTGCCGCGCTGGCCGCTGTATCCACTGGCGATGGGCGCGGAAGCCGTCGCGAAGATCACGAAACGCGAACCGTTCGTTACCGTCGACGGTCTGAAAATGTCGAAGAACAAGATGTATTTCACGTCTGCGAAGGCGGAGCGTGAACTGGGTTATCGCGCGCGGCCTTATCGCGAGGGTTTGAGCGACGCGCTCGACTGGTTCAGGCAGGCGGGTTATCTCAAGGCGTCACGCGCATGAACACAGAACGTCGCCGGACACAACCTCTGGCGCGACCGTAAGCATTTTGTTACAAGTCCCGTGGTCGCGAGGGGTCAAAGCCTACGCGCAGCAGGTAAAATCGTGGGTCTTATCAGAGAAACTCGCATGAATCTTCACGAACAGCTCGGCGCGCTGGAAGTGAGCCTCGACCAGCTCATTCACGCTGTCGTGGCCCAGCAGGCCGAAAACATCTCCGAGACTTCAGCAGAACCCGCCATCGCGCAGCAGCAGGTGGCGGCGCAAGCGTCTGCGGCCGAATCGTCGGCAGAAGCGGTTGCGGTTGATCGCGACGTGGCATCGGCAGCGGCGGAACAGAAGTCTGATGAAAAACCGGCCGCGCAATTCCAGCCCACGCTCGAAATCGATCGTCCGGGGCAGAACGAGATCACGATGACGATCGGCGACCAGACGGTCGCGCTGCGTCCGGAACAGATCGGCAAGCTGATCGAGGAATTGTCGAACGCGCGCGCATCGATGACGCCAGAGCCGCCGCCCGGCATTCCGCCCGGCTGGCGTTTCGTATCGACGAAAAACCCGGTCATGGCCGTGCAGAAACAGTCGAACGGCGACCGTCTGCTAATCATGCGTCACACCGGTCACGGCTGGGTGCCGTTCACGTTCTCACCCGACATCGTGATCCAGATGTACATGATGCTCACCAACGCGTGATGCAAAAAACGGCGCCGAGGCGCCGTTTTTTATTGCATCGCTGCCATCAGTTGCGGCCGCGCAAGTTCAGCGCTCCTGCACTGGCGCCTGAACCCGCGCCTTCCACTGACCGCCTTTACCGCGCCAGTAACGCACCGCCGACGCAAACGTCGCGCCGACATAAAACAGCGCGATCAGCGGCAGAAACGGTGCCCACAGCGGCGAACGGCGGTAGTAGCTGAGCATCGGCGCATACGCGCAGCACATGGCCGCCCAGGCCAGCCATGCGGGCCAGCCCAGCGGACCCAACACCAGCGCGGCCATCGGCGGCATCAGGTAAATGATCGTCATGCCGGCCAGCGTGCCGGCCAGCAGCAACGGCGAGTAGTGCAGTTGCGTGAAGGCCGTGCGCGCGATCATGTTCCAGATCTCACGCCAGCTATCGTACGGACGCAGCGACACGCTGCGCGCCGCCACATCCAGCCGGATCGGATGACGTCCGGTGCCGCGATGCTTGATCCGCGCGGCGAGACTGCAATCGTCGATCAACTCGGCGCGGATCGACTCGATACCGCCCGCTTCTTCCAGCGCGCTACGGCGCACCAGCATGCAACCGCCCGCAGCCGCAGCCGTGCGATTGCGCGGATTGTTGACCCACGCGAACGGATACAGCTTCGCGAAGAAGAACACGAACGCCGGAATCAGCGCTTTTTCCCAGAACGAATCGCAGCGCAGACGAACCATCAGCGACACGAGATCGCGCTTTTCCGCGTCCGCACGCGCGACGAGTTGCACCAGCGCGTCGGCGGGATGGCCGATGTCGGCGTCGGTCAGCAAAAGATAGTCGGCGGGCAAGCCGTGCGTGCGCACGGCCTCGATACCCTGCGACTGCGCCCACACCTTGCCGGACCAGCCCGGCGGCAACGGCTTGGCGCTCAGCACCGTCAGACGGTCGGGACATTGCAGTTGCAACGCGGCTGCGCGGGCGGCGTCGGCGGTGCCGTCGGTGCTGTGATCGTCCACCACGATCACGTGGAAATCGCCGCGATAGTCCTGCTGGAGCAGCGTAGTGACCGCCTCGGCGATCACGTCGACTTCATTGCGCGCCGGCACCACGGCGACCACCACCGGCCACGTGACGCGCGGCGCGACCGTCAGCGGCGCGGCGGGACGCGAGCGCCAGAAACCGCCACGCGCGAACAGCAGCACGCCCCAGATCAACAGGGAAACACACGAAAGAACAAACAGAACCGCCGCCATTAAGCATTACCCTCGATTGAACGCGCCTCGACGCCGACGCGGCGCGAAAGCCACATCACCAGCGTGCGCGCCGCGACCACGCACCAGTCAAATGTGCTGAGCACCGGATGCTCGCGAAACACGTTGTAGTCCGCTCGCTCGATCCGTTCGAGAAAGCGCAAGCCGCCATGCACCGCGCCGCATAGCTCGATACCCAGCCGCCCCGGAATACGCAACGCGAGCGGCGCGCCGCGCACCAGCGTCTCGCGGACAAACGCCACCTCGTATTCCATCAGCGCGCGCCACTTTTCGTCGGACACGCCTTCGGCGATATACGCTTCGGTCACGCCGAAACGCTGCAGGTCTGCTTGCGGCAAGTACACGCGACCCTTTTTCCAGTCGGCCGCGACCTCCAGCCAGAAGCTGATCAACTGCGACGCCGTGCAGATCGCATCGGCGTCGGCGAGATTTTCGGGCGTGGCCGCGCCCACCAGGTGCAGCATCAGATGCCCGATCGGATTCGCCGAATGACGGCAGTAATCGAGCAGCGCCGCGCGGTCGGCGTAACGGCTGGTGTCGATATCCTGCGCACACGCGCGCAGCAAATCGTAAAACGGCGCGAGCGGCAACTTGTATTGCGCGACCACCCCGGCCAGTTTGCCGAACAGCAGCGGATGCACCGGCGCCGCGCGCCGTTCGGCCACCGCGTCCAGGCCTGCCTGGAAATCGGCGAGGCGGGCATGACGCTGAGCCGCGCTCCAGTCGCCTTCATCGGCGATGTCGGCCGCCGTGCGAACCACCTGATAGATAACGCCGATAGGCGCGCGCAGCGCCTTGGGCAGCAACACGCTCGCGACCGGAAAATTTTCGTACTGATCGACGTCCATCCAGCGAGCCTCGAAACCTTTCTGTAATGCAGGCGCGAATATGCGCCGCGGACTGCGTAGTTTAAGGGTTCCGTTAAACCGGTGCAGCGTGCAATCATTACTGCATGCGCCATCGGCAATAAGTGCAGACATTGGCCCCCATTGCGGCAAACGTCCAACACCGGCCACGCGCCCAAAAAGCAAAGCTCGCCTGATAGCGTTAGAATGCGCGTTTTGGTTTTGCTGTACCGGCCCCGCCGGGCCTCAAGACGTCAACTAATCAGATGGTCGCGGCGATAAAGTCAGTTTTACCGACTTCTTCGAAACCCGCGTCAGTCGGAGTTCGCCAACTTATGCGAGTCATCCTTGCTCAACCCCGCGGCTTTTGTGCGGGTGTTGTTCGTGCAATCGAAATCGTCGATCGCGCGTTACAGCAACACGGCGCCCCCGTGTATGTCCGTCACGAGATTGTTCACAATCGCCACGTGGTGGATAACCTGCGCCAGAAAGGCGCGCGCTTCGTCGAAGAACTCGATGAAGTGCCCCAAGGTGCGGTAGCCATTTTCAGCGCGCACGGTGTCGCGCAAACAGTCGAACGCGACGCGGAAGCGCGCGGTCTCGACGTGCTCGATGCAACCTGTCCGCTCGTCACCAAAGTGCATGTGCAGGGGCGTCAATACGTCGGCGCAGGCCGCACGCTGATCCTGATCGGCCACGCCGGTCACCCCGAAGTGGAAGGCACGATCGGCCAGATTCCGGGCAAGGTGCTGCTGGTGCAAAGCGAAGCCGAAGTCGCGCATCTCGACCTGCCGCTCGACACGCCGCTTGCGTATGTCACGCAGACCACGCTGTCGGTGGACGACACGCGCGGCATCATCGACGCATTGCTGCGCCGGTTCACCAATATCGTCGGTCCCGATACGCGCGACATCTGCTACGCGACGCAAAATCGTCAGGCGGCGGTGCGCGAACTGAGCAAGCAGGTCGAAGTGCTGCTGGTGGTGGGCGCAACGAATAGCTCGAATTCGAACCGGCTGCGCGAGATCGGCAGCGAAAGCGGCGTGGCGAGCTACCTCGTCGCCGATGGTTCGGAAGTGAAGCCGGAATGGTTTGCAAATGTGCAGACGGTCGGCGTCACAGCGGGCGCGTCGGCACCCGAAGAGATGGTGAAGAACGTGATCGCGGCGCTGAGCGCGCTGGGTCCCGTCGACGTCTCGACCATGGACGGCCGTGAAGAGAAGGTGGAGTTCAAATTGCCGTCGAAGCTGCTGCAGCCGCTTGCGGCACGCGAAGTTTAAGAAGGGGTCTCGCGCGTCTGAAGTATGGGCGCGTGAAAAAAAGCGTGGTGGGCTGGAAGCCCACCACGCTTTTTTCTTTGGCCGTAGCTGCGGAAGCCGCGAGACCGCTTTCGTCTCGCTCCTGGCTTTAACCCGCGCCGCGCGCGTTGTGCGCGGTCAGGAACTTGATCAACCCGTCGATCCCGCCCTTCGACATCTGATCGGCGAATTGCGTCTGATACACCTGGATCAGCCACGCGCCCATCATGTTGATGTCGTAAATTTTCCAGCCCGACGGACCTTTGGTAAGACGGTAGTCGATCGCATCGTCGCCGCCGTTGCTGATCACATGCGATTGCACGACGATGTCGCTGGCGCCGGCCGGTACGTTCACCGGCAGGAACTTGAACTTCACGTCCTGATCGCGCAATTGCGACAGCGAAGCAGCATAGGTTCGAACGAGGAGCAGCGTAAACTGCTCATAAAGCTGTTTTTGCTGCTCAGGCGTAGCGGTCGACCATGCCTTGCCGACCGCGATGCGCGTGGTGCGCTGAAAGTCGGTGGCGGGAACGAAGCGCGTCTGGACCAGTTGGGTGATCTTGGCCATGTCGCCGCCGCGCGCCTGAGGATCGGCCTTCATTGCAGCAACGGTGCCTTCGACGGCACTTTTTACAACCGCGTCGGGCGCGGTTTGCGCGTAAGCCGCTGTGGACACCACGGCAGCAGCCAGAAAAGCAGACAGATAACGTTTCATACGTTCGCCAGGATCGAAAGAAGTAAGCGCCAGTGAGCCAATAAAGCCCATTGCGAAAGCTGGATAGACCAGTATACCGAGAATGCGTTCCCGCCCTGGTTCGTCCCGGCAGGCGCTGCACTTGCTACCGAAGTCGGGTTGCAGCGCTCCGGCTCTGTATACTTGTGCACTTTCGTCTAAAACACTCGTGATAAGGCCACGTCCGCCTACATGCTGAAGTCATCTATTGTCCGTCTCGTCGCCTATTCGGTGCGCCACCCGCTGCGGGTCGTCGGCGCCTCGATCGTGCTCGCCATCCTGAGCTGCATCTATGTGGCGCATAACTTCAAGATCAACACGGACATCAGCCGTCTCATCGAAACCGACAAGCACTGGACGGGCCTCGAAAACGCGATGAGCCAGGCTTTCCCGGATCGCGGCGACACCGTGCTGGTAGTGGTCGAAGCGCGCGCCCCGGAATTCGCCGACGCCGCCGCCAACGCGCTGACCGCCGCGCTCAAGGCCGATCCCAAAGAATTCGTCGCGGTCTCGCAGCCCGCCGGCGGCCCGTTTTTCGAACACAACGGCCTGCTGTTTCCGTCCAACGACGAGGTGATGTCCACCACCTCGCAACTGGTCCAGTCGCGTCCGCTGGTCAATGCGCTCGCGCATGATCCGAGCCTGACGGGCCTGGCCGGCACGCTGACCACCAGCCTGCTGCTGCCGCTTCAGCTCGGTCAGGTGAAGCTCGCCGACATGAGCCATCTGCTGTCGCAAAGCGCGAACACGCTCGACCGCGTGCTGGCCAACCAGCCGGCGGCGTTCTCCTGGCGAGCGCTTGTCGACAAGACCACGGCCACCGACCCGGCGCGCGCGTTCGTCACCGTTCAGCCGGTCGTCAACTACGATGCGCTGGAGCCGGGCGCAACCGCGTCCAAAGCGATTCGCGATATCGCCGCCTCGCTGCACCTCGACGCGCGCTACGGCGCCACGATTCGTCTGACCGGCGAACAGCCGCTCGCGGACGAAGAGTTCGCGTCGGTGAAAGACGGCGCGGTGCTCAACGGCATCGGCACCTTCATTGTCGTGCTGGTCATTCTGTGGCTCGCGCTGCGCTCGGGACGCATGATCGCCGCCGTGTTCATCACGCTGTTCGTCGGGCTGGTCATTACCGCTGCGCTCGGCCTGATGATGGTCGGCGCGCTGAACATGATTTCGGTCGCGTTCATGGTGTTGTTCATCGGGCTCGGGGTCGATTTCGGCGTGCAGTTCGGCGTCAAATATCGCGAGGAACGCAATCGCGACGACCGCCTGTCCGCCGCGCTGATGCACACCGCGCACAGCATCGGCGTGCCGCTGACGCTCGCGGCGGTCGCGGTCGCGCTCAGCTTCTTCTCGTTCCTGCCGACCGCTTATCGCGGCGTATCGGAGTTGGGGCAGATCGCGGGCGTCGGCATGTTCGTCGCGTACTTCACGAACATGACCTTGCTGCCGGCGCTGCTGAAAATCTTCAATCCGCCGGGCGAAGCCGCTTCGCCGGGCTTCAAGCAACTCGCTCCCCTCGACGACTTCCTCGATCATCACCGCAAGCCGGTGCTGATCGGCACGCTGATCGTCGTGATCGGCGCGACGCCGATCCTCACGCATCTGCGCTTCGACTTCAATCCGCTGCATCTGAAGGACCCGCATACGGAGTCGATGGCGACGCTGCTGTCGCTGAAGGATTCGCCGGAAGCCGCGGTCAACAACGTGCATGTGCTAGCACCTTCGCTAACTGACGCCGACGCGATTGCCACGCGCCTGCGCGCGCTGCCGGAAGTCGGGCGCGTCACGACACTCAACACGTTCATTCCGGCTGATCAGCAGCAGAAGATGATGTTGATCGCGAGCGCCGCGCAGCAGTTGTTGCCCGCGCTGCAGCAACAACCGTCGCCGCAAGCCACCGACGCCGTGCGCGTCGACGCGCTCAAGCGCGCGTCGAACCAGCTGTCGCTGGCTGCTGACGATCACCCGGGCCCGGGCGCAGCCGAAGCAAAGCATCTATCGGCCACGCTGCAAAAGCTCGCCACCGCCGACGCCGCCACGCGCGACCGCGCAGAAGTCGCGATGTCCGACACGCTGCGCATCGCGCTGAAGCAACTGGAAAACCTGCTGCAACCCACCGAGATCACCCGCGACAACTTGCCAAAGGAAATCTCGTCGACGTGGTTGTCGAAAGACGGCCGCGCCCTCGTGGATATCGCGCCGAAGGTGAAACCCGGCACCGATCCGAACGACGACGCGATGCTCGCGCGCTTCGTCCACGCGGTACAGAAGGCGGAGCCGAACGCGATCGGCGGCCCGATTTCGATCCTGCATTCGGCCGACCTGATCATCAAGGCATTCCTGCAAGCCGCCGCTTACGCGCTGATCTCCATCGCGATCCTGCTGTGGATCGCGCTGCGGCGAGTCGGCGACGTGCTGCGTACGCTGGTGCCGTTGCTGGTGTCGGCGCTCGTCACGCTGGAACTGTGCGCGGCGTTCGGCATGCCGCTGAATTTCGCCAATATCATTGCGCTGCCGCTGATGCTCGGCGTCGGCGTAGCCTTCAAGATCTACTTCGTGATGGCGTGGCGCCACGGCCAGACTGGCCTGTTGCAGTCGAGTCTGACGCACGCCGTGCTGTTCAGCGCGGCAACCACGGCGACGGCATTCGGCAGCCTCTGGCTGTCGCATCATCCGGGCACGTCGAGCATGGGCCGACTGCTGGCGCTGTCGCTGTTCTGCACGCTGATCGGCGCGGTGGTGTTCCAACCGGTGTTGATGGGCAAGCCGCGCCAACGTCGCGCGAAGAATAAAGGAATATAAGCATGCAACTCCGTAACGCCGCGCTGACGCTGGCCGCCGCCGGCCTCATTTCAGGTTGTGCAACCGGTCCCGACCGCAAACCGGGCGACCCGTTCGAACCGGTGAATCGCGCCGTATTCAAATTCAACGATGGCCTGGACACGTACGTCGCGGTGCCGGTCGCCAAGGGTTATCAGAAGGTGACGCCGCAGCCGCTGCGCACCGCCGTCAGCAACTTCTTCTCGAACCTCGGCGACCTGACCAACGCGGCCAACGCGCTGCTGCAGTTGAAGATCACCGACGCGACCGAAGACATCATGCGCTTCGCGATGAACTCGGTGTTCGGCCTCGGCGGCCTGCTCGACTTCGCGACGCCGGCCGGTCTGCCGAAGCATCATCAGGATTTTGGGTTGACGCTGGGGCATTGGGGCATCCCGTCGGGTCCGTATCTCGTGCTGCCGCTGTTTGGGCCGAGCACGGTGCGCGACAGCATGGGGCTGATCGTCGACGTGAAGTTCAATCCGCTGAACTACATGGAACCGGCGGTGCGTAATCCGCTGTATGTGTTGCAGTTCGTGAGCGTGCGCTCCGATCTGCTGGGCGCGACCGATCTGCTGCAGCAAGCCGCGCTCGACAAATACTCGTTCGTGCGCGACGCCTATACGCAGCAGCGCCGGGCGCGTCTGCGTGGTACGAGCGACAACAATGCGCCGCTGCCGAACTACGACGATCAAAGCGGCGCGAGCGACGCGGCGCCTGCCGCAGGCGCCCCGGCTGCGGGCGCTCTGCCGAATTACGCGGACCCGGGCGATGCGGCGCAAGCGCCGAACGCGGCATCGGGCGCGGCGACGACCGCTCCGTCTGATCTGCCGAACTATTCCGATCCGGGCGACGCACCGGCGAGCGGCGCGGCGGGTACGACGCCGGCCACGGCTCCCGCAGCGGCGTCAGAGACAACAGCGCCCGCGCCTCAACCCGAGGCCGCACCGGCCACGCAATAAGGCTCAAGGAAGTTCGAAGCAATTCGAAGAAGGCAGGGCGCGCATCGCGCCTGAACTGAAGACGGGGACGCCGAAGCAAGGCGTCTCACGAAACGAGCTGGAACTCGTAGAAGGGAATCAGATGGAATACCGCTTCGGCACTTGATGCGCCGAAGCGGCAAAAGCAGGAGCGGGCGCACGAACCGGCGCCGCTCATTAGCCTCAATGCAGGCTGTCTACCTCGCTGCGCGAAGCTGCAGCCACTCTCTCTTCTTCCACCGCAGCGGTCGCTTGCGGTACCGGTCGCGAGTTCTCGCGATACTGAGCAAATGCTTCCTCTGCATAACGAATCTGCGTGCGGCCGTGCGGCGCCGACTCGCCTTTCTCGTCGAGATTCACGAACACCATCTTCTCGACGGTCAGGATGCTTTTGCGTGTGATCTTGTTGCGCACTTCGCAGCGCAGCGTGATCGACGTCCGGCCGAATTGAGTGGCGGTCATGCCGAGTTCGATGATGTCGCCCTGACGCGCCGAGCTGACAAAATTGATCTCGGACATGAACTTGGTGACGACGCGCTGGTTGTCCAGCTGGGTGATCGCATAGATCGCCGCTTCTTCGTCGATCCAACGCAGCAGGCTGCCGCCGAACAGCGTGCCGTTCGGGTTCAGATCTTCGGGCTTGACCCACTTTCTTGTATGGAAATTCATTATCAGTTAAACCTCGTAAAACCTAGTCTATACTAGACGCCTCAAACCTTTACCCAGCTTGGTTTTCAGCCATTTTCCAGTAAAAAACTGGAAAAAGTAGTAAAGCCTAGACAAGCTAATTTGTTGGGGTACATGTTGGGGTAGGAAGTGGAGATTTCAACCATGCCCAAGCTACACACAAAAACACTGCAAGCCCTCACGTCGTTTGATGCCGGTTCCATCGTCCGCGATGACGGCGGCCTATGGGGCAAGGTCACCATGACCTCCAAGGGGCCGTCCGTATCCTTCTCCTATCGCTACCGTGTCGGCGCAAAAACGCGTGACTTCGGGTGCGGTAGCTGGCCGGGTCGCTCGCTGGCGGATATCCGCGCTGCCCGCAATGCAGCCGCCGAACTGGTACGCCAAGGCCGCGATCCCATCGATGAACGCGCGGCCTCCAAGGCGGCGGAAAAGGCCAAGGCCAACGTGTTGACCGTGCGCGGCCTGTTCGATCTCTGGAAAGCCGCCGAACTGTCGAGCCGGAAGGATCAAGGCGCGGAACCCCTGCGGGCCTTCGAAAAGGACATTTTCCTGATCTTTGGCAAACAACCTGCCGCAAACGTCACTAAGGGTAAATACCTAGACCACCTCGATAGTATCAAAGTCCGCGCACCTTCGCTGGCGAACAAACTGGCCGGGTACTTGGTGACTATGTACGCGTGGGGCGTCAAACGTGAGCTAGTGCCCACTAACCCGATGTTCGGAATCACGAAAAAGGACGTGGGCGGCGCGGACGGGGAAGGTGACCGGGTGTTGCCAGATGCCGAACTCCGCACACTCCACCACGCGCTAGAAAATGCCGGTCTACAGGACGCCACCCGCACCGCCTTGCGCGTACTGCTCGGCACTGCGGCACGGTCGAATGAACTGCTGCGGGCACGTCGAGCGGATATCGATCTGGAGGCGCGGACGTGGTTTATACCTGCCGCCCACTCAAAGAACGGTAAGCCCCACCTGATCCACCTGAGTGACTGGGTGATACCGCACGTGGAGAAACTTCTGGCCTTCGCTGGTGGCTCTGCGTGGCTCATGCCCGACCAGACAGACCCGCTCCAGCACGTCCATAACAAGACGCTAGTCAACGCGGTGGCTGATCGTCAGTGCGGCATGTACGGGCGCAAGACGGAAGGCCGTAGCCTCAACTATCCGCACGCTCTGGAGGTCGGGAGCGAACGGTGGACGCCTCACGATCTGCGGCGCACTGCGGCCACGCTCATGGGTGACTTGGGTATCCCGCCCGATGTGATCGACAAGTGTCTGAATCACACAGAGCGCAATGTGGTCCGCCGCACATATCAACGGTCGATCAAGGCAGAGGAACAGGCCGCAGCGTGGCGCGTGCTGGGGGAGAAACTGGCCGTTCTCATGCCTTGAATAAAGACGGCATTGACGGCTTTTTACCGTTCCTGTCTACTTAAGCCTGTAACTATCGAATTCAACCTGCAATGGAGTGCGACTAACCCCGAAAGGAGGGGCTATGAGCATTTCCATTGCGCCAAAGTCTGCTAAACCTTCAGCAGAAATCCCAGCAGGCGAGAAGTCCCCCCGCCGCCATCAGCCGCCCGCCGTTGTCGATCTGAATCAGCCGGATATCCGTCTGTACATTCGGGACGTGCTGTATTTCCTCCGCATTTCCAAGCCCACGCTCTACGCCGGAATCAAGGCCGGTAGCCTACCCAAGCCTGACGGGCACGACCGCAAGCGCCCATTCTGGCTAACGCAGACCATCAAGGCCGCGAATGGGGGTGTGAAATGACCAACTTCGATAAGACGGTCCACGCCTTCCTCCTCACGGTTCAGCTATCTGTCTGCTTGATCGTGCTGGTTTTGATGTGCCTTGGTTATCCCAAGTGAGGAGGCGGCTATGGCTATCGTTATTCAGAAATTCCGCCGCTGTACTGCCTGCGGACAGATGAAAACCATGTCGAAGGATTTTAATCGTCGGGCCAGACAGCGCCATGGATATTCAACCGTGTGCAAGGCTTGCACTTCAATCGAGCAACGAAAATACCGGGAACGTAAAAAGGGAGACCCGGAACGCCTTGAACATGATCGGCAATACCAACGAGAGTATCAGCGGGCATGGCGAGCGAAAAACCCCGGCTACCACAAGCAGTATGACCAAGATTATTTCGAAAAGAATCGTGCCCGCATCAATGAAAAAAGAGCCGCATACCGGGAGAAAAACCGCGAAAAGCTGAATGCCCAAGCCCGGGATTATTACCATCGGAACAAAAAAAAGGAGATTGCAATTGAGTGCAATCAGACCAAGGCGGGGGACTGACGGATGGCAACCGTTATCTATCTCCTCGCTGGCACGGCATGGACGGTGCCCGCCGATTGGAACAGCAGTAACAACACTATCGAATGTATCGGCGGCGGTGCTGGAGGCGTCAACGGCGGGATTATTCTCAACGTCGCTTCCCGGTACGGCTTTGGAGGTGGTGGCGGTGCCTATGCCCTGATTAGTAACCTCGCCCTGACACCTGGGGCGAATGTCCCCTATACCGTGGGCGCTGCTGGGGCTGGGGGTGCGTCATCTACCGGCAACATGGTTGGCACTAACGGTGGGGCTACGCTGTTCGGTGGCTCAACCCTTGCCGCCGCCTATGTCGGTGCGGCTGGTGGCACGGCTGGCACTGCCATTAACAGCGGGACCGGGGGCACAGTCGCCAACTCCAAGGGCACGGTGGTTTATGCCGGGGGTAGCAGTGTTCCCGGAACTGGCTACAGCATCAGCGGCGGTGGCGGTGCGGCTGGCCCTAACGGCCCGGGGGCCAACTCCAGCGCCGGGACCGGTGTTTCAGTATTCCCGGCTGGCGGGTGCGGCGGTGGTGGCAACGGTGGTGGCAGTAATGCCGGTGCTATTCCCACCTCTACCACTGGCGCGGCTGGCGGTGCGTCTTGGGGTGGCACGCCCGGTGGAGCCGGTGGCACGTCTACCACGGTAGCCGGTGGGAATGGTTCTAACGGATCGGGCGGCGGTGGCGGTTTTGGTAACAGCGTCGGCGGTACAGCGGCGGGCAACGGTGGTGCCGGTATCGAGTGGGATACCTCGCATGGTTCCGGTGGTGGCGGCGGTGGTGCTGGCGGGACCAACTCCAGCGGCAATCACTCCACCCTCACTGGCGGGGCCGGGGGTCTGTATGGTGCTGGCGGCGGTGCCGGTACTTTTAGCCTTAGCGGTGCCCACGCTGCTGGCGGTGCCGGGGCACAAGGCATTATCGTTATCACGTACACCGCCAACTCTCCCGCGATTGCTTCCACTGCCTCTGAATCCTCTACCAGTACCGCCAGCCTCACCACGCCCAATAGCACGCTGGCCGCGTCGGTACTGGAGAACGGTCTGGCGGTAGCAAAACTGACTACTCCCAATTACGTGCTGGGAGCCGGTGGGGTAGAGCAAGGGCTGGCGACTGCCGGATTGGTGACGGCCATCAAACTAGCGGCCACGGCTACGGAAACCAGTAGCGCCAGCGCTGTTATGCCGTCCAATACCACTCTAGCCGCAACAGGATCGGAGTCCACCAGCGCCACGGCCAGCCTGACGACCGGATTGCAATCAATTGCAATTGCCAGCGAAGCCTCCACCGCTGGCGCTACGCTGATTACCTCCAGCCTGCTGGGTGCGGGAGCCAGTGAAGGCGCAACAGGAACAGCAAACCTCACCACCACTATCCGGTTGATGGCTAGTAACAGCGAAGCCAGCAACACCACTGGCGCTATCAGCACGGCTATCCGGCTCGCCTCCCTAGCAGTACAGCAGGCCACCACCACGGCCTCCCTGACAGTCATCAGCGGTCTGGCGGCGGGGGCCAGTGAAGGTGCCAGCAGTACAGCAAACCTGACTACCCATAACCTGCTGGGGGCCATCGCTAATGAAACCTCTACCGGTGGGGCAGGGTTAGAGCTAAACGACTCACTAACCGCCACCGCCCAAGAAACCACCACGGCGGGAGCCACATTAAAGACGGCAATCCCCTTATCGGCGGGAGCCAAGGAAAGCAACACCACCCAAGCAACCCTGACCACCGAATTGCAATTGATTGCAATCACTGGGGAAGCCTCCCAAGCCCTAGCCACTCTCAAGGCCACGCTACTGCTGGCGGCGGTTGCCAACGAATCAACCCAAGCCAGTGCAATCCTAGCAATCCCAGCCGGTGGAATGAATGCCAACGCCACCGAATCCTCCACCGCCACCACACGACCCGGAACCCTGATCGCCACCAGACAACCCATTCCCATCACCGCTGAAGAAAGATATTGGCCTCACTACGGTTACGCACAGGGCGGGGGCCGGGGTGGGGGTTGGTAACCCCATGGTGAGAAAAAGTCACTTTTTAAAAATACAAAAAAATTCCCAAGGTGGTTAGGGGGCCGCTGGCCGCGAAAACAAGGAATTGGGGATTTGGTCCACGGATTGCCCCCTAGCTGGCCCCACGCCTCCCTTGGCGGGCCTCCAGCCTTCCCACTGACACCGCGCCACCAGCAGGGAAGGTGACCGCCTCACAGGCCATACGCCACTTGGTGTAACGTGGTGTCACTAGTGATCTGGTGTCACGTGACGTTACGTCACTTCAGGTTACACCCCTCCATCCAGTAGACAACACGTCAGAATTACAACGATAAATCCCAATATCTAACACGACATTATCAGAATAATGTCGGCTACAGTTTCGCGGTTGCCTGACTGGTGGGCGTTTCAGAGGTCTATGGGGCCATCTGCGTGGACTAGGCGTGTAGGTTTTTCAATCGGATATACCATCCCAATGGATGGCGTGGCGTTCATTGCTTGGCCCGCTTTTGGCACGGAATCGCAGACGCTCGATTAGAGCCGCTTTGTGGGCTTTTTCCATCGTGTAGCGCGGCGGGCAACGTGGAGAAAAAACGGACGGCGGGAAAGGCCGCAGATGGGGCATTGGAGGCGTATTAACGCGTTTCTTCGCTCACTTGCCAAACAGCGCTCACCATTACACACGGCTACACAACATTTCCCGCCCTCCTCGCGCGCCCTCGGTGGCTGTCGTGCGGTTGTGAGGATGGCACGCCATGGGCGTGGGGGATTCACGTGTGGAAATGGACGTTAAACGGTGTCTGCGGTTTCAAGTGGTTGCGTAGCGTCTATAGCCATAACGTAGACACTCGTAGACTGTTCGCGGGTGGATTGTCTACGTATCACCTGTGCTGTTCTGGTGAATGGGTTTGTCGGCCATCCGCTTGGCTCCCTTCTGTCTTCTCTTATTGGTAGTTCTGTTAGCTGTGGGTTTCCTGAGTCTGAAACCTTGGCCCCCGCCTCGGCATGGGGTGAAACGATAGATAACTCCCCGTTTTCGAATGCCTGAATGCGGGTGCATACGCGGCATGTATCGCTGATACCAAAGAGTCCATTGGGGTCACGTTTGAACAGGGCTTCTCCCAGATACTGCCCGCACGTGTCGCAGTGCTTGAACTTCTCTGGTTGGTCTAGGCGTTCTGGGGTTGGTAGTCTTGCCTTGATACGTGGGCTTCTCTTTATTGTGTTTGTCTTTGTCTCAACCCCGGCCCCCGCCTCCCCCGGCTCTGCCGCCGCCTCATTCGTCTGATTGCAATCAATTGCAATTGCAGGCGCTGGGGTCGGTGCTGGCTTCGCTGGAGTGCGCCAAGCTGGTAAGCCTTCATTGATCGCAAGTCGTACCGGGTTCAGTGTGGAGACGATCTTTAGCTTGGCGTGCGCCCGCTCTGCTGCGCGGCGCTGCTGACGAGTGAGCATGATGCTCCCTTGGGCTAGGTGTGGTTTTGTAAAATCCAGCGGGCTTCGTGAAGGGAGATTAGCTCTCCATCAATTGCCCATAGCAATGCGCCGTCCACCCATAGAACGGCCAGCAGATGGGGGCCAATCTGTACCCCGACCGGCTGGCCTGATTCACAGGCGCGGCTTTCCATCCATTCCAGACTGATCATTTTTCCCTTGCGTTGGTGCCCTGAATGAAGCCGTAGACACTCGCCACCTTTGCGGATACGGAATTCCAAAGACGCCAGTTAGTAATCACACAATCGCGGCAGACGTGCTGATATCTGCCCACCCCAAAACTCTTGTGCGGCTTTAGCTCGGAACAGACACGGCACGCCCGCATGATTACTTTCCCGGTGTGCGATGCTTGATCAAGCTCTTTTCGCTGTACTTCGGCGGGTTGTCGCGCATGAGGTTGTTACCGCGTTCGTGCGGGGGACGCATATCGGTAACGCGCTCGCGTGGAACATTCTTGAAAGCTGCGTTGCTGTTCCTGTCGGTCGTCTTGCTCATTTCAATCTCCATCGTGGTTAGGACTACTACTGGTTTAGGTCAAAAAACATCGTTATTTCCGAGTGCTACCAGACAGCTATAGGTGAAACAGTCGGCCAAGTCGTCAGCGCGTTTTGCTGCGCCCTTGTCGCCAATCACATAGGAACAGACTTGGCTTATCAGGTGGTTCTTGTTCGTGTTCTTGAAGTCTCTGGTTAGCCGGTAGGCTTCCTCGGTGATCTTTACCTGTTCGGTGTGTATGAATCTGGAGGCCGCAACGGCTCTGCCGTCTTTGCCCGCCGATGTGATATTTCCTTCAATCGGGTGGGTGGGCCATCCCTTTTCTCTGCCCGCCTGTAACAGCACGATCCCAGACCCCTTGTCTTCGATCCAGCATCCAGCGCTGCCCACCTGCGCGCCGCATTGTCTGGCTAGTACATTCAGGCGCTCGAATACCGATGGCATCCAGTCCACCAATAGATACCCGTCGATCCCAACAATATCCCAATCGAGGATGGTTAGCGGTGGGCCACCAATGGATTTGTTACGGGCGCAAAAGATAACGCCAGTTCCGTCATGCTCGCTGCCAGTCTTGAATGCTGAGTCTATGACAGCGAAAACGTAATCACAGTAGGTTGGTGCTGCTACGCCCTTCCCATTCACCAGCAACTTTTCTTCATCAAAGATTGCCACGCCCGCCCAGTTGGTGAATTCGGCCAGGTACTCTTGCCGCCACACCATAGGATGATTGGATGCTTCAAATTCCTTTAGTGCTTCCGCTGTAATCGTAGGGTTGGCGTGGCATGGTGCGTAATGCTCGGTCCACTTCTGCGGTAACGTCTTGTCGGTACAGATTTTCCAGAAGTAATCCTGATCCGTCATCCCCAACGGCGTGCCCCCGATCCACGTATCGCCGTTAGACCTCAGCAACAGGGGGCGAATATTTTGCTGATACAGGCGTTCAAGATCGGGAACAAGACTAGCTTCATCAATGATGACGTGATCGTATTCTTTACCGCGTCCAACGCGGGGGTTTTCGAGAGACCAGAAATGAAGTACACCCTGTTTCCCTTGTCGGTTCTTACGCAACTTGATAATGAAGTCCGACTTGTTCGAGCTATGGATGACAGGATCAAGGGTATCCAGTGCCTTATCGAAGCTCTCCTTGAAGGTGGATTCTGTCGGAGTAAAGATGCCGGTTTTATCTCCGTTCAGTGCCCAGCACTGCATCAGCCAATCGAAGAAAGACGTTTTCCCAAACCGCCGCCCGCACCGCAAGACGTTGCTCTTGCCACGGTTCTGATAAATCTTTAGCTGCCCCGCGTGGGGCTGCATCAGTTCAATCCTTGCCATCGTCCCCGCCCTTCCGGGAGTCAACCGGCAAGCCATTGATAACCGTCACCACGTTATCGGCGGGTGCGGTGGTCTGAGTGCCGTACACCTTCGGATTGCGTTTTGACGCTACCCAGCGTCTATGCGCTCTAAGGTCCGCAAGGTACTTCTGGCGCATCTGCTCGGTGAGTGCCGCTTTCAGACGCGCTTCGATGCGCTCCTCAATATCGTCCAACTTGTCATGCGTCTGATCCGCCTGTGCATCAGCAAATGCCTGCTCATGGAGAGGATCGGCATTGCGCCACCGCATGAAAGTTTTCACTGGCACGCAATGGGGCTTCGCGCAAGCTGCGTTGATCGACAAGCCTTTAGCGATCCACCCCAACGTGTTGGCGTAGTCTTCATCGCTGTAGGTAGGTTTGCGGCCCCCTTGGGACTTAGGTTGGCGCACAAGCTGAACCACCCGCGCGTCTGCCTCTTTCTGTGCGGCTTCTACTTCCGCTACCGAACGTCCAGCACTAACCTTCACGTGTTGCCGGGTCGCACCCAGCGTTTTAAATTGGACTGCCATTTGGTCACCCGTAACTAGCTGAAATTTGAACGGGTGCAGGTGATTTGATCTTGTTGTGGCGGTGCATCTGTGGCCCGCTCGCTTGCTAAATATCTAGCTGACTTCTCTGTCTACGGCACGATAGCGCAAGCCAAGGCTATCTAGGAACGGCTCATGAATCAGGCCGTCCGCGAGGTCTCTTTCTGCGGCTCGCGCAACATCGGCCAGCCGTTTCAGATTCATCAATGCGATCTGGTGCCGTACCTTGCGTGTGGCTTCGTTTTCTTCGCCTTGCGGATCGGTCAACAGGTTGTCTACGCTATCCAGCATGCCGCGCAACACGTTGAGACTGTCCTGTAGGGTAACTTTCATGGCTGGCTCCAATTGCAATTGATTGCAATCCTAATAAATTGTTTGACGTGAATAGGTGTTGCGTTATGGCAGGTAAAAATTGTAGGCGTTGGTGTTTCGAGCCTGTACCACTGGCAAGGCCGGAACAGTCGCTGTCGATGATTGGACTGAATTGTTCAACAGGTCCAACGTAGTCACCCAAGACGTGCCCTGACCATCGCGGGAGCTACCTACGTGTCTCACGTTTGACACCAGAAACGTGCCGGTAAATGCCGTCTGATTCTTTAGCTGCGTATTGATACCTCCACTAGTGGGAGGCAAGAAAAAATTGCTTTGTGAGCCTTGCGTGATCGTCAGCGGACCATTGGGTAAGGTCACGTAATTTCCCGGGCTGATATCCCCACGCAAGATGCACGTGGCCTGAATCGTCACCGCATCAACCCAAGTTGGTTGCCCCAGCAAGTCAGTCACCAGCAATTGCTTGGGCGTGGTCGGCGTGGTGCCATCCTGAATGATGATCTGATTACCCTGAAGGCTGATCATCACGCCCGGGTATGCGCTGGTATCCGGTGCATAACCACCAATCAGGTTGATTGAAGCCTTGTTCACGTACTCAGCAAACTGGCTCAATTTCGTATAGAAGCCGGTTGCTGCCGTGCCGGTCCACACCAGATTTGGGCTAATGCTGCCGGAAATTGAATACTGCGGATAGACAATACTCAATGCCTGCACCATCGCATCCATCAGATGCTGGCCCGGTTGCCACTGAAACGTCAGATAACCGGGATTATCATTGGTGGTCGGGGCGGGCAACGTCGTATCGCCAGCCGGGAATCCCGTTGTGGTGTTGGCGTTAGCACTGCTGCCACCTGCCTGCACAAAGATATCAAGCGTTTGATTAGGTCCGATCCAGTTACCGAATGCCTGAAAAATCTGGCCTTTGCATAGCGGCCCGATCTGTGCCGGGACGGCCAGCGGCAATCCCTTGCTCATGCCAGCCTCAACGGCAATGTTCATCCGGTTGAGATTGGAGCCTTGAGCGATTTCCGCCAGACTGATCCCGTACACCCGAATGTATGAATTGCCAATAGGCTGGTGCATGAATCCGGCGGTAATATCCAACTCGATCTTCAGCGCTGCCGGATTCACTGAACCCAAGGCGTTGGGGTTGCCACCCGGATTCAAGCTGCAATACGTCCATACCCCCGCCCCCGGGTCCACCGTCGTGAATCCCAGCTTGCCGCCCACATTCGGCACGAACACCTTCCCTGTCTTTGGGTCTGAAATAGTTATCTTGTAGTAGCGACTCATTGCGGAACCCCGTTCAGTGCCACATTCGTGCTGGCTCCAGCAGGCGTGGAAACCTTCACGTTCAGATTCACATTTACGGGTTGCGGACTTGCTGGGTTAGCACGATCCGGGGAGCGGAATTGTGCGCCGCCGCCATCCTTTGCCATCGCAATGAGTTTCGAGAGGTTCGCCATTGACTCAAGGTAGGGGTCAACAGGTTGCGCTGGCTTACCTTTCGACGTGTCGATAATCTGAAAGTCGTTTTCGTTCAGCTTGTCTTGATCGGGCTTCAGCTTCAAATCGTCGCGTGCCTTGCTATGCGCCATCAAATATTTGACTTCCTCAGGGCTAAGGCCAAGGTCATAACCGGCATCCTGAAACGGTCGCAAGTAGTTGAGTGTTTCAGGCTTCGCACCCATCAGCCATGTCCTGTATTTCTTCTCGTCGGCTGAAATATGTGTGTCCCCATCATAGCCAGCCAGACCCTTGCCCATCGTTCCGTAAATTTTCCGGTATTGAGCAAGCAAACGCGCCCCGGCATCGATGCTCTGGGTAGGATCAAACGGATTTACGCCCATCGTCTTGGCGGTATCCGGCATGAGTTGCATCAAGCCCTTTGCATGCGTAACCGGGTTCTCTGCGTTCGGATTGCCACGGCTTTCCACCTGAATCTGTAGAGCCTGCAAACCAGCGGGCAAGGTGTATTTGTCGCGGGCACGCTTCAGCAACTCCGCATAGGGTCCGCTCTCAGAAGTCGAGGGAGTAACCGGCGTGGGAGCGTTCGGGTCGTACCCGCTCCAGTTGGTATCCGGGTGATCGGTTCCAAAATGTTTATCCAGCCAACTACGGGTTGATTCACCCGCCTTGTATGGGTCGGGCAGTGGATTGTTTTTATTGAAGTCCGACACCGCTTTAAAGAACGGCAAAATGCCCTTCAAACCATCGTCTAGCTGGTTGAGGTCATCTTTTACTTCAGGCGACTTCGCCAGACCGTCTACCAACTCACCAAAGGAGGTGCCAATCTTGGTGATAGCGGGCGTGATCGTCATGAACGAACTTTCGATACTGCGGCGGATACGCGTCCACGTGTCGTTCCATTCTTTTAGCTGATCGGTGGCGGCGTCTTCCGTTTTCTGTGCAATGGCAAACTTCGGGATATCGGACTTGAACTGTCCATATGCCTTGTCGTGGTCTTCATCGCTATAAGACGCGGCCAGCCGCAATTGATCCGAATTGAAAAGATCATTCAGGCCGTAGCTTTGCGCCATCGTGTCGAGCGGTTGCCCGTTGGCCTTCCATTCCCGCATCTTGCCGCCCGCCCACTTGTCGAGATAGGCGGTAAGCTCGGTGGGGTCCATGTTCTGTGCGTCTTGGGGATTCAATCCCGCCAGCGCGAATGCCTTCCATTTGTCGGGATTCGTTGCGGCATCCCGTACGCGTGCCACATCGGAATCTGACAGACCGAACTTTCGGAACCCGTTATTGAACGCGGGCACAGTCCCCGGCTCTACGCTCAATTCACGATTGCGCTGGTTGTCTTTCGCTATGTCGGATGCTGCCTTGGCGGCGGCTCCACCAATTGCGAGCGGGATACCCAGCAGACCCAAGCCCATCTTGCCTACCGACTTGAGCGCGGCCCAACGGCGATTGATTGCCAGCAGGCTCTTATCTGTTTTAGCCAGATTTTTATCAATCTCTTTCGTGTCGTTCGCAGCGTTATGAATGTTTTTTGCGAACTGAAACGAGAAAGACGAGTTGCCCGTCATCTTGGAACTGGCGGCGGCTCTGGCAAATGCAGCAAACGCAACACCCATTCCGTCCGTTGCTTTCTCTGCCGCTTCAGCAGACTTTGCCGCTCCCTCAAGCGGGTCTACACCTTCCGCCGCTTCCGTACGGAATTTCTCGAATTTCTCAACGAAAGCATCGAACTCGCTGCTATCGATGGGGATTTGTACGATAGGCTTATCGGCCATGGTCGGTTCTCGATTGCAATCAATTGCAGTAGTACTGACGAATTAGGGTGTAGTGATAAAACTAGTGGAGAGTCGATCCGCGCTGTAGTTCGCCCATCGCTTGGGCCTGCTCCATACATTGCGCCTGCAACGCTGCACACTGCTGAAGCAATTCCTTCAGGCGCGGATCGTTGGGGCGTTCAATCGACAACGTACCCAGACGACAACCCACAAAATGGAGCCACCCGCTCAGGTCGCACAGTTGATCAAGGGTGATCCCCTCGCCTACCGCCATAAACTTGCCGATCTCGCGCATCCCCTGATCGGTTTCGCGGACAAGTTCAACCATCCTCTGATCGTCAGTCGTCACGATTCACCCCGGCGCTGTAGTTTTTTCTCAGAAAATTGTGGTGGCGGCTGCGGTGTCGTGCGTCAGGGCTACCCGATGAACCTTGGCCCGCAACGGGCGTGGCGTTTTTGGTTGCTTCCTGTATCTGCTTTTCACGCTTATGCTGCAATTCGTTTTTCATTGCGGCCATGCCATCCACTACAGGCTTGGTAGTCTTGTGCTTGGCAATGTACTGTTCAATCCGCGCGTTGAGGTCGTCGGATTCGGGCATCAACACCAGCAACATGCCAAGACGCTCTCCGAGAAGTACGTCCGCATTAGCCAATGCCACCTGCACCCGAAACTTCATGTCCTCGTAGGTTCTTTGTTCGAGGCTCGGGGGGGCGTCTGGTTCTGGTTCTTTCACGCCGTCGAGAGTCGCCGCCGCATCCAGAATCTGTTCCTTCAGGCGCTCGTAGGCCAGCTTGTTATTGGTGAGGCAAAGGTGTTGCAAGGCGCGTGTCATTTCCGCTTCCCCTTCAGTGCGTCGGCGCGTGCTTCGTTCAATTCCTGCTGGTGAGTTTTCTTCTGCTGCTCTGGCTTGCCCGCTGCCCGCCGTTGAATACCCGCGAACAAATCATGTTCACGCGCCAATCGGCGGCGCTTGTCGTAAGGGTGTTCAAAGTCGGCCATGGCAATCTCCTGATCGATCTATCGGGCGGGCTGGGCTTCGTCTTGGATAACGATAGGGCCGCGCCAGCCGTGGTTAATCTTGAATTCATTCATCCAAGACGACATTGAACCCGCGTATTCGGTGACGACACGGCCTGTCTGATCCTTGTACTTGTACGGGGCCAGCGTGCCCTCCCTCGCGGGCTTCTCCATCGCTTCCGCCACAACCGTGCGTTGAATGTCGCGGAAAAGATCGGGAGCCAACTTATCGAGGCGGGCCATGGGCTGATACGAGGTGCAATGCGGCATCAGCTTCGCCGTCAAGCGGGCTTCGTATGTTGTCGGCGTCTCTCCGGCTTGCGGAACATCCACCGCCGTTTTCGTTACCTGCAAGACGCGATCAAGGCGGGTGCGTACCTGCTGATAGGGGCCATCCATTCTCAGCGCCAACGGCTCCGAACTCGGGTTCATGCCGGGGAGGTCTTTGTGTCCCGGGTGATCCCGTACAACCTCCATGGCGCTGCTTTCTTCGTAGGGCAAATCCCATGGGCGTGCCATCACACACCCCGCATGCGGTTAGCAACCGCCGCCAGATATTCATTTTTCAAGCGTTCTCCGCGCTGGAGAAATGCGCGTTGCGATTCGCCGTTAGGATTGAACACCGCAAGCTGTTTGAAGCCGGGGAGCATCCACTGGCCCATCCACTGACGCATTGATGCCCCCGGTTCTGCGCGGTATTCGGTGATTTCCCGGCCCGTCTGATCGCGGTGTTTCACGGCCTTAATCTGCGGTTGTGCTGCGTCGGCGCGGTAGTGGCTCATGTCTACTTTCCTTCCCTGCATTTCGGCGCTGGCGGCGTACCCAAAGCGGGCAATCTGTTCAGCGTCCAATCGTGCGGTTTGCTGGCGCGAAAATTCAGCCAGTTCGTTAGCGCTCATGGAGTTGAGTCTGGCAACAAGTCGTTCTGCGTCTGTCATGACTGGCTCCCACCTTGTTTATCAATGAAGTTGTCCGTTCGCCGCGCCAGACTCACCCAATAAAAGGAGAAACCCCATTACCTGTGACTCGTCTCCACGCGTTTCATGAAATTCTGATCGGCATTCCAACGCATCCCACTTAACCGTAACCGTATGGTCTGGATCCATTGCATCGCGGAAAATAACTATGTGGGAGTTGCCGCCACCTAGATTTCTAGTACGCACGTGCATCCAGTCCATATCAGCAAGTTGTGCCGCATCTACGTCGATGGTTTGCATTGTCATGACTGTCTCCGGTTACTTGGTGTTGGATGCTTCCGCCCCATCGGGAGCGTAAAGAATTTCCAAGACCCGCCGAATGTGTAGACGCGCATCAGTCAGGGCAGTCAGGGCTTCCCGCTTGCGTAAAGCATCGGCACACATAAAGGAATTGACGGGCAAGGTGTCGTCGTGGTGTTTGATTGCTTCATCAATCAATCTTTGCGCTTCGATAAGTCCCAGCGGCAAGCGATATTGAATACCGGCATCTTGGTTGCTCATGACTGGCTCCTTACTCTGCTGCCTTGGGTGCTTCAGGGTTCAGAGACTGGTTCAGCAGTTGGACCAATAGGCCAAAAGCGGTGCCTAGCGATGCTTCTGCATTGAGTAGCATGGCCGTGGGAGTACCGGGCAGATGGTAATGAACCATCGCATTTACTTTACGGATTGCGTCTCTCGCTTCCTTTGCATCGGAAATGATCTGGATAAGGGTCGTTTCGAATTGATCCTTTTCCTTCTGCCGTAGCATCCCGGTCATCGCTGCCCTGTGCTTCTCTCTAATGCGGTTTTCTAGTTCCTCATGCCTTTCCTGCTCCGTCATCTTGTCTTGCTCGCTCATGATGTTCTCCTCACTTGCAACGATAGGTGCGGGCGTCTACGCCCTTTTTGACTGCCTCGGTGTAGCGCTTCGAGAAAATCACATCGGAAGCAATCCACCTGTACCACGTAGGTTTGCTGGGGCATTCGGGGCGGCTTGCCAGAATGCTCTCCAGCGACTTGCCCGCCGCGATTTCCTCAAGGATTGAATCAACCAGTGCGGTAGGAAAGTGGCTGCGAGTCGGCGGGTCGATATCCATTTCGGTGGGTCCATGTAACGATCGTTACACCCATAGTCTCAAAACGGACTGCTAACGAGGAAGGGAAAATTGCTATTACTACTCAAAATCTTGTCAAATGCGCGCGGGGAGTTTGCTAAATGTTTAGCTGGAGCGGGAGGGGTCGGCGGGAGGTCGGAGAGGGAGCGGCCCTAGTCTGCAATTGCAATTGATTGCATAAAAGGGCCGGATCGATAAATGGTTACAGGAATTCTTCGCAAATAGCGTATTGACGCTGAAAGGTGCCGGTTTCTGTGCATTCTTCGGGGTTTTCTGGCCTCAATTCTTCTATCGGCTCCAGCGGCTGGCGGTAGTCCGTCCTGATCGGAAACGGGATAACGGTGGCATTCATGATGGTTCCCTTACTTGGTTTTAAGAGCCGCCGATTTCAACATCGCCATCACGGCGTGCTGCTTCGCAAGATCCGTTTCCGGGACGTGTACGGGCTTCGTCGGTGCCGGGGTATGCACTGATATTGCCGTGGGCCCGGGAGCCTGCTGGGGGGCCGGATTCGCGGCCAGTTCCGCACGTTTCGCCAAAATCAGGTTGATCAACACGTTGATATGTCTGTTCGTGCCGATGATCATCACATCGGGGTAGGGCTTGTAGGTGCCATCAAGGCGCTTCGCGTAGTTGTGCCACGCAGAATCCTTCAATAGCGCGGCCAACGCCTTCAATGGGTCAAGGTCGGCACGCAGCAACTTATCCCCAAAGTTCCTTAGCTTCCCTCGCTTTGCATCGTCTAGGGCAATGTGGCTATTGGTCCCTTTCTTCCAGACCGCCTCAAGTTGATCAACGTAATCAGCCGACAATTTCCCCAATTTGTTCCAAGGTGATTTTCCCGGTGTGGGGTTAGGGGTGGTTTTCGGGTCTGGGTCTTTGCTTTCCTTGGCTTCGCCTTGGCCAAGGGTGTGGGGTACGGGTTTTGGAGTCAGCGAAGCGGCTCCCAAAGTCTTTACGTCTTGGGTACTTCCTTGGGTACTTCCTGACGTAGCTAGGTTGCTGGCAACCGGGTCTAGGTTGCTGGCAACCCCCCCTTGGTTGCTGGCAACCGGGTTAGGCTGTTTGGCGCTGGGTGAAGTGGGGTTGCTGGCAACCCCCTTTTGTCCACCTCGCAGCTTGTAACCTGCCACGTCGAAACAGAGGCGGTAATGATAGGTGTCCCAGTTGCCGAACTCATGGGACTCTTTCACGACTGCCCCACTCGCCACCAGCGCCTTGATACCGGTCTTTACTTCCTGTTCTGAATACCCAAGCTGCTTGACCCAGAATTGGCGGGAGCGGGCAACCCAGAAATGGCCGTTGATCTGCTTGGTAGCTCGGCAATGGCCTTGCTCGTCTGGCTCCAGCCAGTAGCGAAGATCGCCCAGCATGTCCCGGGCACACAGATTGCCCCCGACCAAGGCGCGGTCACTGACGATAAAACCGCGTTTTTCGGATTGGGCTAGGCCCGGGATTTTTCGGGGAGTTTTGCGCGGCTTGTACAGCGGGGCAATCGCTGTGGAGGCCATACCAGCGTTGGCGCACATCGCCCCGGCAAGGTAGTGCTGTTCGGCATGGTTCATGATCATTCCCATACTTAAAGTTAATAATCCGCACAGGATTCGCCCTATAATGTATGGGCTTGTCCCGGGTTACTTGTCCTAACGTGGGCTTGCGTCAAAGGTGCGTCTCTCTTGGTAGATGAACGCTTTCGAACCCGGTCACGCGCCGGGTTTTTTTATGCCTATGCAGGCTCCATCAGTTCCGGCTGGCGAGCGTAGTACTCACGCAGCGCATTCCGCAGAATCTCCGACTTGGTAACGCTGCGCTTCTCTGCCAGCAGTTCCATGGGCCGAACGATGGCTTCAGGAATGCGGAAGTTTTCGCGGATATAGCGGGGCTTCGCGTCTTGGGTTTTCTCGTTCGTTGCCATTTCGTTCTCCGGTTGGTGAGTGCGTATGTACAGAGTACGTGTGACTTCGGGGTCAGAAAATGCCGTCATAATTAAAATCGCTGCAACCCCTTCTGGCATTGGGTTTCGAGCCGGTAAATGATTACATGCTGCGATGCACCATCTGTTAGCGCAACGCCCCTTCTCGTCAATCCAGTGCAACTGATTGCCGCGCCGTTTTTCCCCTCGCTCCGCTGCTTATTCCGCGCATATGCTTTTTTTCGTGCGGTTTACCACTTTTCTGTCTAGTTGCCCCACTTGTTTACCCGCGTTCTTTCCGACACTATCGGGTCTCGTTGCTGCTAAACGTTTAGCCGAACAACAGTTACCCCCTGAATGGAGTCAGACATGAACGCCCAAACTACCGCCGTAGAAGTCGTTACCACCTCCCCGGTCATCGCCAAGTACGAAACCATGACCCCGCGCGCCCTAATGAAAGCTGCTCACAAAGCGGCTGAAAATTGGACGCAATCCAGCTATGACCTCGGCGCGGTGCTGTCGCGTATCAAGACGCGCATTGATGGCGAGAAAGATAAGAATTTCGGTTATGACTCGTTTGGGGCGTTTGTAGACAAGGAACTCAAGATCAAGGTGGCGCAAGCGAACAATTTTGTTTATGTGTTTCGCACGCTGGAGAAGAAAGGTATTCCCTATGAGAAGGTGGGCAAGGTGTCCTTCTCAGTCCTGCGTGCTGCGGTGGACGCCTTGACCATTGAGAATATGGATGAAGTGGTGCCGCAACTTGAAACCTCCACTTACAAGGATGCAGTGGAGAATTTCAAGGTGGTGAAGGATCAAGCCAAGGCAGACGCGGGCAAAAAAAGCGCCGCCGCCAAAAAGGCCAAGGCCACGCCCGCCGCTGACGATGCTCAAGACGTGACTTTCACTGAAACCACCGCCTCTGGCCCCGGTTACTCGCAGTCCAATATTGATGCTTGGGCGGAACAGGTGACGGTGCCGGAACTGGCCGCAATGTTCAACGCGCTGAACGTCAACAAGTTGATCGCGGCGTTTAACGCCAGTGGCAAAAAGGAATACAAGCTGGTGAAGTTGGGCACACCCGGCCCCAAGAAGGGCTCCACCAAGACGGTCGCCGCTGCCTGATTGCAATCAATTGCAGCGGTGGGGTAGACGTTATGCCCCCAATTTTGTTGGGGTAGACGTTGGGGTAACTGGAGCGAAGGATTTATATTTTTTGGCTTAAATCGGCTTGTAACCCTTACCCAGTAAGGCTGTACACATTACGCGAATTTCATACCGTACTTTCTGGTATGGAAATTCATTTGGTACTCCGCGTTCGAGGCGCCTGGTTCGGGTCTTCTGGCCTACAAACCTAGGGTTAACACTGACATTGTACCAAACATAGGGGTTTTCCCTAGTATTTCAATGCCTGTTGAATTAAAAAGTGCAGAAAGGTATTGGCGGCGGATCGCGACGTATGTCGGGCCGGATATCTGCCGTCCATGAGCGCATTAGGCGTTAAAAAAACCCGCGCTGGGGCGGGTCGGTTGGCGGTTGAAGGGCTATTAGGATGGCTTGGTGCGATATGCGTCACCGGAATAGAAGCCGTGCTTCTGGACTGAAATCAGATATTCAGATTGATCCATCGAACAGCGACATTCCTGATTTTTTGGCAATCGCCCATCTATCGCCGAATTAACAGACGAAAAAAAACGGCCTTTACCGGCCGTTTTCGTTTCTCAGGCAATCGCCAGATCCAGCGCGCCTGCTTTTGTCATCGCCTGTCGCGCCTGAACCAGCGAGAGTCGCGCGGCGCGGGCGTCGCCGGCAAGCTGGATCAGTGCCCCCAGTTGCGACGGCTGCCGTATCAGTTCCCGCAGAATCGGGCCGAGCGCCGTGCTGCCATCGTCGCGCAAACCGGCCGTCGCGGCGGACGGCAACGTGCGCCACGACGGATCGACGATCGCGCGGCACACCGCGAACGGCACGCCGTGCGCGGCGGCGGTTGAGCCGGCAATGTGCGATTCCATGTCGACAGCCAGCGCGCCGGTCGAGCGATGCAGCGCGTGTTTGTCCGCGGCGGTGATCAGAGGGGCGGCGACCGCCGCCATCGCGCCGCGCTGCAGTCTCGCAGCCAGCGGCCCCGAAGCCATCGCAGCGGCGAGCCTGTCCGACCAGGACCGGTCGGTATCGATGCGCCCGGACGGTCCTTCGACGGCATCTGCGACGATCAGCGATCCTGGCTCCAGATCCGGCGCCAAACCGCCCGCCGTGCCGAAACTCACGATGCCGGAACACCCGCGCGCGACCGCCGCATCCAGCGCGCGTTGCAACAGATCGGAGCGCGCCGCGAACACGACCTCGACGCCGTTGCCCCGCGCGATCTTCGCTTCGAACGCCATGCCCGCCACCACGATCACCGGCAAGCTGCTGCCGCCGTTTCCGGCTAACGGCGTTATCGAAAGAGGCATGCGTTACATCCCGACCGCGACGCGCGTGAGCCCATTGCGCTTCAGATGACGGAACCGCGCCAGCGCCCACAACGGGAAGAACTTGCGATAACCGTGATAGCGCAGATAAAACACGCGCGGGAAACCCGTCGCCGTAAAGCGCGTTTCGTCCCACAGACCATGCTCTTGCTGCTCGCGCTGCAGATACTCGACGCCACGAGCCACGGCTTCGTGATTGACTTCGCCTGCGGCCATCAGCGCCATCAGCGCCCACGCGGTTTGCGAGGCCGTGCTCGGTGCACGTTCGTAGCCGCGATAGTCGAGCTTGTAGCTTTCGCCGCCTTCGCCCCAGCCGCCGTCCGGGTTCTGGATCGACAGAAGCCACTGCACGGCGCGCTTCATGCGCGGATCGTCGTGCGACATACCCGCCGCGTTCAGCGAGCACAGCGCGGTCCACGTCCCGTAGATGTAGTTCAGACCCCAGCGGCCATACCAGCTTCCGTCCGATTCCTGCTCCTGCAGCATGTAGGCGAACGCGCGCTGCGCCGGTTCACTGTTCTGCGGGAATTCGCCGATCTGCGCGAGCATCGACAGGCAGCGGCCCGACACGTCCGCAGTCGGCGGATCGAGGAGGGCGCCGTGGTCGGAGAACGGAATGTTGTTCAGGTAGTACTGGGTGTTTTCCGGCTCGAACGCGCCCCAGCCGCCGTCGCTGCTCTGCATGCCGACCACCCATTCGCGCGCGCGCGCAATGGCTTCGTCGTCCACGTTGGATTGCGTGAGCGCGGCCGAGCGATGCATAGCCATCGCGACCACCGCCGTATCGTCGACGTCGGGGTAGTGCGCGTTGTTGTACTGGAACGCCCAGCCACCCGGCCGCACATTCGGACGACGCGAAATCCAGTCGCCCCGCACGTCGAGAATCTGCAACGGACGCAGCCACGCCAGCCCGCGCTCGGCAGCCTGTTCGGCATGCGCCTCGCCGGTTTCGAGCAACGCGTGCGCCGCGAGCGACGTGTCCCAGACCGGCGACAGACACGGCTGGCAGTACGCTTCGTCGTCATGGATCACGAGCAGCTTGTCGATCGACTGACGGGCAATCGCGCGATTCGGATGATCGGCCGGATAGCCGAGCACGTCGTACATCATCACCGAGTTGGCCATCGCCGGGAAAATCGCGCCCAGGCCGTCTTCGCCATTCAGCCGTTCATCGACGAACGCCACCGCCGCACGCACCGCGCGCTCGCGCGTGGCTTTCGGGAACAGGCCGTCGACCGCGCGCAGCAACACGTCCACGCCACGGAACAGCCGGAACCAGCCCTCGTGCTGATGCGGCGCCCGCTCGTTCAGGCCAACGTTGACGGGCGCGCCGCGGAACACTTCGTCGATACGCACGCCGCGCGGATTGCGCGCGAGCGGCCGCTTCGCGTTGAGCACCAGCAGCGGCACGATCACGGTACGCGCCCAGTACGACACCTTCGACAGATGGAACGGGAACCACTCGGGCAACAGCATGATTTCGACGGGCATCATCGGCACTGCGCGCCACGACACGACGCCGAACAGCGCGAGCAGAATCCGCGTGAACACGTTGACGTTTTCCGCGCCGCCGTGAGCGAGAATCGCCTCGCGCGCGCGGACCATGTGCTCGGCATCGACCGGATCGCCGATCATCTTCAGCGCGAAGTAAGCCTTCACGCTGGCGCTGATGTCGAGCGCGCCGTCGGTGAACAGCGGCCAGCCGCCGTTGGGCAACTGAATGCGGCGCAGATACTTCGCGATCTTCTGCTCCAGTTCCACGTTCGGCGTTTCGCCGAGGTAGTGGACCAGCAGCGCGTATTCGGCGGGAATGGTCGCGTCGGCTTCGAGTTCGTAGACCCAGTGGCCGTCGGGCTTCTGCGCGGCGAGAATCGCGTCGGTGGCGCGCGTGATCGCGGCGTCGAGCGACACGGCGGACGCGGCGCTCGCTTGCGCTTCCGCAGGCGCTGCGTCGTGCACGGCGTCGGAATCGGCGTCGGCGAATTCAGGCAGGACGGTGTCCAGCGGCTGGGCTTGAGATAAGTCGTTCATCGGCGTTCCATCGGTTCATTCAGCAACGTATCCGCGGCCTTCTGGCCGGAGCGGATCGCGCCTTCAATCGTCGCGGGCAGGCCGGTGGCCGTCCAGTCGCCCGCGAGCATCAAATTGTTCCAGCGAGTGCGCGTGCCCGGACGCAGCGTTTCCTGGTCGGGCAGCGCGGCAAACGTCGCGCGTTTTTCCATCACGACCTGCCAGGCCGGCATCGGCGTGACGGGCAGATTGGCCGCTTGAGCCACTTCGGCCCAGGCGGTGGCGGCGAGCGCCTCGTGCGGCGTGTCGAGCAGACGCTCGGCGCCGTTGAGCGTCACCGAAAGACGCTCGTCGAACGCAAACAGCCATTCGCTCATCGAGTTCAGCAGGCCGGTGACCGGCGGCAAGCCGAACGGCGTCTCGACCGCAAAATGCACGTTGACCGTCGACGCAAAGCGGGTCGGCGCGCGCAGGCCCGGCACCAGAGTCGCCGCGCTTTCGGACGGCAGCGCGAGAATCACCGCGTGATTCGTATCCAGCGCGATGCTTTCGTCGACGAAATTCAGCGCCTGCACGCGGCCGCCACCGGCTGCAAACACGACTTCCCGCAGACGCGAACCCAGCCTGATGACCGCGCCGCCGTGCTGCAAAAGCCGCAGCGCCGGGTCGACGAAAGCGCTGCCGAGGCCGTTGCGCGCCACCAGCGGCCGGCACGCGAGACCGCCGGCCAGCAGGGTTTCGCGGACCATCGCGCCAGTCAGTTCCGCCGACGCGTCACGCGGCTCGATATTCAGCAGCGCATGAAACAGCGGCCTGAGCAGACGATCCCACAGCGGACCGTCGCAACGCATGGTCTGAGCGACGCTGCGGCCAGGCCTGGCGAGCAGCAGCGGCA
This sequence comes from Paraburkholderia fungorum, assembly GCF_900099835.1. Taxonomy (NCBI): domain Bacteria; kingdom Pseudomonadati; phylum Pseudomonadota; class Betaproteobacteria; order Burkholderiales; family Burkholderiaceae; genus Paraburkholderia; species Paraburkholderia fungorum. The sequence goes on from NZ_FNKP01000002.1 coordinate 2,891,543, forward strand.
TTAGCGCGAGGTAATCGCCGGGACCGGTGTTCGGCACGCGTGCGTTGGAGTCGAAAATCCACCATGGCAGCGCGCCCGGCGACATCCGCACGGTCCAGCGCGCCCGCGTGGCCAGGTCGACGAACGGATATTCGGGCTGCGCCGGGCCGACCAGTTCATCGGCGGCGCCGATCGCCCGCGTGTAGTTGAGCGTCGCGGCATTGCCCGACAACACCATGTGGTTGCCGCTGTCGAGCGTCGCACCGAGCCGGGCGTCGTAGTACGAACGGCAGCGGCCGCCCGCGTACGCTTCGGCTTCATGCAGCACGACCTGCGCGCCGCGCCGCTGTAACTGCACTGCGGCGGCAAGGCCGGCGAGGCCCGCACCGACCACATGTACGAGCTTGGGCATCAGCTCAGAAAAGCGCGTAGCGCGCGACGATCCACAGCATGCGCAGCTTCGGTTTGCTGACCTTGGTGCGCGGAATGTCGAAGCCACGTTCGAGCGTGCGGTCGAGCAGCAGGCGATAAACGCCCGACATGATGCGCGGTGCGCGTACGTGGCTGCGCGACTCGCGGTCCATGATCGCATCGGACTCGGCGAAGTGCTGCAGCGCACGCTGGGCCAGCGTGGCGCAAACGCGCGGCAGCGACGGGTCGTCTGCGATCTGCTGCGGGCTTTTTACCGCGATGCCTTCGCGCGCCAGCAATTCGTGCGGCAGATAACAACGGTTCAGACCCGCATCTTCGTCGATATCGCGCAGGATGTTGGTCAGTTGCAGCGCGCGGCCCAAGTGGTGCGCGAGCAACCGGCCAGGCTCGTCCTGCATCCCGAATATCCTCACCGACAGGCGGCCCGCCGCGCTGGCAACACGGTCGCAATACAGGTCGAGTGTGGCCTCGTCGGGCGCGCAGATGTCGGCGGCGGCGTCCATGGCCATGCCGTCGATCATCGCGTGGAAATCTTCGCGTTGCAGATGAAACGTGTGAATGTGCCGCGTCAGCGCGCGCAAGGAAGCGCGCGGCGCACCGGCATAGCACGCGTCGATGTCGGCACGCCAGCGCTCGAGCGCGGCGGCGCGTTCGGCGCGCGGGGTGTCGTCGTTGTCGGCGATATCGTCGACAGCGCGGCAAAAGGCGTAGACCTGATACATCGCATCGCGTTGCGCAGCCGGCAGGATGCGCATGGCGAGATAGAACGAGCTGCCGGAAGTCGCGGCAGCGGCGTCGATTTCTGTATCGTCCACGACAAGATTGGAAACAGCCAAGACGATCTCCGCTGGAGGCGCCTGCTGAAAGGCGTTTAAAGAGGTTTTTATGCGTACTGCAGGACAGGGGGCACGCGCGTGGACACGCGCGAAACACCCGGCTGGGATGCCGGAAACGGCGAAAAGTATATCAATCTTTGTGAGAGGCCGCAGTTTTGCCAGCTAATCGGGGCCGGAAGGAAGCGCCGCCAGCGCGGCGCCCGGCCCGCGTCACGTCAATTCAGCGCCACCGTGCAGTTGCGCCCCTTGCGCTTCGCGGTGTACAGCGCCGCGTCGGCTTCGTTGATCAGCACCTCGTAGGACGGCGTGCCCGTCCGCGCGGCCGCGCCGCCGACGCTCGCCGTGACCTGCACGAGCGTGTCCTGAAACTCGACCGGCGTATCGGCGATCACGCAGCGGATCTTCTCCGCGACGATCATCGCGTCGGCGAGCGGGGTACACGGCAGCAGCAGCGCAAACTCCTCGCCGCCGAAGCGCCCGAACAAGTCCTGCGCGCGGAGCACGGCGGAGACGCGCTGCGCCATCAGCCGCAAAACCGTATCGCCGACGCCATGCCCGAACTGATCGTTGATCTTCTTGAAGTGGTCGAGATCGAACAGCAGCACCGACATGTCGCCGCCATACCGTTGCCAGCGCGTGAATTCATCGCGCAGGCGCGCCTCGAAGAAGCGCCGGTTGGCGATGCCCGTCAAACCGTCGCGATCCGCGTATTCCTGGAGTTTGGCGACCGCCTCTTCGCGCTCGCGCTGAACGATGCTCACGTGCGTGACATCCGAGATCGTCACGCACACAGCGACAACCTCACGCTCGCGCATCAGCGGCATGAACGTGCAGTCCTGCTGCATGAAATCGACTCCGCCGGTGATCGGACGGTCGTGATCGAATTTGAACAGGTAAGGGCGCTGCTCCCACGAGCTGAACGCGAACGTCCCGAGCTGGAACACGCTCTCGATCTTGCGCGACAGCCACACGCGCGGTAGTTCCGGGAAGTGCGTGTACAGCGACTTGCCCACCACCTGTTCCGCCGACAACCCGCTGTGGTCCTGCATGAAGCGGTTCCACATGAGCACGTTCATGTCACGGTCGATCACGAAAATGCCAAAGCCGACCCGCTCGACCACCAGGTCGCTCAATGAATCTGCAGACACCGTCATAGGCTGGACAGCAACTCGTCGAGTGCTCCGTTCATGTGGCGGATCGACTCTTCGGCCATCAGCATCACGAGATGGGCGCGGAAGCTCTGGTCTTCCAGCGCGAAATTGACTTCGACCAGCAACGCGACTTCCCATTGCAGGACGCCGGGCTGGAACACTTCGTCGAGCGTCATTGCGTCGCCGAGCAGACCCGGCGCGGAAAACACCGGCGTGCGGCCGAGCTGGTCGAGAATCGACGAGACGCACGCGCCCGTCAGCAGATTGGCGACGTCGAACATCAACTCGGTCTGACTCACCGACTCGTAGCTCGAACGCGCGTAGGGATCGTTGACGAGCGAGCACAACTGCTCGACGCCGTCGCTGCGGCAGATCACCAGCGCCTCGCCCTTGATGTCGGAGCGAAAGCCCTGACGCACCGCGCTCACGGTATCGTCGATACCGGTCATCTCGCGCAGCGAATTCGCCGCCTCGCTGACCGCCACCAGTTTCACGCGCGGCACCGACAATTCGATGAACGCATCGAGCAGCCGGGCGAGGCGAGTCGCAGCCTGGCCCATCGCCAGATTGGCAACCTCCTGGAGCGCGTCGCGCTGATCTTCGCTGAGGAATGGTTCAGGCATACAACCCGTACTCCTTGAGGGTGTGCAGAAGCGCCTCGGGCGTCACGGGCTTGGCGAGGAACGCAGCGGCGCCGAGTGAGCGCACGCGCGATTGGGCCATCGGCTGGACATCGGCGGAGACGACGATTACGAAGGTGTTCAGATCTTCGTGCTGCAAGGCTTCCAGCACCTGATAGCCGGTCATGTCGGGCATCGTCAGATCGAGAAACATGACCGACGCGCGACCTTCCCGGTATAAACCGAGCGCTTCGCGTCCGTTCGATGCGTACGACACGTCGACATCCCAGTCCGGCGGCAATGCCCGGGTGAGCACCTTGCGGGCAAGCAGCGAATCATCGGCGATCACAATGGGCAAAGACATGGGCAGGTAGAAAGCGAAATGGTCTCTTACGCGTTAACGGCACGTCGAAGCGAGTTCTTTAGCGCCGGACCGGTCGCCCAGCGGAAAAGTGCGGTGATGCCTGCGCAAATGCAGGTTGCGTGGAGCGAGCGGGGAGCGTGCGTGACCGGACGCGTGCAAAACGCGCGTGGTAAGCATGGCCTGATTCCTCGTGGCAAACGCGTCCGGGCATGGCAGACGGATTTTCTATCGCGGCAAGGATTTTCGAAGTAAAAGCTTGCAGAAGCAACTCGCCAAAACTGCATTCACTAATGATATTTACTCCTTATATCCTATTTGCAGAAACGTTTCATTCAGATGCGCAGCCATTCTTTTGTATTTACACTTTCGTGTTCGTTTGCGCTTCCTGATTTGTCGCTGTTTTCAAATATCAGACGATTAATCTGCGCGCGGTCCTGGCGTTCGTCGCAGTAACTTCTCGCTTGCTCCAACGTTATGCTTCTGTTGTGAAGCCGACTTCCGGCATTCCGGTCCCGAACGATTCTGGCCTTATCGACAATGACACAAGACCGGTTGGACCCGCCTCGCGCGGGTCGTCTTTCCGCTGCCCCGCAAGAGGGGGCGTCGTTTCCTGCCGTGCCGGAACAGAATTTCCACGTGCGGCGCATCACGCTGATCGCGTTGCTGGTCGCCGCCGTCGTGCTGCCTTGCGTGTACGTGGCCGCGATGTCGCTCAACGACTGGCGCGCGCGCGAAGCCGACGCCACCGACATGACGCTGCGCACCGTGCGCGTCGCCGAAGAACACGCGCTGAAAGTGTTCGACATGAACGAATCGCTCGATGCCCGCATCATCGAGCTGACCGATGGTCTCGACGACGACGGCATCCGCGAGCGCGAAGCCGTGATTCACGACAAGCTGCGCACCATGGGCGGCGGCTATCCACAAGTGGCCGCCGTGTCGATCTTCGGGCGCGAGGGCGTGCTGCTCGCCAGCAGCCGGTTCTATCCGGTGCCGATGGTGTCGATCGAAGGACGCGACGATTTCGTCGGCATTCGCAGCGGGCGCGATCTGGAACACGTGTCGAAAGTGATGACCGGGCACGTCGCGGGCGAGCAGGTGTTCAACATGGGCGTGCAGCGCGTGGCCACCGACGGCTCGTTCGCCGGAATGGTCTCAGTCGCCCTGCGGCCCAGCTATTTCGACGCGTTTTACCGCGAACTGCTGGTCGGCAACGACAGCACGCCGATGATCCTGAGCCTCGTGCGCACCGACGGCGCGATCCTCGCGCACTATCCGACCCGTCCGCGCAAGCCGGCGGTGATGGCGGCCAATACGCCGCTCGCAGAAGCCATCGCGCAAGGGCGGCGCTCCGGCGTTGTGCGGATGCGCTCGGACGTCGACGACGGCGATCTGATCGTCGCGTTCCGGCACGTCGGTGCGTATCCGGTGTACGTGCTGTGCGGCTATCGCACGTCGGCGATCTGGGCTGCGTGGTATCGCCACCTGAGCGTGCTGATTCTTTCGATGTTCATGCCGTCCATCGCGCTGTGGTGCGTGATCTGGCTGTCACTGCGGCGGCTCGGCGCGGAAGAGGAGGCGTGGGAGCGCTGGCAGGCCGAGGCGTCGATGCGTCGCTCGATCGAATCGGCGTATCGCCAGTCGCGCAAGATGGAGGCGCTCGGCACGCTGGTCGGCAGCGTCGCGCACGACTTCAACAACCTGCTGATGATCCTCTCCGCCAACGTGCAGATCGCGAGACGGCGCGGCGTGGCCGGAATCGACCGCGAATTATCGGCGATGGAACGCGCGCTCAAGAGCGGCCAGTCGCTCACGCGGCAATTGCTCGGCGTCGCGCGCAAGCAGCCGCTGCGCACCGAAACGCTGTTCCTCGACCGCTGGTTGCCGACCTGCCGCGAATTGCTGCGCGCGTCGCTCGGCGCGAAGGTTTCGCTGGTGATGGACATCGGCGCGCAGACCTGGCCGATCCGCGCGGATGTCGCCGAACTCGAACTGGCGCTGATCAACGTCGCGGTAAATGCGCGCGACGCGATGACCAACGGCGGGCGTTTCACCGTGCGGGGCAGCAATATCGTGTTCCGTCACGAAGACGGGTTTCCGCTGACGGGCGAGTTCGTGCAGTTGTCGCTGGAAGATACGGGCGTGGGCATGGCACCCGACGTGCTCGCGCGGGCGTTCGAACCGCTGTTCACGACCAAGCCGAAAGGGATGGGCACCGGTCTCGGCTTGCCGCAGGTTTTTGCGTTCTGCGAAAGTTCGGGCGGGCTGGCCGCGATCGACAGCGCAGTCGGTGCGGGTACGTCAGTCAGGCTTTATTTGCCCCGCGCAGCGGACGAACTGGAGACTCCTGCGCCAGTCGAGGCAAGCGCGGAAGAAAACGGCGGCCCGCAAGGTCTGCGCATTCTGCTGGTCGAGGACAACGAGGAAGTCGCCGCCGGCACCGAAGCGCTGCTGCAGATGATGGGCCACCAGATCACCTGCGTGTTCAACGCCGATGCCGCGCTGCGCCTGTTCGACGACGCGCACGCGAAGCAGGCTCGCACGGGCGAGCCGCTGCCGTTCGATCTGGTTCTGTCGGACATCCACATGCCGGGCACGCTGAACGGGATCGACCTGGCCGAGAGGGTGCTGGCGTTCGATACCAAACTGCCGGTCATCCTCGTCACCGGTTACGCGGAAGAACTCGACCGCGCGCGGAGCGTGGATGTGCGGGTGCTGTCCAAACCGTTCGATATCGGCCTGCTGGAAAAGCTGCTGGAGACGATCCAGCGCGATGTGGCGCAAAGCGGTGCCAGCCCGGCGGCGCAGTCTGCGCAGTGAGTCCCGGGTGATCGATCGGTGACGCGTGGCGCCGGCGTGATGCGGCTGCGTGATGCGGCCGTTATGCGGGCGTCACGCCGGTGTCATTTACCGATGCGTGTAAAAGCGCGGCGCATTGCGCCGCACTTTTTTGTCCGCTCTGTGCGCCGAAGTCAGGCGGGGCAGGGCGCACAGCTGTTCGCGATCACCCCGGCATGATCGTTGCGGCGGAAAAAGCATGGAGGGCGGCGTATTTCAGCGTCGTTCGTTCCGCCCAACTACGTCGGGAGACAGCCATGCAACACACCGTGATTGGTTTATTCGACACCTACACCCAGGCCGAAAGCGCCCGCGATACGCTCGTGCAAACTGGCTTCGCCCGCGAATCCATCGAATTGCAGGCAAATCCGCAACCCACGGTCGCTTCCGCCACCGACGAAGTCGCCGGCGCGGGCATGCTGGCGAACATCGAGCGTTTCCTGGCCAGTCTGTTTGCGAGCGGCCCCCGCGCGCCCGAAACTGCCCGCTATGTCGAAGCGATGCGGCGCGGCGCGGTGCTGGTCTGCGTGAATGCCACCAGCGAATCGCACGCGGAATTGGCGCGCAGCACGCTGACGCGGCTGGGCGCGACCGACATCGGCGACCGTCTGCCCACCTGGGAAGCGCAGCCGGAAGCGCGCCGTGAACATTCAGTGCTGGACGAATTAGGAATTGGCGCTGTCACAGCGGCCACTCCGCAAACGTCAAGTGCAGTGAGGCCAGGAGTGAGCGCGACGGACACAACGCGGGCCGCGTCGGCAGCGGAGCCGTACTACGCCATGCCTCCGGGAAGCACCGACGCCGAGCCTTTCGTGCCGCCGCCGCTCGCCGAACGGCCGCTGATCGATCCGGTGAATGAGCCAGTCGTCGATCCGCTAGTGGGCGACGCAGGGCGCAGCGCGATTGCTGCGGGTTCGGTCGCCGGTTCGGGCGCGGTAATGCAGCCGTCCGAGGTCGTCCCGAACACGACGCAACCTGCGGGCGCGGTTGGCGCCCAGATTCCGAACGAATATCTGGAATACGAAGAGGATTTCCGCTCGCACTATGACGAGCAATACGCGGCGGACAATGCGCGTTACGAAGACTACGTGCCCGCTTATCGCTACGGCGCGGAGATCGCCGCCGACACGCGTTTTCGCGATCGTCCGTGGGATGAGATCGAGCCGGAAGCTCGCGATCATTGGGAACGCACGTCGCCGGACAGCACGTGGGAACGCTTCAAGCTCGCTGTGCGTCACGGGTGGGAGCGGGTGACGGGACATCACCACCACGTCTGATGCAGGTCGGTGACGGCAGCGGTGCCGGTAGGACGGCGTCCGCTGCCAGTTTCGCCGGGTGGCTCGCCTGGTTAAGCCGCCGTGTGCCGTTTGACCCATGCAACGTAGCGGTCAACGAAAGTTTGTAAAAACTTGCGTGTGCCGTCGTTGAGAATTTCGCCTTTTTCGTTGATCACCGCTGCGTCGTGTTTGATGAACATTTCGGGTTGGCCGAGAGTCGCGACGTCGAGGTAAGCCAGCACATTCCGCAGATGCTGTTGCGACAGCGCCGTGCCGGTTGCACCAACGGAAGTGCCGAGTACGGCGCCGGGTTTGTTGCCCCACGAATTGGTGCCCCACGGCCGCGAACCCCAGTCGAGCGCGTTCTTCAGTACGCCGGGTATCGAGCGGTTGTATTCAGGGGTGACGAACAGCAGGCCGTCCGCGGCTTCGATCCGTTGCTTCAGCTGCTTGCCCGCTTCGGGATAGTCGGCATCGTAGTCCTGGCTGTAAAGCGGCAACGAACCGATATCGATGAATTCGAAGGTGAAGTCGGCAGGGGCAAGCGAAATCACCGCTTGTGCCAATTGCCGGTTAAACGACTCGCGACGCAGACTGCCGACAACAACCGCAATGTGATGAGCCATGATTCGTTTCCTTGACGTGAGGCGCACGAGGCGCGGGAAGGGTACGAACTGTCCATCATAGGCAAAAGCCTGGCGGACGGCGACGGAATAGCGGCTAGATAGCGCTGTCCCTCGAAGGAGTCGAGGGGTGTCGGTGGATAACTTGCAGCGCATCGAAGTTATCCACAGATTCACTGAATAACCTTGTGGATAACTGGTACTTTTGCCTTGTCAATCAAGCATGCTTTCGGCCTACGACGATTTGAGGCAAATGAGTGCTTAACTGCAAAGGCACTGGGCGAAGATTGTCGGATCTGGAAAATATGACCGATCCGGCGGGTCGTTTTCTTGGACGACGCCAGCGTCTGCGGTTAAGCGAATCGATCTCTTCTGGAGGAGCCGATTATGAGTCTCAACTATGCAGGTAAATCGCATGATGAAGCGGTCGCGGCCCGCAAGAAGCAAAAGCAGCCGGCACAGGAGCAGCCGGGCGGCGATATGGCCGTCGACGGCACCGAGGCGGACAAGGTGCATAGCAGCGGCGAGCTGTCCGAGCGCGGTAAGGATGTGTGGCGCAAAGGGAGTGGGATCGATGGGGGAGGGAAGATCTAGGCTGTTGCTGGCGGGACGGGGTTAGGGCTGTTCCGCTAGCGTCGGCCGCGCCCGGGTGTGGGGCGGCGCGCGCGGGGTGTTTTTTGCGGCCGTCCAGATCGCGTTTGATCGCGCGCCATCTCGTCACGTATTGCCTCTCTTACTCCGGTACTGCGATGTCCCCATCGACAAGTTGCCAACCGTACGTCTCCGCGTAGGCCTGCGCCGCGTCGGCATCTTCGCAAAAGGGGAGATCGGCGTGACCTTGAAACGGATAGATCACCCGTTCGTCGCTGAGCCTAATCACTTTCAATGTCGGCACCGTACCGCTCGAAGTCCTTCGTGACGATGCCATCACCTGATAATTGGCCCGCCCCGTGAGTACAGGAAGCGCGGCGCGCTGAGAGCGTCGGGAACCGTGATTTGCCATCGATGATTGCGTCATGGCGTGGTGAGCGACTGGCTTAAAGCCAGGTCGTCGGTCGGTCTTTCCAGACCTTGATGGCACGTGATGCTGATATTCATAATGATCGTCTCCAGTAAAGTCGTTTGTCGCACATTTGCCGACAAGGCGGCTCGTTGGCCGTCAATGCAGCCTACGGCAGCGTATGGATAACGCGGCTCGCGTTCCGCAACCATGGTCTATTCGCTTCGACACGACCGATAACACGCCGCAGAGTCACACGGGCAAACGGGAAACCCTGTTCGATACAAGGCGTTGAGATGACGACGTTTTGCGTCAGTGACCGCGGAAAATCAGGCGGGAGGAGGGCAAGCTGTCGACCCACTGTAACACGGTTAGCAACGTGAAAAATTTCCCGCACGGACGACCGGGGCGGCTGTTGGAGGGGAATGCAAAAAGGGCGCCGTTAGCTTCCGGCGCCCTTCTTTTTACATCGACGATCATCTTCGGAAACGGATTCGAACCACACTGGCGATCCGATCAAGTCTCCCGATTTTTTAGTTGCCGAAAAACACGTTGCAGTACGACGCCGGGCCGTTGCATTTCTCCGGAGCGGCGGCATGGGCTGCGCCCGAAGCTGCTGCAAACAGGGCGACGGAAGCGATCAAAGCGGAAAGAATACGTTTCATGGTGCTAGTCCTCAGCGTGGGTGTCGCGATCTGGTGCGATCGATTGAGCGAAGGATAGCGATTGAGTGTCCTCCGACAAATACCGAAGTCGATAAGACATTTTTTCAATTTTCGAAATAATCGAGGCAGGGCAGGGGCTTAATTGAAGCGGCCATTTGCGGCTGGCTGAATCGCTGCCTCTGCATTTCGGGACAGGTCTGCCGGACGGTCAAATAATTATTGATTTCAGATTTCGCAATAATTGATTTCGCCGGGCGAGGAGGGGACGTGCAGTCGTACTGGTCTTTGCGTCCCCGCACGGGAGGGAAGGGTGCATTCGAAGTAGAGGAAAATAGCCGCTACCTTTTTCTTAAGGTTTGCCGTGGGGCAATAGACAGCGACGTCGTAAAGTCCCACGGCAGGGCGGGGCTGTAACCAAGCCCTCCATATTCACGCTTATCTCGACAAGCCGCTAACGCTCACCAGCCGGCGTATCCCGATAACGCTCAAAAAATCGCGCATGCGCCTCTTCATCAATGGAAATGGGATGTGGCTCCGCACGAGCCGGGTGCTTCTCAAGCTGCGCGCGCGTGCGGATCGGCCGATGCTGAAAATTGCCGCCACAATTCGGACACACATTGCGCAGCGTACCCAGTGCGCATACCTCGCAGAATGTACATTCGTACGTGCAAATCATGGCGTCGGACGCATTCGGCGGCAGTGACTTGCCGCATCCTTCGCAAGAGGGTCTGAGTTCAAGCATGGCGACGATTTCCGTATTTGACTCGAAGTGCGGAAGGCACCTCACTTGCGAGCCAGTGTAAGCGGCGAGGACGGCTTGAAATAGACAGCGAGGCGGCAAATCCTGCCAACGTCGGTCACGTTTAGCGCTGCACCGGAGGCCACGCAATCCGGAAAAAGAACTAAAACCCCGGCCGAAGTTTTAATTTTTCCCGGATCAATTGCGAGACTTCCGCAATCAGGTCAACACGCCCCATAACACGAGCGTCAGCGCGAGACCCACGACAGAGACAATGGTCTGAAGCACCGACCAGACCAATACCGTCTGCTTCAATTGCAGCCCGAAGTACTCGCGCACCATCCAGAAACCGGCGTCGTTCACGTGGCAGAAGAACACCGAACCCGCGCCGATGGCGAGCGCCATCAACGAATTGTGCGTCGCGCTAAGACCCGCGACGACGGGGGCGACTATGCCCGCGGTTGTCGTCGTGGCGACCGTCGCCGAACCGGTGGCCTGGCGCAACGCGACCGCGATCAACCAGGCGAGCAAAATCAGCGGCATGTGCGCGCCGACCGCGATCTTGCCAATCGTCGTGCTGATGCCCGCGACGACGAGCGCCTGCTTCAAGCCGCCGCCCGCGCCGATGGTCAGCAGCAGCGCGGCGATCGGCGGCAAGCTTTTGCGCAGAATGCCGCCGACGCGTTCGCGTGCCATTCCGCGCGACCAGCCGAGCGCCACCACGGCGAACAGCACGGTGAGGCCAAGCGCGATCAACGGCTCGCCGAGGAAATTCAGCGCGTCGAACAGGAAGGTCTCCGGCTGAAGAAGCAGTTTGGCGACCGTGCGGCCCAGCATCAGTACGACGGGCAACAGGATCGTAATCAGCGAGATGGCGAAGCTCGGCGGTTCGCCAGTGTCTTGCTGCGCGGAAAAAAGCTTACCCATTTCCTCCGGCTCGGCGACGTGCATCCGTTTTGACAGCCACATCCCATACAGCGGCCCCGCAAGAATCACGGCCGGAATCGCGACGATCACACCAAGGCCGAGCGTCAGCCCGAGGTCGGCATGCAGCGCGCTCACCGCGATCAACGGACCCGGATGCGGCGGCAACAATGCGTGCAGGGTCGTCATGCCGGCCAGAGCCGGAATCGCAATGCGAAGAATCGGCTGCTGCGAGCGACGCGCCATCACGAAGATGATCGGCACCATCATCACCAGACCAACTTCGAAAAAGAGCGGCATGCCGATGATCAGCGCGACCAGCGCCATCATCCACGGCAGCGTGCGCGGCGTGGAGTGCTCGAGGATAGTCGACACAAGCCGGTCGGCGGCGCCCGATTCGGCCATCAACGCACCGAGCATCGCCCCCAGCGCAATGATGATGCCGACATCGCCCAGCAACGAGCCTGCACCTTTGCTGAAGGCGCTGGCGACGGCTTCGAGCGGCAGGCCGGCCGCAAAGCCCGCCGCGAACGTGCCGACAAGAATCGATAGAAACGGTGCAAGTTTTAGAACGCTGATAGCGATGATGATCAGTGCGAGTCCGAGTACGCACGACAAGATCAATTGAGTGTCGTGGGATGACCACGGCGCGAGTGTTGTCGTTAGATGCACGATGTCCCTTTGTTGATTAACGCAGCCGCGGCCACGCGCGGATGACGAATTGTAGCGGCGGCGGCTCGGCTTGATGCAGCGGAGGTGGGGCGCGCGTCATAGCAGTTGGCGCGTGGCTCGCGAGTGATTTGCTTATGCGAATTTATCGGTTCGTCCAGGCTTGCAGACGAATTATCGTCGGAGCCAATCGGTCCGTTTTGCGTCCGTCTTTTAAACGAGCACTTTTATGTCCCGTCATCCGCTGCTTACGCGCCGCGCGTTTCTCGCTGGCGTGGGTGCGTCGCTGGCCGCAGCCACCTTGCCCGGCGTGTTCTCATCCGCTTTTGCCGCCGATACACACGCAAAGGAATTTCGTATCGGCTATCAGAAAGCAGCCAGCACGCTCGTGTTGCTCAAGTCGCATGGCACGCTTGAAAAGCGACTTGCCTCGCAAGGCATTACCGTCAAATGGACCGAATTCCCCGCCGGGCCGCAATTGCTTGAAGGGCTGAATGTCGGTGCGATCGATTTCGGCTATGTCGGCGAGGCGCCGCCGGTGTTCGCGCAGGCGGCGGGCGCCAACTTCGTCTACACCGCCTATGAAATTCCGACGCCGCACGCCGAAGGCATCCTCGTGCACCCGGATTCGTCGATCAGAACGCTCGCCGATCTGAAGGGCAAAAAAATCGCCCTGAACAAGGGCTCGGACGTGCACTGGTTTCTGGTTGCGGCGCTCCAGAAGAGCGGGGTGAAGTACAGCGAGATTCAGCCTGTCTTCCTTGCACCCGCTGACGCGCGCGCGGCCTTTGAGCGCGGTGCGATCGATGCATGGGCGGTTTGGGATCCGTTCCTTGAAGCCGCGAAGCGTCAGTCGAATGCGCGCTTACTCGCCGACGCGGAAGGGATTGTGAGCCATCACCAGTTCTTCCTGAGCGCGCGACCGTTTGCGCAGCAAAACGGCGACGTGCTCGCAATCACGATGGATGAAGTCAGCAAGGAGGGAGCGTGGGTGCGGGCGCACTACGGCGAAGCAGCAGCACAACTCGCACCCATTCAGGGACTCGACGCTAGCGTGATCGAAGCGGGCTTGCGGCATTACGCGCATATCTATAAGCCCGTCGACGGGGAAGTGCTTGCCGAGCAGCAGCGGATTGCGGACACGTTCAGCGATCTTCGCATCATCCCGACGAAGATCGTCACGAAGGATGCGGCGCTGCCGGCTAAGGCTTAACGTGCGCCTTTGAGTCGGAGGGCGGAGCGGGCGCATAACGCGCATTGTGATTCGTATTCGGCGAAAAGGCTTTCTTGTCGGCAAACACTCGTCACTCAAATAGCGCCGCGACGTTTTCCGGCGGCCGGCCGATCACGGCTCGCCCATTCCGAACGACGATAGGTCTCTGTAGAAGGATGGGGTGTCTGGCGATTGCTTCGTATAGCTGGGAGTCGGTCAGGGATGCGTCGGACAGCTGAAGCTCTTTGTATTCGGCTTCAGTGTCTCGAAGGATGTCGCGGACGGTACAGCCCAGTTGTGCTTGGATCTGCTTGAGTTGCGCGACGGAAAGCGGATGCTTCAGATACTCGACGACTTCCGTTGCTTCATTGGCGAGGTTGTAAGTGCTGGTGATTAGCTCGCAGGTGGCTCGCGATTTGGAACAGCGTGGGTTGTGATAGATGGTGATCATGGGCGTGGATGGAGTGATGTAGGGGTGGTCCGGATTTTGGATGGATTCTAGCTGGTGGAGGGGAGGGGGTGACGGAGGAGGGGGGCTTTATGCGCATAAAGTGCGTAAGCGCCGATGTCCTACGCTGGCGGTCTGTCGACGCGGCTAAAAAGCCGCTCGTGTTTTGGAGTCGGGACGGGCTCAACTGCCCCCGTAATTGCTTGGTAGATCGACTCTGAGTCGGCTGCGCTCGATGACGGCCAGTTTTACGCTAACGCCGTTGCACTCATTCGCCTAGGCCAATGGCTTGGGCTACGTCTTAGTAGTCCAGATGCGAGATTATCTCAGCGGCTATCGCACCCTCGATCAGTGTCGTGTTGACCGCGAGCATCCGGTTCTGAACTTCGGCGGCCGCCATCGCGGCCATAGAGCAAGGCGCTCTGGCGACACACGCAGCAGTCGACGGCCGCTGCTTTGTTGTTCCGGTAGGTTTCTTCCACATAATCGGCATATCCATGCGTTTCATGCTTCATGAAATGCGCCGCCCAGAGGATCACGAATAGGTCGGCGGTAGGCGCCATAGCCGCCTGTAGCACACTAACCAATTGGTCACCGTCATCTAGCAGATGACTTTCCACCCTATTGGGGTGCGCATCGCCCATTCACGCGATGGACTTTATGCGCATAAAGTCCATGCGCGCCATCTACGTCCGCCCGCGAAAACTACAGGCACACCGCGAGTGTTATTGAATCGGACCTAGCGCTTAATCGAAGTAGCCGCATCGATCAAACAATCATGACGACACCTTCCAAGCCCAGTGCCCGGCACACCCCCGGCCCTAAGAGCAGGCTCTCCAACTCACCAATCTTCGGTTGCCGATAGCACAGACTTTCTCGCCATAGATGCATGCATTCGCGCCCCCCTCTCTGTCCGCGCATGCATCCACCTCTTTATGCGCATAAACCTAACCCGAACGGCTAATTCTTCTTTTGTTTACACAAAAACAATTGAAATGGAAATCCATCCAGGTAAAATCCATTTGCGTCTAAAAAGAGGAGGTGAATATTGGCAGCAGAAATCATCGCGGTAACTCAGCAGAAGGGTGGGGTCGGGAAGAGCACAATCGCGATGCACCTCGGCGCTGCGTTTCATGAGAAAGGCAAGCGCGTCCTGGTTGTCGACGCGGACGGACAGAACACCCTGATTCACTGGGCCAGTGCTTCATCAGACGGCGATACCGGCATTCCCTTTCCGGTCATCAATCTCTCTGAAGCGGGCAGCCAGATTCACCGCGAGATCAAGAAGTTTGTGGCCGACTACGACATCATCGTGGTCGATTGCCCTCCCTCCATCACAGAGAAAGTATCCGGCGTGGTTCTTCTCGCCGCGAGCGTCGCTGTGATTCCCACATCGTCTTCACCCGCCGACTACTGGTCGAGCATTGGTTTGGTCAAGCTCGTCCAGCAAGCTCAGGTCATGAACGAGGACCTGCGCGCCGTCTTCCTGCTCAATAAAACCGAAGAAAAGCGGATGCTGACGCGTGAACTGAAGCGCGCGCTGGAAGAGCTTGGTTTCCCGTTGCTCAAAACCCAGATTCCAACGCGCGAAGCCTACAAGCAGGCTATGGCACTAGGACAAACAGTGCTCCAGATGAATGACCGCGGCGCGAAGTTGGCCGCACTTGAAGTCCGGGCATGCGCGAACGAGATCGCCGCGCTGCTCCCGTGAAATTTATGCGCATAAAGGACCCTGAATGAAACCCTCCCAATTTGCCAAAGGCTTTCAAGCACGTCCTGATACGACCAGCAGTGAAAAGCGAACAGCACTCGATCGTCTGAATGCAATCGACGGTCTGGTTAAGAGTGGCTCCAGGAGCAACGAAGTAGCAGGGCGCGCCGTTGCAGCCGTTGTCCCGCAGTCGGAGCCAGAAGCTGATACGAGCGACGCAGCAAACGAATCGGCCGCATATCGTGCGTGGAGGCTTGAACACGGGTATCGCCCGAGCCAGGTCATCGAGTTGCCGCTTAAGACGATCAAGCCGAGCCCCTTCAATCCCCGGCACTTCTATCTGAAGTCGTCCATTGCTGAGCTCGCTGTCAATCTGGCGAAGCAGGGACAGCAACAGGCGATTCACGTTATTCCCGACTACGAGAACCCCGGGACCTACTTCGTCAGTGACGGTGGCAGGCGTGTGCGCGCGCTGAAAGAGGCGAACAAGGAGTTGGTGAAGGCGATCGTCATCGATCTGCCTATCGGCATTCAGAGCTACAAGCTCGGCTACGACCTCAATGTCCAGCGCGATTCGCAGACGGTGTTCGACAACGCAGTCGTCTGGAGGCGCTTCCTGGATGATCGGCATTTCCAGAGTCAGAAGGAACTGGCGGAACATCTCGGGCTGGACGAATCGACCGTCGCGGTCGCCTTGTCCATTGCAAAGCTGCCCGAACCTGTCATGCATGAGATGGTCGCGCGACCGGATAGATTCGGCTCGAACATGGCGTATCAGGTAGGCCGATATCACACCGCCCGCGGTGCCGATGCAACTCTGCGTCTGATCAACAAAATCCTCTCCGACGATCTGAGCACGCGGCAAGTCGCGGACATCGTGAAGGGAAGGGCGAGCGCTCAGGAAAGCGTCAAACCGGCGGGACGTCAACGCTACGCGCAGCGGATGGAAATCAAGCTCGACGGCGTACCGGTAGGGGATCTCAAATCATACGGAGATGATCGAATCGAACTACGTTTGAAGGGCCTCTCGCGTGAGAAGCGCGATGACATTCTTCGCCAGATTGAGAAGATGCTGAAGTAAGAAGGCGGAAATTACCGCCGAGACCAAAGACAGGGCAGGGCGGCTCGTCACTCGAGCCGCCACCCCAAGATGATCAAGCTGCGCGCGATTGGCTCAGCGTGAAGGCGAGCAGGTCGCCATCGGTCGGCTCACCCCAGGTCTTGCGGGCCAGCCAGTCGAAAAATGCAGTTTCGACAATCTTCGAATCCAGTCCACGACGACGCCAGTCGTCACGCATGTGTGTGCCGAGCCCCGGCAACTCATCTTCCTCGAACGATTGCCGCGCGACTTCCCGTTCGGAATCGCCCTGTTCGTTGTATAGCGCGTACGCTTCCTTGCGACGATATGCCGAATATTCGCCGAGCAATCGGGCTTTGAGATCGTCGGCCGGTGCAGCGATCGAGGCCTTCCCGGGTGTATTCCCCGAAGGCAGCGCTTCGACCGGCGGCGCATAACCTTTCTTCAACGCATCCTTGAACAGCGCGGGCGCGCTACGCACCGGCGGCAACGATGTGCTGCGCATGCGTTGTTCTGTCATCTGCAGAGCGGCGCGAATACGGTTTTCTTCGCTGTCGGCATACAGCGTTTGCGCTTCTTTCAGCGGGATGCCGATCTTCACCATCCGGTCGACCAGCGTGCTGTCGAACACATTGGGATGCTCGTCGAGCGCGAGCATAGGCTGCTTGCGTTCGGTCACACGGAACTGGATTTCGGCGACACGCCGTCCTTCGCGATGCTCGATCAGCTCGACAAAGATATTCGTGACCGCGTTGACTTCTGCGATCGCGGGGCGCAAGTAATCACGCTTGAAATACTTGTATTCGCGCTTCGCTTCGTCGCCGGCTTCCGTGTCGGGCGTGCCCGA
This sequence comes from Paraburkholderia fungorum, assembly GCF_900099835.1. Taxonomy (NCBI): domain Bacteria; kingdom Pseudomonadati; phylum Pseudomonadota; class Betaproteobacteria; order Burkholderiales; family Burkholderiaceae; genus Paraburkholderia; species Paraburkholderia fungorum. The sequence goes on from NZ_FNKP01000002.1 coordinate 2,908,957, forward strand.
CAGAATCGGGCGCCACCATTCCCACGTCTCGCGCATCGTCAGGTGACTTGGGTTAGTCAGATAGCGGACGCAAATCTCGTAGAGCGCCAAACCCGCGCTGCTACGCAACTGACTCTGGAACTGAAGACTCAGGCGAGCGTACTGAACCGGATCGAGCAACTTCTTCTTGATCTTCGGCGCAAACGAAAATTCCACCCAGACACGCCGGGTGGTGGGATCTTCAAGAATTTCCGCGTCGGCAATCAGCGTGGAAATACCCCATTTGCGACCAGGCTTCTGACTGGACGTACCCGTACTCCACTCAACCTGAACCGACACCATGCGCCGCAGATGCTCCTTGACGAGCGCCGTGTCGTTGGAATCGAATGCGGAATTGGCCACGATGTCGGACAGCAGAGCCCGATAAGTGTCGCCGGATTCATCCGCTTGCTGAGCGACGGCGAGCAGCACGTTGAACAGCTTGCGGGTAAGCAGCGTGATTTTCCCGCTTTTCGGCTGAATAGCGATCGCCTCGACCGCCTTACGCAATTCGGCCGAGCTCGGGCTGACTACATCTGTCTTCTTCGCGCGCTTTGTGGCCATACGTCTGGTCGGAGAGGGATTTCGCGAGAGCATACCGGCTGTGGTGATACGCGTCTATAGCGTATATCTCACCGTTCCCGGTGAAGTGAGTTTACGAGGCGCGACTCACCTCGAGCAACTCCCGAAAACCCTCACCTCACCGGTTTACGCCAGGTTCGGGCGATCCTTGCAGATCGCGGCGCTTCGAATTTTGGGCTTTTGAGTGCCGCGCGCGATCGGGAGGAATTTGATCCCGAATATGCTCACCTTAAAAAATTTTGAGGATTTTTTGTGGCGACACCTGGTTTCGCGGGATGGGACGGCGACTTGGTCGGAAGGGGAGGGGGGCGGGGTATAGCGATGCCGGAACCTGCGCTCTCAAGCGCCTCGCGACCCACTATTTCCCGAACACCACCTAACGCAGCGCGGCCGAAAAGCGGGGGATCTCGCCGTTAACACCTGTCGGTAGACATCTCCATTGCCGCGCCTACGGTCGAGAGCCAGGAAACGGACTATAGGGCTGCAGCAAAGGAATTTGGGGCCGCCTTGCGCCCGTGCAGTCCCGTCAACACCGACCTACGGCGATTTTTACGCGACGGCGAAGCCAAAATGACTCGTTAACACTCGCCACTCCGAGGGACAAGTCAGGTTTACAGCGTCAAACATCCCCGAAAAAGCTCACCTTTGCATCAACCCGATTCCCGAAAAGACGCGGCTTTCGGCAAAGCAGCCCCCAAAATGCACCTAAAAATCCTCCTGAAAAGCCTCACCTTTCACCACCACCGTTAAATATTTGCACTTCCAGCGACAGCTCCTGAAAACGCTCACCTATGATGTCGAAGACAAAATAAATCAATCATTTCATGCACTTAAACAATTCTAAAAATGAATACTCCTGATAGCGGCCCCCGGATTTCCTCACCTTAAACCGTATTTTGGCGAAAGCCCGCGCCCCAAGTCACTATCTTGCATCCTCCCGAAAAACCTCACCGATAGAATTCAACACCGGCAGCTTGGGAGTTAACCAACCGCCATCTGCAGGGCTTTTCAGGCCCATGTCGACCGCTTTGCTCCTGCATTTCCTCACCTGTGCGGCTAAAACCCGTCTCAAAGCCTCCCGAAAAACCTCACCTTTAGCCAAAAACCGGGCGATTCAAACGACCACGACGTATACGAAGCGACATCTCCCGAATCTCCTCACCTTTCCAATTTCCATACCGCAGGCACCGATCGATGCTGTCGGCGAAACTTGCCGCAGACCAGATTCATACTCCCGAAAAAGCTCACCTAAGGTGTCCACTTGCCTGAAATTGATGCAAAAACGCGCTGCGGCCCCGTAAAGTCTCACCTTCGGTTCGCGTTTTCTCCCGACTTGACTCACCAATGAGGTTTACAGCCTCGGAATAGGGCTAAAAATCACGGTTCGAACCGGTCCCGAAAGCGCTCACCGTAGGTCCTACGAGCTTCAGGTCCGAGTTTTCCGTGTTAACGGGTGATTCACGGCCGTCAGGTCCCGCAAAATCTCACCTTTCGCCAAACCCCTTGTTGGCCCCGGCTCCTGAACCCGCTCACGTTCTGTCCCGGACCTGCTCACCGAGGCCCCCGAACCTCATCACTCCAGAATCCCGCAAGACCTCACCACGTCTCCCGCAAAGCTTCACCTTACCGGGCTAGAACCCCCACCAGGTAAGGCTTTGCCGTGGCGTTAACGTTTTTAACATGGGTTCAAAGGTGTTTACTTTTATTACTCTCTAGAATCGCAACCCCGCGAGCCCTCCGGATAACACCTCCCAACCGCATAGCCTCCATGAAACGTCCGTGAAACAGTGCGCGATCATGAAGAAACCCTTAAAAACTCTTTTTTTACAAGAACTTATTGGCTATTCTTCGTTTTGTTTCACGGAAAAATACAGCGAAGACAGGTTCATCAGTTAACCTGAAGCCTAAAAGCACAGCAATTCGTTCAAATCTACCTAGCGCAAACAAATAAGTAGCGAATACTACGTAAATTGTTATGATTCATCCAATTCGAGCGACATCGAGGTAGATATGAATCTGGACCAGGAACGGCAAGCTATTCGCGAAGAGCTTGAAACGATGAGAGCGCAAGGGGTCCGACGGCAGGACCTGTCCCTTCATGCGTGCAAGAGACTCTTCTTCGACTTGGGCATTCGGCCCTCCATGGCTGCAGTTCGTGACCTGACTCAGACTGGCAGTGCGAGCGATATCCCAAAAGACATCGATAATTTCTGGGAGCGCATTCGAAATGTGTCTCGCGTCAAAGTAGGCGCCGGGGCGATTCCAAAAGCGCTGGAGGATCGCGCGGGCGAACTGCTAGGTGCACTGTTCGAGGAAGCAGTCGGTCATGCCCGAGCGAGTCTCGAGGGGGAACGGGAAGAAATTCACGCCCAAATTGGGATCGCGGATCAGCGGGCAAGAGACGCGGAAATTCGCCGCGAAGCCTCCGACGATGCGATCAGGCGCACTGAAATAAGGGCAGAAGCGGCTTGGGAGCGGGTGCGCGTGCTCGAAGCCGAACTGTCTAGCGCCACCACGCACGGCAATGTTCACCAGGAAAGCTTGCAGGCAACAGTTCGCCGACTTGAACGCGAAAATGACGCACTGAGTCAGCGCCTGAACAGTGAACAGATCACAAATGCGACACTTCGCGATCGAATTGACGCATTACATGTTGAATTGCGCCAAAGCACCGAACACTATGCGCAGCAGATCAAGGACGCGGTTGCTGAAGCGGAGCGGCGCGTTAAGCCAATGCTGGTCGAACTCGACTCGTTGCGCAGCATGGCCGCGACTTATCAGTCGGGTGTTCGCGACGCGAGTCGCAAGGAATTTGAGTTTATTCAGCAAATCGCGGCCGCCAAGGCGCGCGGCGATCGACTCGACGCCCAACTGCGCGAGCAATCAGACGAAGTGGATGCGTTGACCAAGGAGGTTACCGTGTTGCGCGGCCAGCAAGGTATCGATCCGGCGATAGCGAGCCTGCTTTGTTCGCTGGTCGATGCGGGTCGGCTGACAAATGACGAGTTGAACATGATCGGCACTGCCGCGGACGGTCACGTCACGCTGCCGCCCCGTTGCCCAAAGTGTGACGAAGGTGAGCCGGAGTTATCGCAGGTCGATCACCGGTTTGAATTGCTCTGTCCGGAATGCGACCATTCGTCTGGACTCGGAGAATCAAGACTGGCGGCGGTCAGCCGGTTTTTATCGGCCGATTCGATTGCAAGTCCGGAGCGAGAGTTCGACGCGGTTCGGTGACGCGTCGAACGTCAAAGGTGAGGAAATTCGGGACCTGAAAGGTGAGGACTTTCAGGGCTCGCCAGCTCCCGCTTTTCTTGTCAAACGCCCGTCGCGTCTAGGTGCGGGCAAAGGCGGGGCTGACGGATCGGGTTGGTCGGCGGTGGGCGATTCCTGCTGATCCGCCCATGTTTGCCACGCCCGATACAGGCGATTCGCCGATACCGCTTGCACAAATCCCAACCATTGCCCAACCAGTTCCGCTTCGACTCCGCTCTCGAAAAGATCCGCAGCAAAGGTGTTTCGCAATGTTTGCGGACTGGCGCGCGATTTCCGGGATGCGGAAATTCCGGCGGACTCGACCAGCGCATCGACCGCGCGCAGCATCGTGGCTTTGTGCATCGGACGTCCAGACGGAGAGGCGGGGAAAACCAGATTTCCCGCCAATTCCGAAAGACGCCGTTCAGCAAGCCAGGCGTCGAGAATCGCCGCGGCAAAAGGTGCGAGCCGTGTGCGACGCGTCAACATCGGGTTGGTTGCCTCGATCGTCACCCATGGCGAACCCGCACTCACGCAACTAACCGTAAGCGAAGCTGCCTCTCCCGTCTTCAGACCACCCCCGAGAAAGACTGCAATCAACGCGCGATCGCGACGTTCTCTCCAGCGCTGTGCGACGGACAAATCCGGCAACGGCGCAAACAGTTGAGCGATCAACGCGGTTCGTTCTGCATGGTTGAGAAAACCGGTGGGTTCGTTGTCGCGTGCATTTCGCCACGCTGCTTCGCCATCCTGAGCAATGAAACGAGCCGGGTTGGTGGAAGCGGATTCGATTTCCCGCACGTGATCCAGAACCCGCTCGATTAGCCGCAAATAGCGTACTCGCTGTGGTTTCCGTATTTCCAGCCCGGCGACGAATTCGGCGATAGCAGCGGTATCGACGGAGACGAGAGTCTTCTGGCGCGCGCCAAGCCATTCGAGAAAAAGCCCCCACTGCGCCTGATAGACCTCAGCCGATGAACGTCGGAAGTGCTGCTTCGCGAGCCAGGCATCGAAAGCGATTTGCGGATCGCGACGCCAGTCTTCCCGTTGCTGATCGAAGAGATCGGTTGAAGGCGCAGGGCGTGGAACCGGGTCCGACAAGTGAGGAGGTGACATAAGCTATCTTTCCGTTAGTTGCGCATATTGTAGATGCCAACCGATGAAAATACAGCCTTCATCTGCCGCTTTAGCCGCCCCAGGGACGTGCGCGTTTCAAGCCAGAGCTTGCCGAAGTCGACTGCGCGGCGCGGCGGGCGGCTTCTTCATAAGCGCTGACAGCAAACGCAAACACCGCCGGCAACGCGGTGGACGTGCCGAAATCCACGCCTTCATCAGTTTCCGGGTAAGGCAGATCGGACGGCCGCTGGAACAGCCCCAGCATTAGTGCGTCGTGCCGGCTGGCAAAACCGAGGTCTGCGAGAGCTTCGGCTTCGATAGCGTGCAGCAAACGCCACGTGAGCGGCACCTGCTGAACGATGTAACGTGCAGCGATATTGCGCACGATACGTTCGAGATCGCGCGCCGCGGTTTGGTAGCGCAGCGCGGCCAGAGCGTGATCGGTAGGGTCGGAAATCAGGTTGTTCATTATCGGCTCCAGTCGATAACCAATACTGTACAAACATACAGTGTTAGATGCAACCTCGGCCAAACGGCCAATCCCGGCAACTTCCTGCAGCGGTGCGCCAGGACTTCAGCCGTGGATCACCACTAGCAGCGCCTTCGCCTCGCCCTTTCCCACATTGCGGATCGCGTGCGGCTCGTCGGCGACATAGCGCGCCGTGTCCGCAGCCTTGAGCCGCCTGGTCGTGCCGGCCGCTTCGATTTCAATCGATCCATTCAGCACCGTCAAATGCTCACGCGTACCCGGCTCGTGCGCGTTCGACACCAACGCGCCACCCGCTTGCAGCGTCAACTCGTACCACTCGAATTTGCCGGCCAGCTCAATAGGCCCCCACACACGCAACTGATATCTGGCGTCGTGCCCGCTCAACGTGGGAATGTCATGCGGACCCGAAACGGCAATGGCCTCCGGCGCTTTGGGCGGCGCAAACAGCGAATCGAGGCTGACGCCGAGCGCATTGGTCAACCGCCACGCGACCGCAATGGTCGGATTGGCCTTGTCGCGCTCGATCTCCGACAGCATCGATTTCGACACGCCGGCCGCGCGCGACAGATCGTCGAGCGTCATCCGCCGTTCGGCGCGCAAACGCTGAATCTGCTCGCCGACGCGCGGCGGTGCAGCAGTCGCCGGGACCGACGCTGTGCCTGAGGTGGCCGCCGCACTGCCCGCAGTGCGGCGAATTCCCGAACTTGCCATTTCCTGATCCATCGTTTAGAGTTGTTCGATATACCGGATTTTAGTTCGGAAAAACGAAAAAATCCGATAAAACTGACAGCCGACTATAACAGGCCGCTTCTTCCGCGCCCATGCCGAATGCACTCAAGCCGAAGCTACCGCTACCGCTAAGGCTGAAGCCGACGCAGATGCGGGCGCCCCCATTCATCAGGAGTCTGCTTCATGCGTGACCAATACCTCGCCCACCTGCGCGGCACCCTCGATCAGATCCGCGCCGACGGGTTCTACAAGAACGAGCGGGTGATCGACAGCCCGCAGTCGGCCGACATCCGCCTGGCCAACGGCGCGGCCGTGCTGAACTTCTGCGCGAACAATTACCTGGGCCTCGCCGACGACGCCCGCCTGATCGAAGCCGCCAGGCGCGGCCTCGACAACGACGGCTTCGGCATGGCGTCGGTGCGCTTTATCTGCGGCACGCAAACCGTACACAAACAGCTTGAGCACGCACTCGCCGCGTTCCTTCAAACCGACGATTGCATCCTCTATTCAAGCTGTTTCGACGCGAACGGCGGCCTGTTCGAAACCCTGCTCGACGACAACGACGCGATCATCAGCGACGAGTTGAACCATGCGAGCATTATCGACGGCGTGCGGCTTTCGAAGGCGAAGCGTTTTCGCTACAAGAACAACGACCTCGCCGATCTCGAAGCCAGACTGAAAGAGGCGGACGCCGCCGGCGCGCGCTTCAAACTGATCGCGACCGACGGCGTGTTCTCGATGGACGGCATCATCGCCGACCTCGCCGGCATCTGCGATCTCGCCGACCGCTACGGCGCGCTGGTCATGGTCGACGACTCGCATGCGGTGGGTTTTGTCGGCGAACACGGGCGCGGCACGCCGGAACATTGCGGTGTGCTGTCGCGCGTCGACATCATCACTGGCACGTTGGGTAAAGCATTGGGCGGTGCGTCGGGCGGTTATGTCGCGGCGCGCAAAGAGATCGTGGAATTGCTCCGCCAGCGCTCGCGTCCCTATCTGTTTTCGAACACGTTGACGCCGAGCATTGCCGCCGCGTCGCTGAAAGTGCTCGAACTTCTCGCGAGCGACGAAGGCGCGCAATTGCGCGCACGTGTCCGCGAAAACGGTGCGCACTTCCGCAGCAAAATGAGCGCGCTCGGCTTCACGCTCGTGCCCGGCGAACATCCGATCATCCCGGTGATGCTCGGCGACGCGCAGCTCGCGTCGAAGATGGCCGACGCGTTGCTGAAGGAAGGCGTGTACGTGATCGGCTTCTCGTTCCCCGTCGTGCCGAAAGGCCGCGCGCGAATCCGCACGCAGATGAGCGCCGCGCACACGCCCGAGCAGATCGACCGTGCGGTCGATGCATTCGCGCGCGTCGGCCGTGAACTCGGCGTGATCTGAACGGAGACGCAGATGAAAGCATTGGCAAAACTCGAACGCGCGCCGGGCCTCACGCTCACTGACGTCAAGAAGCCCGAAGTCGGACACAACGACGTGATGATCCGCATCACCCGTACCGCGATTTGCGGCACCGATATCCACATCTGGAAGTGGGACGATTGGGCGCAAAAAACCATTCCCGTACCGATGCATGTCGGGCATGAATACGTCGGCGAAATTGTCGAGATGGGACAGGAAGTGCGCGGATTTGCGATTGGCGACCGCGTGTCGGGCGAAGGGCATATCACCTGCGGTTTTTGCCGTAACTGTCGCGCGGGGCGCCGTCATTTGTGCCGCAATACGGTGGGCGTCGGCGTGAATCGTGAAGGCGCGTTCGCCGAATATCTGGTGATTCCCGCATTCAACGCGTTCAAGATTCCGCCCGAGATTTCCGACGACCTCGCCGCGATTTTCGACCCGTTCGGCAACGCGACGCATACGGCGCTGTCGTTCAATCTGGTCGGCGAAGATGTGTTGATTACGGGCGCGGGACCGATCGGCATCATGGCGGTCGCGATTGCGAAGCACGTCGGCGCGCGCAATGTCGTGATTACCGACGTCAACGATTACCGGCTCGAACTCGCACGCAAAATGGGCGCGACGCGCGCGGTGAACGTATCGCGTGAATCGTTGCGCGACGTGATGGCCGATTTGCACATGACCGAAGGGTTCGACGTCGGGCTGGAAATGTCCGGCGTGCCGAGCGCGTTCACGAGCATGCTCGAAGCGATGAATCACGGCGGCAAGATTGCGCTGCTCGGCATTCCGCCGGCGCAGACCGCCATCGACTGGACTCAGGTGATCTTCAAAGGTCTCGAAATCAAGGGCATTTACGGGCGGGAGATGTTCGAGACCTGGTACAAGATGGTGGCGATGCTGCAAAGCGGTTTGGATCTTTCGCCGATCCTCACGCACCATTTCAAGGTAGACGATTATCAGCAGGCGTTTGCCACGATGTTGTCCGGCGAAAGCGGCAAAGTGATTCTCGACTGGACCGACGCTTGAGTCAGCGCTAACAACCAATGCTGTATCTCGAACGCCCGCATCGCGCTTACGCGCCTGCGGGCGTTTTCACGAATTCGGCCTGAATTCGCACATGAATATCGTCGCCGACAGCGGGATACCACGTCGCCAGTCCAAATTTCGCGCGGCTGAAATGGCCGTCCGCTGAAAAACCGAGCGTGTCTTTTTTCGTGAGCGGATCGGGGGCAAAGCCGTTAAAAGTCACGTCGAGCGTGACAGGTTGCGTGACGCCGCGAATCGTCAGATCACCAGTCAACGTGCCGCGCGATTCGCCGGTGCGCTCGAAACGTGTGCTCGCAAAACGGATCTCCGGATAACGCGTCACGTCGAGCATGTTGTCGCCTTTCACCATCTTGTCGAGCAGCGGCACGTTCGTATCGATGCTCGCCGCGTCGATCGTGATCGCTGCCGTGCTTCGGTCCAGACCGCCGTCATTCCAGTCCAACTGACCCTGCTTGCGATCGAACCGTATCGTAAAGCGCGAGTATTTGAAGTGATCGATGTCGAAGGTAATGCTCGTGTGATCGGGATCGACTTCGTATCGTCCGGCGGGTACGCGCGCCTCGTTCTGGCTGACCGAATGCGTGAGCACCTGCACCGGTGTGCAGGCGATTGCCGTCAGCAACAGTGCGCCAGGCAGCGCGCGCGCCAGCATGACGCGAACAGAGAATGAGTTCATGACGCCCGTTCCGGTTGAACAACGTTGACCATCATCGCCGATCAAGATAGCAGCTAGCGTACCCACCTCGCCAGAACACAAACAACTTGACGAGGGAGAACGATCATTCTACCCTTCGCACATGGCTACAGAAACTCATGTTCAATCGGCCGCACCCGGCAGCGCGCGCGAGCGTCTGCTGGATGCCGCCGAAGCGTTGGTGTACGCGGGCGGCATCCATGCAACCGGCGTGGATGCGATCGTCAAGCAATCTGGCACTGCGCGCAAAAGCTTCTACACGCATTTCGAATCGAAAGATGCGTTGGTCGCGGCCGCACTCGACCGGCGCGACGAACGCTGGATGAACTGGTTTATCGCCGGTACGCAAAGTCGCGGCAAGACCGCACGAAAGCGGCTGCTAGGCATGTTCGAGGTACTGCGCGAATGGTTTGCGTCGGACGATTTTCACGGTTGTGCGTTTTTGAATGCGGCCGGGGAAATTGCGTCGGCGGAAGATCCGATCCGGCTGGTCGCGCGCAAACATAAGGAACGTCTTCTCGAATTCGTGCGAACCGAGTGCGATGCGTTTGCCGCAGAGGCCGACATCGACGCGCGGCGCGTTGCGCTGTTGTCGCGCCAGTGGTTGATTCTGCTCGACGGCGCGATTGCGGTTGCGCTGGTGAGTAGCGACGCCGATGCCGCACGTGACTCGCAAGCCGCCGGCGAAATCCTGCTCGATGCGCAAATCGCAGAAGAATCGGACAAGCACCGAAGAAGCAAACCCGCAAGCCCGTCCATCAACCGGCGCCCGTCATCCCGACGCACCGCAACTGACTGAGGAACTGAATCATCATGGCCGATTCGATCGAAACCCGCCCACCGCTGCCGCCATTCACGCGTGAAACCGCGATCCAGAAAGTGCGTGCCGCGGAAGACGGCTGGAATACCCGCGATCCCGAACGCGTGTCGCTCGCGTACACGGTCGATAGCGTGTGGCGCAACCGCGCCGAATTCACGAACGGGCGCGCGGAGATTGTCGGCCTGCTGCGCCGGAAATGGGCGAAGGAACTCGACTACCGGCTGATCAAGGAACTGTGGGCATTTACCGATAACCGCATCGCCGTACGTTTTGCTTACGAATGGCACGACGATTCGAACAACTGGTTTCGCTCATATGGCAACGAGAATTGGGAGTTCGACGAGCACGGACTGATGGCGCGCCGTCATGCGAGCATCAACGATCTGCCGATTCGCGAAGCGGACCGCCTGTACCACTGGCCGCTCGGCCGCCGTCCCGATGATCATCCGGGGCTGTCGGATCTCGGCCTCTAAACTTATCTTCCACTCCTGAAGGTGAATGCGCGTCGCGTATTCACCGCTTTGCCATCGGTTCTCCGTTATGGTTATGGTTCGAGGCTGCGGGCGCACGTAGTGTGCCCGCGCGTCCGAGTGCAACCTCAACATCGTCGGCGCGGGTTGAGGTACAGTGCGCGACGGACGGCACGCACATGGCCAGAACATAGATGACACCAGCGCTCGACTGGTGACGGAGAACACATGCACTTTCGGCAGATCAACAAGAACATCCGACGTACCGCAGTGGCGCTCGTGGCGAGCCTCGCGGCCGCATCCGCAGCGCACGCGGGCAACTGGTGCGAAGGCGGCGTTTGGGTCGACGCAATGCTCGGCTCGTATCACATCGACCCCGATCCGAATACCAACTTCAACGAGTTCAACCCGGGCCTCGGCGTCGAATGCTGGATCAACAATCAATGGGCGGTGACGGCGGGCGGCTTCCGCAATTCGCTGCGCCGGCCTTCTTACTATGGCGGCGGAGTGTGGGCGCCGGAGTTCGCGCACTGGGGCATCGTGCGGATCGCGGCGATGGGCGGGATTATCTCCGGCTATAACTACGGCAACTGGGGACTCGGCCGTAACCATACGATCGGACCGGTGGTCGCGCCAATCGTGATGCTCGAGTACAAGCGCGTCGGCGCGAACTTCATCGTGATTCCGCCGATTCCTTCGGACAATCTGCCGTTTACGATCGGGTTTCAGGTCAAGGTGAAGTTCTGACCGCGATAGGTGAGCTTTTTCGGGGGCTGGATTTATCGCCCTCGAATTGTGGCTGCCAGCCGGATTGAATGCCTCTGCGTAACACCATCGTCGATCGTATTTTCTCCGCGAAGAGGAGGCCTCCAAACAGAAATGTGCGTAACGGTACGCATATTCTGAATAGTGAGGATATCCAGGAGCACAAATCCGACGCGATCGGCCAGATCGCAAAGGTGAGGAATTCCAGGTAGCGGATCTGCGGGAAAATCGCTAGAGGTGAGCGATTGCGGGATGGTGAGGATATCCAGGGGTCCAGGCCGCACCTGAAAAATAGTCCTTCCCAGATGCCCTGGCGTTCAGTTTTCATGCAAATCAATGCGCCCGTGAAACCTGCATTGGCCGCGTAAACCAGGCCATAGAACCCGCCGCCATCTACCGGAACTCAGACGCAGTTCTGGCAATTGCCCGCGAGTAATGCGCGATCTGTCTGCCCTGCTCGATCAGATCCATGACCAGGCGGTAACTCAGCACATCCATCTTGTCGGCCAGTTGAAGTTTGGTCAGTACGGCCTGGCGAGCGGCCGTCGCCATCGTTTCGATTTCGGCCTTCGCTTCGACGACGGCGGCGGCTTCGTTGTCCTTTTCCTCGTCGATCGTTGCAATCGCACGTTCGAGGTTGAGCATCACGGTCGCCCCAAACTGGGTCGTCGCGTCGTCCCACAAGCGCGTGAGATCGACCTGATGCGTCAGCCTTTGCTGACTGACGGAAACCAGATTGGTCGCGACGATACTGCTGATGCTTTCCAGACTCGTCGCCACTTGCGCGAGCCCAACCAGTTGCTGACCTTCCGACTCGGAATGTTCGACCTGCGATAGCTCGCCGATATATTGGAGAATCTGCGGCGCCAGCCGCTCAACTTCCTTGTCCTGTTCGAGCAGCCGCCGGATATCTTCGATCGTGCCGGTGCCTACCATCGTCGAACCGTTGCGAACAATTTCCAGAACCAGTTGACCGAAACGCGTCAGCTCAAGGCGGACTCGCTGAAGTCCCAATGACGGCACCGTCAGCGACGATGTGTCGAGGTAGACCGCATCTCCCACGGGCTTTTCTTTTTTCTCGCGGCTTGGCGCGATCAATTGCGCGAGTTTGGCGATTGGTCCCGTGAACCAGATCAGGATCAACGTGCTGGCTACGCTGAATATCGTGTGAGTGTTGGCAACCTGGCGCGGCGTTTCGGCAGCGAGTTTCGCGAGACCGTGCAACTCCGGGTAGGACGGCGAGATATGCCGCACCAGATTCGCCATCTGCGGAATGAAGAAGACCCAGAACATCACGCCGACAAGATTGAAGATCAGATGCACGACGCCGACCTGGCGAGCCTCGGCCGGTTTGCCGATAGACGCGAGCAGCGCCGTTCCGCAGGTGCCCACGTTAGCGCCGAGGATCAACGCAATGCCCGCTTCCAGCGGCATCAGCCCTTGCGCGCCGAGTGCGATCACGATGGCGAGCGTCGCGGCGGAGCTTTGAACGATGGCGGTAAACACTGCGCCGACCACGATGCCTAGCACCGGGTTCTCCATATTCTGCATGGCGTCGATGAACGGCTGGAACGTGCGTAGCGGACGCGTCGCATCGCCCATCAACTGGATGCCGAGAAACAGCAGCCCAAGCCCCAGCACCACTCCGCCGATCTGCTGAAGCAGATCGCGCTTGCTGAACGCATGCAGCAGAAAGCCGAGCGCGAGCATGAATGGCGTCAGCTTCGAGACGTCGAACGCGACGAGTTGCGCGGTGATCGTCGAGCCGATATTAGCGCCCATGATCATCGGCACGGATTGACTGAGCGTCATCAAACCTGCGGAGACGAAGCCGACCATCAACACCGTGGTGATCGTCGACGAATTCAGCAGCGCGGTGACGAGCGCGCCGGCCAGCACGCCGCGAAAGCGGTTCGCGGTCAGCGTGCCTAGCAGCGACTCCAGCTTGGGGCCGGCGATGGATTTCAGACCCGCCGTCATGAATTCCAGACCGAGAAGGAACAGCGCAAGACCGCCGAGCAACAGTCCCGCGATTTCGACGAGATTCAGGCCGGCCGGTTCGATGCCAGGAGTCATATTGTTTTGCCTTTTGTCATGATGCGCATTCCTCAAATGAAGCATTGCGAACGGTTCGCGCAATGCCTTTCCGTATGCACTACTTCCGACTCGATGACGAATTGGACTGACTCAATGCAGTTAATACAACTTCACAATCAGGTTAAGGATACGAACTTTAAGGTTCGCGAATCAAAGACTCAAGATCTGCTGAAAGACGAATTGCGAACGCGGGATTTTGTCCGGCAACCGTTGGACATCATGATTCGATTGCCATTGTTCAGGCGATCTGGGTTATCTGAAATGCGGTTCGTCGAGCAGTCGCATCGGTACCCATGGACTGTCATTTCTATAATAGGCGCTCTGGATTCGAAAGCGCAACGTAGCGGATCGTGTGCGTGTGAGAGAACCGCCAGGCACGCACGTTGACGCGATTTGCTCAAAGGTGAGACGTTCCAGGAGGTCGATTCTCCATGTCGAAAGGTGAGTAATTCCAGGAGGTATCGGCAAAGGTGAGGAATTCCAGGAGGTGAGTCATGGCCTTCGTCAATCCGCACCGGCTGCAAGGTGAGGATTTCCAGGGAGTCCTCCCGCAACGTTCTGTGGTGACGCAAGAGGACTTGCCGAACTCACCCGTCGCTCGAACTAACGGCTACCCGACTCCTTACATCGTCTTCCATATACAAACAAAGCGTGAGCGTGCAAAGCGGCATCGCCCAGCATCGCAGGGTCGCTGTAAACAGGCTGCACGGCGACGCTCCCCGGTCCGCTGGATCGGCTTCGGCTGTCACGCTTTGCTGCGGTTGTAACGGCTTCGTAAAACATGATCTTCCGTCGATTGATAAGTTTTGGATAACGCAATGACTGTGCGTCGACATCAATCTATCGAAGGAGCAAGTATGAAGAAGCTATTGGCAATCGCGGTCGTGGCCGCGCTGAGCGCGACCTTGAGCGGATGTTTCTGGGGACCGCCTCCGGGCTGGGGCGGCGGTGGCCATGACCACGGTGGGCCTGGCGGCGGTGGCGGCCCCGGCGGCGGCGGCGATGGTCCGCATGGCGCGATCGTCGTTCCGGGCCACGTCGCTCAGGGCTGAGCGTCCGTCCAGTTCAGTGAGATACAGCGAGAAAGCCGCGTGAGCAGTCACGCGGCTTTTTTTACAGCGAGTCGTTTCCTAGGCGGGGAACGTCATCGACACGACGAAGCCGCCGTCGACAGCGTTATCCGCGTGAAAAGCGCCGCCGTTATAGCGCACGAGGCGTCGCACGATGGCGAGCCCCAGGCCGCAATGCGCGTCGCCGCTGCGGGCTTCGTCGAGGCGCACGAACGGTTGCAGCGCACGGTCGAGCTGGCTGCCGGGAATGCCGCTGCCGTGGTCTCGCACCTGAAGCGTGTAATGCCCGTTGTGTCGTGACGTGGATATCTCGACCGGTGGATCGCCATACGTCAGCGCGTTCTCGATCAGGTTCGTCAGAATCCGGTCGAGGTCGACGAGCGGCAAACCGAAGCCATCGCCGGCTTGCAGATCGAGGCGCACGAGGGCGTCGTCCGCGAGACTGTCGCCGTAATGGCGACGGCAATGGGCATCCACATTCGTATTGGGCGAAGCGTCCGCCGTCTCGCGCGCGAAATCCAGAAACTGCGTGACGATGCGCGACAACGACTCCACATCGCGCAGAAAGCCGCGACGGTTCGCTTCATCGGGCAGCAGATCGGCGCGTACCTGCATGCGCGTGATCGGTGCGCGCAGATCGTGCGCGACGCCCGCCAGCATGACTGCGCGCTCCTGGTCGGCTTGCGCAAGCTCATGCACCATCTGATTGAAGTCGCCGATCAACTCCTTCACTTCGCGCGGTCCGCTCGCCTTGACAACCGGCGCGCGATGGCCGATGCGAAACTCGCGCGCCGCAAGCGCCAGCCGATGCAAGGGCCGCTGCAAATGCCATGCGGCGAACAGCGCGACGATCACCGCAAACGCGAGCATGACCGCCTGCGCGCCAATGAATCGGCGCGCGGGCAAGATGCTGTTTTTCAACACGAGCCAGCCTGGGTGGCCCGCATATTGAACCCAGATCGTGCCGTTAGAAGGATCGGCCACCACGTGACTGCCGCTCGGCAGCTTCGCGCGCAAGTCTCTCTCGAACGGGCCGGAGGTGTTGTCGCACGGCGCGGAACAGCCCTGGCTGATCGCGTCGTTGCCGTTCACATACGTGATGCCGAGCGTCTCCGACACCAGCGATGCCGGGAGCGGCTTGCCCTGCTCCGATTCGAGCGCGAGCAGCAACGCGCGTTGCGCATGGCCGGTGTCGATCTGGCCGCGTTCGCTGTCGACGAGAACCACAGCGGTGATGTGCACCAGTACGATCAGGCTCACCGTCATCAACGAGAGCCTGCCAAACAGCGTGTTAAAGGGATTCTTCATCGTCACTGCCGCCGGGCACGAACATATAGCCGGTGCCGCGTATGGTCTGGATACGGCGAGGGTTGGCGGGATCGTCTTCGAGCAGACGGCGCAGGCGCCATACCGGTACGTCGATACCGCGCTCGGTCACTTCGGAGTAAGGGCCGTGCAGCAGATCGACAAGCCGCGAGCGCGACAGCGTTTCCATCGGATGCTGGGCGAGCACTTCGAGCAGCGCATAT
The DNA here is from genome assembly GCF_900099835.1 of Paraburkholderia fungorum. NCBI lineage: Bacteria > Pseudomonadati > Pseudomonadota > Betaproteobacteria > Burkholderiales > Burkholderiaceae > Paraburkholderia > Paraburkholderia fungorum. The sequence continues at coordinate 2,925,040 of NZ_FNKP01000002.1, forward strand.
TCGCTGCCGGTCAGCTTGAGCGGCTCTTCGTCGCGAAACAGCGTGCGGCTCGCGAAATCGAGCCGGAAGCGGCCGAAGCGCAGCGCATCGCGTTTCTCGACCGGCGCGGGCGCGGCGGCGGGTTGTGCGTGCCGGCGCAGCACCGCGTGGATGCGCGCCAGCAGTTCCTGCGGCATGAACGGCTTGCCGAGATAGTCGTCGGCGCCGAGTTCGAGACCGACCACGCGATCCACGCCGTCGGCACGCGCCGTCAGCATGATCACGGGAATCGTGTCGCCGCTTGCGCGCAACTGGCGCAGCGCACTGAGGCCGTCGACGCCAGGCATCATCAGATCGAGCACGATGATCGACGGCCGCTCGCGTTCGAGCCGACGAGCCAGATGGTTGGCGTCATGCAGCACGGACATGTCGATGCCGCGTTGCTGGAAGAAGGTGCGGAGAAGGTCACGCAGGTCGGCGTCGTCGTCGACCAGTAAAACCTGGATGGGCGTGTCGGACATGGCTGGGCCCTGATCGATGAGGACAATTGATGGGCGGCGTCGCCGCTCCTGTCACACATCGCAATATAGCGAATCGCGTGGTAGCAGCGGTTTCGGGTTCTTATGCACGCTTACAGTTTATTACGGTGCGACGGCTTGTGACGCTTTGCGTCGATGCGGATGCGATTGACGATGCCTGAGGTCGAGAGGTGAGGATATTCGGGAGCCGACAAGGTGAAGATGTGCGTGCCTGTTGTCGCACTTCAGGCGCACTTTAGCCGATAAGGTGAGGGAATACGGGAGCGCGATTGATTAAGTCATTCGCAGTCTGCGGTCCAAACCGAACCGGACGGCATGTCGAAGAAATTTCTTCAAAGATAATAAACAAAAGCAATTTATACCGAATAAATTTTTGATTTTATACAGGTAAAATTGTCAATAAATTAAATAGAAAAATTTGTCTATTGTCAAAGATGGTTCTGCAGAATACGCGCTAATTTTGCCAGCTAGCCAGCCGCGGCAATGCGTTTAGCATTGCAAAACCACCATCAACACAGAGTTTTTTGCACAACGAACACTTTCGCGCCTTGTCGGCCCCGCGCGAATTGCCGCAATAAAAAGGCATTAAATAACGGCACTTCAAGACAAAACTTTAGCAAAAAATTTACGACTCTAATTGTCTGAGAAAATCCAATTCAGTCATCGCTTAGTAACATCCATCGGCAATACTCCGCGACGCTACAAGTCAGGCGATATTTCGCATAAAACGCGCGGCTCCGATCGAGGGCTGACGCCAAGGCCAGAAATCGGGGGTTCACATGACGATCCGTCATCGCATCACGCTATTGGTTGTTCTGATGTTCGTCGCCTTGTCGGCGATTGGTGGCTATGCGGTTTACCAGACGCGCGGCAGCGCCGCCGAAGTGCGCAAGGTGACCGAGGGTGTCGTGCCGAGCGCGCTTGCGTCCGCCGACCTCGTGTCGCAGGTCAAGGACGTGCAGCTCGCCACCATGACGCTGGTCTACGCGCCCGACGCCAACATGGTCGCGCAAGCGCAGGACGAGTTGAAGAAGAAAAAGGCGACGCTGCAACAGGCGCTAGCGTTGCAGGGCAAGGAAGCCGCGAGCCACGCGCAGCAGGGGCTCGTCACGCAGGCGACCGAGAGCCTCGCGAACTACTTCTCCGCGATCGACGACACGGCCAAAATGAAGGCCGACGGCAAGAACGAACTCGCGCAGGCATATCTGTTCGCCAACGTCGCGCAGTATCGCGATGAACTCGAAGGCATTGTCGAGACCTTGCGCGTCGAGAAAAACCGCGAGAAAGACGACGCAATCACGACATTGAACGCGACGCTCGCCACCACGACCACGGCAATCGCGGTCGTCACCGGCATCGCAATCATTCTGCTGACGTCGATCGGCTCGCTGCTGTATCGCCAGATCACGCGTCCGCTCAGCCGCATGCAGGGCATGATGAGCGAGATCGCGTCGAGCCAGGATTTCACGCGCCGCGTGCCGGTGGGCCGGCTCGATGAGATCGGCCACTCGATCGTCGCGTTCAACGGCATGATCGAGAAGATTCAGGAAAGCTCCGCGCAGCTCAAGCAGAAAACCGCCGACATCCAGGCGATGTTGCAGAACATGCAGCAGGGCATTCTGACCGTGGTCGACGGCGCGGTGATCCACTCGGAGTATTCGGCCTATCTGGAAGATATCTTTGAGACGAAGGACATTGCGGGCCGCGCGCTGATGGACCTCGTGTTCGGCGACACCGACCTCGGCGCCGACGCGCTGTCGCAAATCGAAGCCGCGACGCACGCGTGTCTGGGCGAAGACGGCATCAACTTTGTGTTTAACCAGCACCTGCTGGTCGGCGAGATTTCGCGGCGCATGCCCGATGGCCGCGCGAAGATTCTCGACCTGACGTGGTCGGCGATTACCGATGAAAACGACGTCATCGTGCGGCTGATGCTGTGTGTGCGCGACGTCACCGAATTGCGCAAGCTCGCAGCGGAGGCCAGCGAACAGCGTCGCCGTCTCGACATGATCGGCGAGATTCTCGCGGTCAGCGAAGAGAAGTTCCATCACTTCATCGAAAGCTCGGCCGGGTTTGTCAGCGAGAACGAGCGGATCATCCGCAAACATTCGGAAGCGGATCACGCGGCGATTGCCGAACTGTTCCGCAACATGCACACCATCAAGGGCAATGCGCGGACCTACAACCTGCAGCACCTGACCAACGTCGTGCACGAAACCGAGCGCAGCTATCACGAACTGCGTCAGCCGGATGCGGATCGCTCGTGGGATCAGGAGCATCTGATGCAGGAGTTGACGCGCGTGCGCGAGGCCATCGAGAGCTACGCGCGAATCAACGAACAGAGCCTGGGCCGCAAGGGCAAAAACCAGTCGGACGATGCGGGCAATGCAGGCCGCTACGTGATGATCGGCAAGGACGACCTTCAGCAGACGCTCAGCCTGCTCGACAAAACCAACGCCGACGAACTGCACGAACTGCAATCCATGCGCGATTCGCTGCGCCGCAAATTGCGCGCATTGGGCAGCGAAAGCGTGCGCGACGCACTCTCCGGCGTACTGGATTCGCTGCCCTCTCTCGCGAGCGAGTTGGGCAAGCCCGCGCCGGACGTGCGGATCGACGACAACGGTTATCGCTTGCGCGGTCAGGCAGGCGGCACGTTGAGCAACGTGTTCGTGCATCTGCTGCGCAATTCGATCGACCACGGTATCGAATCCGCCGACGCGCGTAGCGCGCAAGGCAAGAGCGCGGCCGGCACGATCGATATCGAAGTAGGCGTGGACAGCGGCGCATTGCAGATCACGCTCAGCGACGACGGCCGCGGCCTCGCGCTCGAACGGATTCGCGGAATCGCGATGGAGCGCGGCTGGATCGGCGCCGACGACACTTTGGGCGACGAAGCTATCGCCGACTTCATCTTCCGGCCCGGATTTTCGACGGCCGAAACGGTGACCGAAGTATCGGGCCGCGGCGTCGGCATGGACGCCGTGCGCGATTTCCTGCGGCGCGAAAACGGCAGCATCGAGTTGCGCTTTACCGACGATCGAAAGGGCGCGTCGTTCCGTCAGTTCCAGACGATTGTGAGTCTGCCGGACAGCTTCGCCGTGGACACCCTCGGTGCCGACGCGCGCGACGAAGCCGGCGATCTGAAACTCGACGCGATGGCCGGTTGAGCGTCGGCTGACGCACATCGCAAGGAAAGGTTGTGATCCAACAGTATGTATTGGGGGCGCTGGCAGGCGGCGCGGTGACCGCTGTGGCGGCATGGGTCGCGCACAGGCTGCACAGCGCGCAATTAACCGCGCGGCTGCTGGCCGAAGCGCGAGCACTGAGCGTCTCGCGCGAGGCCGAGCAGGCGGCGCATAGGCGCGCACTCGACGAACGCGAGCAGGCCGAACAGGACCTGCAGGCGCTGACCGTGCAATTGCGCGAGGAGTTGGCGCAGCAAGCCGCGAATGTCGAAGAACTGCGCGGCGCACTCGACGCCATGAGCGGGAACCGCGAACAGTGGACTCACCAGGCGCAGCAGATCGCGAGCGAAGCCGCGCGTCTGAAGGCCCTCGGCGCGACCTTCGAGCGCTGGCACGAGCAGATGATCTCGCTGATGACGCAGAACCACGACATGCACGCGAAGAATCAGGAGCTGTCGTCGATCGTGCGGCATGTGGTGATCGTGTCGCTGAACGCATCGATTGAGGCGGCGCGCGCGGGTCCGGCCGGACGCGGCTTCGCGGTGGTCGCGAGCGAAGTGCGCTCGCTCGCCGCGCGTTCCGAGGAGTTGTCGAAGAGCTATCGTGACAGCCTGCATCGCAACGATCTGACCACCACGTCCACGTTTCAGGATATTCAGGCGGGCGGCAAGATGATCGCGGCGTCGCTCGCCAGCGTCGAATCGCTGGCCCATCAGTTTCACGCGCGGCTCGACGAGGTGCCGGCGTGATTTCGGCCGACGCGAAAAGCAGTTTCGAGCGCATCTTCCGCAAGGCGGCGCAGGCTCGCCTGCCAAAAGACACAAGCGACTCGTGCGAGATCGAAGCGATTGCCGACGCCAGCATCGGCGCGACGAAAAACACCCAGGTGGTCGTGCTGACCATCTCGTCGATCGTGTTCCGGCTCCTGCTGATTCTGCATTTCGACGAAGACGACAGCACGCATCGCTACTACCTGAAAGAAGGCGACGAGAGGCCGTTCCAGGAAGTCTTTCTGGAAATCTGCAACCTGTGTTGCGGCGCGATGAACCAGGAACTGCTGAACTACTTTCCCGACCTCGGCATGTCCACGCCCTACGTGCTGAACGCGCAGTGCCTGCCGCATCTGCATGAGTTGAAGCCGGGGTTCCTGGCGTCGTATTCGGTCACGCTTAACGACGGCGTGCGGCTTGCCGCGACCGTCTGCGTGTGCGCGCATGCGCCAATCGATTTCGTCGCCGATACCAGCGCGATTGAAGAAACCAGCGGCGAGCTGGAACTGTTCTGAACAAGAGAATGGAAACGATGAATATCAACGAACCGGTCAGCAAGGTGCTGGTGCTGGACGACTGCCCGGTGCACAAGGAAACGCTGAAGCGCTTCTGCGACGAACACAATCTGGTCGGCGTGAAAGTCGGCAAGAACCGTTTGCAGTCGGTACTGCGCTCGAACATCGATCTCGGCGCGGTGCTGTTCGCGGAGAATTGCGCGGGCTCGCCCGAGGCCAGCGCTGAACTCGCGATCAGGATCAACGCAGTGCGCCCCGAGTTGCCGATCATCATGCGGCGCGACCACGACACCGGCATGGACGACCTGCCGGAGAGCCTGCGCCGCGTCGTCTGCGCAACCTATGTCGCGCGAGACATGGCGCCGCTGCGCCGCGTAATCGACGAATACATTTTCAGCCAGGATTATCCGAACGCGCTGGTGCGCGGCATCGCCGAAATGACCCAGGCGATTCTCGGCGACGTGTTCAAGGACCTGACCATCACGTGCGACACGCCGTACATCGTGCGCGACCGGATTATCTTCGGCGAAGTATTCAGCCTGATTCCGCTGGAAAGCCCCTGGTGTCGCGGCTATATGACGATGCAGGCCGAAGAGGCGCCGATTCTCGATCTGCTCGATCGCTACCGGATGATCGACGACGCGCCCGAAGGCGAGGCCGATTTCCGCGATCTGAATAGCGTGCTCGGCGAGGTGACGAATCTCGTGTGGGGCTCGTTCAAGAACCGTTATGTCGGCGACGCGGACGCGTGGCAGCGCAGCGAGGTGCAGGTGCCGCTGCTGGTCAATCACAAGCACAAGTACATCTCGTTCGGCAGCGGCAATCCGCAACTGTGCTTCATGTACTGGCTGAAAGACCCGCAAACGGGCCGCGCGGTCAGGCTGCATCAACGTTTCGTGTTCAGCCTGAGCTGGTCGCCGGAAGACTTCAGGGAAGTCACGCGCGATGTCGGCGAGATGGTCGAGGCGGGCGAGCTGGATCTGTTCTGAGTAGTGTCAAAGGTGAAAGGTCAAAGGAAACAACATGTCGAAAATTCTGGTGGTGGATGACTCGAGCACGGTGCGCGACGAAGTGGCCGGCTTTCTGAAGAAGAACGGTCTGGACGTCGATACGGCCGTGGACGGCAAGGACGGCCTTGCCAAGCTGAAGTCGAGCCCCGGCATCAAGCTGGTGATCAGCGACGTCAACATGCCGAATATGGACGGCCTGACGATGGTCGAAAAGATTCGCGGCGAACTGGCGAACAAGACCGTCAACGTGATCATGCTGACGACCGAAAGCAGCCCGGCGATGAAGGAGCGCGGCAAGGCGGCGGGCGTCAAGGGCTGGATCGTCAAGCCGTTCAAGGGCGACGCAGTGCTGGAAACGTTCCGCAAGCTGGCGAGCTGAAGCGCGGGCGGTTTCGGCGGAAATTCGGCGGAAATCGCCAAAGGTGAGGGTTTTCGGGAGCCGCGCGCGCCCGTCATTTGCAAAGCATGATTCGCTATAACGGCGGCGGTTGAAACACGTTAGTCTCCAGTGAAGATGAACGAACTGGGATGACCTGCAATGACCGCGAAGACTTTCGAAAGCACCGGCGCCGTAACGGCGGATGCGATCACGTCGATCATGCACGTCCCGGCACGAGCAGCTTGAGGCGGCCCGGACATGTGCCAGTTGCTCGCCCTTAGCTGCGCCGAACCCACCGACGTCAGTTTCTCGCTGACAGGCTTCGCCGCGCGCGGCGGCCTCACCGATCATCACGTCGACGGCTGGGGCGTGGCGTTTTACGAAGACCGCGCCTGCCGCGTTTTCGTCGACGAAAAGCCCGCGTATCAATCGCCGGTCGCCGAGTTTCTGAAGAGTTATCCGATCAAGTCACGCAATGTGGTCGCCCATATCCGCAAGGCGACGCAGGGCGGCGCGCGGGTCGAGAACTGCCATCCGTTCATGCGCGAGTTGCGCGGACAGCAATGGGTGTTCGCGCACAACGGCGACCTGCACGCGCTCGGTGAACACAGCGAGCCGGGGCCGTATGCGCCGGTTGGCTCGACCGATAGCGAAGAAGCGTTCTGCTTCATCATGAATCGGCTGCACGCGTATTTCGCCACGCACGCCGATGCCGACGTGGACGATATCGACGCACTTTTCGACGTGATCGAACAGGCGACGCGCACGTTGAACCCCTTTGGCATTTTCAATTTCGTGCTGTCGAACGGCAAAGCGCAGTTTGCGTTCTGCTCGACGCGTTTGTCGTACGTGATACGTCATTGGCCGTTTTCGAGCGCGCGTCTGGTCGATGGCGATCTGAGCGTGGACTTCGCCGAGCGCGGTACGCAAGCCGATCGCACAGCGGTGATCGCCACCACGCCGCTCACCGATGAAGTCTGGACCACCTGCCAACCCGGCGATCTGCTGATGTTCCGCAGCGGCGCGTTGCTGCGGCGCACACATGTGCCGGTTCCCGCCGAAGTCATCGCCCGCTCGAAATACGCGCTGTCCGAACTGTCCGCGATTCCCGCGTGACGTCATCTCCGCACGTCGCCTGAAAACGGCGACGCTGCCGGCACGTTGATATCTATCGAAGAATTAGTTAGTTTGCCGACACAAAACCTTCTCGTATCGTTGCAACGGTTTTAAACAACTACAGCATTGATACGGGAAACTAAATAATGAAGCGCCTCTCTCTCCTCGCATTGCCAGCTGGTCTTCTCCTCGCGGCGGGCGCTCACGCGCAAAGCAGCGTCACGCTCTATGGCATCGTCGATGCCGGTATCGCCTATGTACACAACGCACAAAGCACGAACGGCCAGAACCAGTCGACGCTGGTGAAGTTCAGCAGCGGCAATATGTCCGGTAGCCGTTGGGGGCTGAAGGGTACGGAAGACCTCGGTGGCGGCCTCGCAGCGGTATTCCAGTTGGAGAACGGCTTCAACGTGGGGACGGGCGCGCTCGGCCAGGGTAGCCGCGAGTTCGGCCGCAAGGCCGTGGTGGGTCTGTCGAGCAACACGTGGGGAACGGTCACGCTGGGACGTCAATACGATCCGATCGTCGACCTGGTTCAAGGTCTCACCGAAGACAACTACTTCGGCGGCGTGTTCGGCACGCCAGGCGACCTGGACAACTACGACAACAGCCTGCGCGTGAGCAACTCGGTCAAGTATGTGAGCCCGCTGTTCTCCGGCTTCCAGGTCGAAGCGCTGTACGGCGTGGGCGGCGTCGCCGGTGCGGGCGGCAGCGGACAGACCTATAGCTTCGGCGCTGCCTACGCGAACGGTCCGCTGTCGCTCGGTGCGGGCTATTTCTACGCGAATGGCGGCAACACGACCACGGCCAACGTGCGGACCTGGACCAGCAGCTCGGATTCGCTGTTCAACACGGTGATCAACGCGGGTTTTGCAAGCGCCAAGTCGATTCAGATCGTGCGCGTGGGCGGTCAGTATGTCGTTGGCTCGGCCACGATCGGCGCTGCGTATTCCAACACGCAGTACGGCAGCGACGCGTTCTCTGCCTTCCGCGAGACGGCGAAGTTCAACAACGGTTCGGTGTTCGTGAACTATCAGATCACTCCGGCGTTGCGCACCGGCGTGGCCTACAACTACACGTCGCTGACCGGGCCGTCGTCCGCGCATTACAACCAGATCAACCTCGGGGCGGATTACGCGCTCTCCAAACGCACCGATCTGTATGCGCTGACCGGCTATCAGAAAGCGAGCGGCAACACGCTTAACTCGAGCGGCAAGGTGGTGGGCGCGCAGGCGTCGATTGGCGACTTCGGCGTGAATTCCGGGACCGACAGCCAGGCGCTGGCGGTCGTCGGTATCCGTCACAAGTTCTGATCGACGAGGTGAAAGACCTCGCTGTGCGTACGCGGCGGGTCCTTCAAATTCGCTTTGAAGACACGAAAGGTGAGGATATTCAGGAGCCGGACGCAGTGCAGCGAACCGTGAGCCTGAGCGCCTGATTTTTCCTCACCCTTCGACATTCCGCTGTCGATTCGAGACTCAAAGCCCCGCCAGGCAAGGATGCGTCGCCTATCTTCCGCAGACAGGCGACGCCCGGTTCATGCCGCCAGTCCGATAAAAGCCGTGAAGCATCGGCGAAAAAAACGGCGGATTGCGGGCGGATAAGCGCATTTGCCCATTCCACGGGGCCTTGCGCGGCGTGAATGCACGCAAAAAACCCTGAATTCATGACGCCGGCCGTGTCAATGGCGGCGTTGACCCCGCGTATCGGCGCGACGCATCTTCCGAACCCATGCAGGCCATTCCACGGTTCCCAAAGGTGAGGGTTTGCGGGAGTGGCCTGTTTCGGACCTTGGGCACCTTGCCCAGCATGGCTTTGCGTCCTGCCCCCAAGCTCGAAAGGTGAGGGTTTTCGGGAGCAATTGGACAGGCACCCCACGTCAGTCCCGCGCCGCTCCGTACGAAAGGTGAGCTTTTTCGGGGGCTGGGACGGCGTTGGCCGTGCGGTTGATCAGGCCGCGCCCGCGATCTCGCGAATGTCAGCGACCGGCGTCTGGCCGAACGCGTCGCTGAGTGCGTAATCGACCAGTTGAGCCGCGCATTGCTCAGGCGACGTCAGTTGCCCGTTGCGCTTCAGATCCTCGAATTTCGGGCGCATCGGGAATTGCGCGTCTTTGCTGCCGCGAATCTCCGCCTGCATGTTCGTGTCGATTACGCCCGGCGCGAGCGAGCAGATCCGCAGCGCGCGATTGGCATCGAGCGCGACCGCGCGCGCGTGATGATCGAGCGCGGCTTTCGTCGCACAGTAGATGCTCCAGCCGGCGTACGCGTTGCGCGCCGCCCCGCTCGAAATGTGCACGATGCGCCGGTCGCTCGCGTCGACGGCGGCCGTGGCGAGCGCGCTGGCCAGCATCAGCGGCGTCGCGACGTTCAGGCTCACTGCGCTCGCGATCGCTGCTGCGTCCTGTGCTTCGAGCGTGCCGATCGGCTGCACCATGCCCGCGTTGTTGATCAGCAGAACCGTTTGCGCGCCGCTGACGAAGCTGCGCAATGCGTCGGTCGCGATCCATTGCGCCACGCGCGACGGGTCGGCGAGTTCCAATTCGATTTCTTCGAACTTCGCAGCGGAGTGCGCGTTGAGCGTGTCGGGCGCCGGATGACGCGAGCGCGACAGGCCCAGCACCGTGACGCCGCGTGCGAGCAGTTGTTCGGCGAGCGCCGCGCCGAGGCCACGGTTGTGACCGGTGACGATCGCGCGAATCGGAGTGGAGGAGGTCATGTCGTTCCTTGTGATCGATGGCATTGCCGGAGCAAAGACCGACATTTTCTCACGGCGAGTTCAGGCAGACGGCGTGGCTGCCGCCCACCGCACTCACACTGAACGGAAGCGCTCGCGGTACTGCATCGGCGTTACGCCGATGCGTTTGGTGAACACGATGCGCATCCGGTCCGCGGTGCCGAAACCGCAGTCGTACGCAATCGCTTTCAGCACCGTGCCGCTGCTTTCGAGCAGTTTGCGCGCCGCATCGACCCGCGCCCGTTCGATGAATTCGTGCGGCGTCACGCCGGTTTCCTGCACGAACACGCGCGCGAAGTTTCGTGCGCTCATGCCCGCGACATCCGCGAGTTGCTTCACCGTGAAGCTCTCGCTGATCTTTTGCATGACGTGCGCCTGGACTTTGGCGACGGGCGACGTGTCGTTGGCGGGAGCGGTCAGGTAGGGACTGAATTGCGATTGGCCGCCTTGCCGCTGCGCGAACACTACCAGCCGCTTGGCGACCGCCAGCGCCGTGTGCGGCCCGTGATCTTCCGCCACAAGCGCGAGCGACAGGTCGATGCCGGCGGTGACGCCCGCTGACGTGACCAACTCACCATCGCGCAGATAAATGCGGTCGAGATCGACGCGCGCGTCGGGAAATTGCGCGGCCAGTTGCGCTGCGTGCTGCCAGTGCGTCGTGACGTTGCGGTCGTCGAGCAATCCCGCATGGCCGAGTGCGAACGCGCCGGTGCAGATCGAGCCGTAGCGGCGGCAGCGCGTCGCGACGTGGCTCAGCCAGTGCAGCAGGCGCGGGTCGGGCACGCTGTTGTGAGGCAGCGCGGGGCCGCCTGCGACCAGCGCGAGATCGAACGGGCCCTGCGCCTGATCGAACGTGGTGTCGGCGACCAGCGTCATGCCGTTGGACGCGCGCAGCGGCGCCGGCTCCGCGCTCAGCAGTTTGACGTCGTAACGAACCTCGGGCGCGATGAACCCGTTGGCCTCGGAGAAAACGTCGACCGGACCGGCGACATCGAGCGCCTGCACGCCGGGAAAGATCGCGATCGCGACGGTGGGCATCGAAACAATTCCTTTGGACGGTGGACGGAACCGGCAGCCACGGCAGTCAACGCCGTACGCCTGGCAGTGTTCGACGGTGCCTGGCGATTGTCCGCGAGGGCGCGTTGACCAATACTGGACTTCATCGGACACGCAGCTTGAAACGCACGAAAAAAGCGCCGCGGATGAGCATACCAAAGGCGCTTCCATGCGACCAGGCCGCCACCGGCAACGCGCGTCCCGTTCACTCGAACCCTCGAACCAGTTACGGAGCAACTCAAATGGCAACGATTGCAGGCATTCAGATTCCCGACAGCATGATGGCGCGCGAAGCCACCCAACTCGTGCGCGATACCGAAACCGACCTGCTGTATCACCACTCGCGGCGCGTGTTTCTGTTCGGCTCGCTGGCCGGCGAGCGCAAGCAGTTGAAGTACGACCCGGAGCTGCTGTACATCGGCGCGATGTTTCACGATATGGGGCTCGTCGCGCCTTATAGCAGCGAGCACGACCGCTTCGAAGTGGACGGCGCGAATGCCGCGCGTGACTTTTTGCGCCGTCACGGCATCGGCGAGGATGACATCGATCAGGTATGGAATTCGATTGCGTTGCACACGACGCCTGGCATTCCGCAGCATATGAAGCCGGTGGTCGCGCTGGTGACGGCGGGTGTCGAAATGGACGTGCTGGGCCTCGCGTACAACGAGTTCAGCGAGGATCATCGGCATGAGGTGATTCATGCGCATCCGCGTGGCGCGCACTTCAAGGAAGGCATCATCGACGCGTTCGCGCACGGCACGATTCACAAGCCGGAGACGACGTTCGGCAACGTGAAGGCTGACGTGCTGGCGCTGAAGGACCCGCATTATCATCGCGAGAATTTTTGCACGATGATTCTTGGATCGGCGTGGAAGGATTGAGGGGCGGCTTGCATCGGGCAACGGTTAGCGCGATAATGCATCGCAAATGCGATGCATGGAGTGAAGTATGAAAAGCGCTAACTTTCCGTCGGTGCGGGTCGAGCCGGAACTACGGGCTGCGGCTGAAGAAGTCCTGCAGGACGGCGAAAGCATTTCCAGTTTCGTCGAACAGGCCATCCGCGACAACATTTCGCGGCGCTTGAACCAACGCGAGTTTGTCGCGCGTGGACTTGCATCGCGCGAGGAAGCGAAGCAAAGCGGCGACTACGTGCAGGCTGATGATCTGCTTGCGGAACTCGAAGAGCGGCTGGGGGAAGCGAAGGCCAAGGCCGCAAAAGTCAAGAAGAAACGATGACGTATCAAGTTCGTTTCACCCGCACTGCCGCAGTTGACCTTAAACGACTGTACGACTTCATCATCGAACGGGACGACACGGATATCGCACTCGCCGAGCGTGCGTTGCGATCAATCCGCGACGGTATCGCGACGCTCCGTACGTCGCCGTTCACTTGCCGCAAAGCGCAGCAAGACGCCCCGTTTCTGCGTGAGCTACTGATCCCGTTCGGCCGGTCCGGTTACGTCGCGCTGTTCGAAATCGAGAACAGCCAAACCCTCACCGTGCTAGCCGTGCGTCATCAGCTGGAGGATGATTACCACTGACAGAACTCCCGGCGTTCCGCGATGGTCCTCAAAAACCTGCTCCGAAGACTCGACCTCACTACGCTGCAACTTTTCCTCGCCGTCTACGAAGAAGGCACGCTCACGCGGGCCGCCGAGCGCGAGGCGATTGCCGTTTCCGCTGCCAGCAAACGTCTGCTCGAACTCGAGCAGGCGGTTGGCGCCACGCTGTTCCAGCGTAACGCGCGCGGCATGACGCTGACGCCGGCCGGCGAAACGCTGCTGCATCACGCGCGGCGCGTGATGCGCGACATCGAAAATATCGGCATCGAACTGGCGGGACATGCGAGCGGCGTACGCGGTTATGTGCGGATGATGGCCAATCTGTCGGCGATCGTCGAATTTCTCCCCGAAGATTTGCGCGCGTTCCAGTTGCAGCACGAGCGCGTGAAGCTCGATCTCGAAGAGCGCCCGAGCGGCGGCGTGGTCGAAGCCGTCGACGATAGCCTCGCCGATCTCGGCATCTGTTCCGGCGACGCCGACACGCACGATCTGCACGTCACGCATTACCGGCACGACTCGCTGGTGCTCGTGACGCGCGACGATCATCCGCTGGCGGCGCGCAACAGTGTGGCTTTCGCCGAGACGCTCGACGGCGATCATGTCGGCCTGCACGCCGCGAGTTCGATCAACGCGCGCACGCATATGGCCGCGCGTCAGGCGGGCAAGCCGCTGCGCTTGCGCATCCACGTGCCGGGGTTCGATGCGGTCTGCCGGATGGTGCAGGCCGGCATGGGCGTCGGCGTATTGCCGCAGAAGGTGTATCAACTGATGGGCGATCCGCTCGGATTGATCGGCATTCCACTCGAAGACGAATGGTCCGAGCGCAGCCTCGTGCTGGTCGTGCGCGATGTCGACGCGCTCTCGCCAGTAAGCCGCCTTCTGTTCGATCACCTGCGATCAGTCGAGGCATTGGAAGCGTCCGCGTCCACAGACTCCGTCAAGATCGACTAGAACAAACGCCAACCGCCGAGCGTTCGTCATTCGCGAACGGTCGTTGGCGAATTGCGGTTGGACGCCACCGCCGCGTGGCTCATAAGCTGTCTCCCAATACGAACCTTATATGGGAAGGAGACAGCACCATGAGTGGACCGCTCCAGGGTATCCGTGTCGTCGAGATCGGAACCCTCATCGCCGCGCCGTTTGCCGCGCGCCTCATGGCCGAATTCGGCGCCGATGTCATCAAGATCGAAGCCCCCGAAACCGGCGACCCCCTTCGCAAATGGCGCAAGCTGCATGAGGGCACCTCGCTCTGGTGGTATCTGCAATCGCGCAACAAGAAGTCGGTCTGCGTGAATCTGAAATCGGCGGAGGGTGTCGATATCGTCAAGCGGCTCGCCGCCGACGCCGATGTCGTGATAGAAAATCTGCGCCCCGGCGCGCTCGAAAAGCTCGGTCTCGGCTGGGACGTGCTGCACGCGATCAATCCGAAACTGACGATGGTCCGCATCTCCGGTTACGGCCAGTCGGGACCGTATCGCGACCGGCCAGGGTTCGGCGCAATCGGCGAGGCGATGGGCGGCATCCGCTACACGACCGGCGAAGTGGACGGCGCACCGGCGCGCGTCGGCGTGAGTCTCGGCGACTCGCTCGCGTCGCTGCACGGTGTGATCGGCGCGTTGATGTCGTTGCTGCGCGTGAAGACCGGACATGGCGAAGGCCAGGTGGTCGACGTATCGCTGGTCGAGAGCGTGTTCAATCTGATGGAAAGCCTCGTGCCCGAATACGACCTGCTCGGGCACGTGCGCGAACGCAGCGGCGGCGCGTTGCCGGGCATCGCGCCATCCAATACGTATCGCACTGAAGACGACGGCTACGTCGTGATTGCCGGCAATAGCGATCCGATTTTCAAACGGCTGATGCATCTGATCGGCCGCCCCGATCTCGCCGACGATCCCTCACTCGCGCGCAACGACGGTCGCGCGAAACAGTCGGCGATGCTCGATCAGGCGATTACCGCATGGACCTCGCACCACGCGACCGACGATGTGCTGGCCGCGCTCGAACGCGCGGAAGTGCCGGCGGGGCGCATCTATTCGGTGGCGGACATCGTCGCCGATCCGCACTACCAGGCGCGCGACATGTTGCTGCCGGCGCAATTGCCGGGCGGCATGGAAGTGAAGATGCCGGGCATCGTGCCGAAGCTCTCGGACACACCGGGCGAAGTGCGCTGGCAAGGGCCGTCGCTTGGCGCGCATACGGGCAGCGTGCTGAGCGAACTGGGCTTTGCCGACGAAGATATCGAGCGGCTGCGCCGCGAAGGAGCCGTGCAATGAGCGACCTCACCAACTTGCAATCCGACCGGCTGATCGTGCAGGAAGTCGCGCCGCGCGACGGCTTGCAGATCGAGCCCACCTGGGTCGGCACCGCCGACAAGATCGCGCTGATCGACGCGCTGTCCACCTTCGGCTTCACGCGGATCGAAGCCGGCTCGTTCGTGTCGCCGAAAGCGATCCCCGCGTTACGCGACGGCGAATCCGTTTTCCAGCAGATCAAACGGCAACCCGGCGTGATCTACGTCGCGCTGATCCCAAACCTGAAGGGCGCCGAGCGCGCACTCGCCGTGCGCGCCGATGAACTGAACCTGGTGATGTCCGCGAGTCAGACCCACAACCGCGCGAATATGCGCATGAGTTGCGAGTCGTCGCTGGCCGCGTTCGACGACATCGTGCGGCACGTTAAAGGATCGGGCGTGCTGTTGAACGCGTCGGTGGCGACGGCGTTCGGTTGCCCGTTCGAAGGCACGATCGACGAAGACCGGGTGATCGGCATTGTCGATACGTATCGCGAGATGGGCATCGAGGGCATCACGCTGGCCGACACGACGGGCATGGCGAATCCACGTCAGGTCAGGCGGCTCGTCACGCGTGTGCTCGAGCGGATTCCCGCGAGTGCGCTCACGCTGCACTTTCACAACACGCGCGGTCTGGGTCTCGCCAATGTGCTGGCCGCGTATGAAGCCGGTGCGCGACGCTTCGATGCCGCGTTGGGCGGCCTCGGCGGCTGTCCGTTTGCGCCGGGGGCGTCCGGCAACATCTGCACGGAAGACCTGGTGAATATGTGCGACGAGATGGGCATTGCCACCGGGGTCGATCTGCAAAAGGTGATTGCGCTGTCGCGTACTTTGCCCGCCTTGCTCGGCCACGACGTGCCAGGACAACTGGCGAAGGCGGGTCGTAATTGCGACCTGCATCCGGTGCCTGAATACGTTTTGCAGATTTGACACGAGCCTCACCGTCCAATCCGATAAACCCCATTAAACGACCGGACGGCATCGCCGAATCCGGCATTGGAGACAAGCATGAGTGACCTGAGCGCAGTCGCGAGTGACAAGAGTGGCCGCCGCGAATACGGCGTGGACGATGCCGCGGCGATCATCCGCAAAGTCGCGTGGCGGTTGATGCCGCTGATCATGATCTGCTATCTGTTTGCGTTCTTCGACCGCATCAACATCAGCTTCGCGAAGTTTCAGTTGCAGAGCGATCTCGGTTTGTCCGATACCGCGTATGGTCTCGGCGCGAGTCTGTTCGTGATCGGATACGTGCTGTTCGAAGTGCCAAGCAATCTCTTTCTGTACAAGGTAGGCGCGCGTCGCTGGATTGCGCGAATCATGATTTCGTGGGGACTCGCGACGGCTGCGATGGTGTTCGTCAGCAACGAGTGGCAGTTCTACGGATTGCGCTTCGTGATCGGCGCCATGGAAGCGGGCTTCGCACCCGGCGTGCTGTATTACCTGACGTTGTGGTTTCCGGCGAGCTATCGCGGACGTATCACATCGATGCTGTTTCTCGCGTCCGCTTTCTCCGGTCTGGTCGGCGCGCCGCTCGCGGGTCTCGTGATCGGACATATGAACGGCGTGCTCGGCATGCCGGGCTGGCACTGGCTGTTTCTGCTCGGCGGATTGCCCTGCGTCGTGCTTGGGATTCTGGTGTTGAAACTGCTGAAAGACCGGATCGAAGACGCGGCGTGGTTGTCGTCGGCGGAGAAGACTTTTCTGGCGGGGCAAATAGCGCAGCAGAGCCGTCACGCCGACACCGGCCATTCGTTGATGGGCGCGATCAGAACGCCGGGCTTTCTCACGTTGGGGCTCGTGTACTTCCTGATTCAGGTGGCGTCGTATGGATTGAATTTCTGGGCGCCGCATCTGATTCGCGTGGCGGGGACGAACAATCCGACCGTGATCGGATTGCTGACCGCGGTGCCTTATGTGTGCGGCGCGATCTGCATGGTCGTGGTGGGGCGTCTGTCCGATGCGAGCGGCGAGCGGCGCAAGTTCGTGTTCGGCTTGCTGGTGATGTCGGCGGTGGGGTTCTTCGCGGCCGGGTTCTTCGACAAGCAGACGGGTTTGCTGGTCGTCGCGCTGGCGGTCATGGGTGCGGGCATGGTGGCGTCGATTCCGGCGTTCTGGGCGCTGCCGCCGAAGCTGCTGACGGGCGCAGGCGCGGCGGGTGGCATCGCGTTGATCAATACGCTCGGACAACTCGGTGGCATTGTCAGCCCGGTCATGGTGGGGCGCGTGAAAGATCTGACGGGGAGCACGACACCGGCGTTGTATGTGATCGGCGCGATGTGCGTGGTGTGCGCGGTGATTATGTTGTTCGGGATGCCGGAGTCGCTGCGCCGGCGGGATGGGGTGAGGTGAGCCGCCAGGGATTCGAGCGGCGCAAGTCTGCTCCCGGCCGCACCTGCGTGAGATTGATCAGTCGTATCAACTACTTGGTAGTGCTGTGCGCGAGTTGTCCACAGGCTTGCCAACAAAATGTGTGGACAACTGGAGGGTGAGGGCGGCGCGGGTCGTAGGGCATCCTTGCTAAACAGCGATTCAGAGGAGGCCGGCTTCGCCGCATCACCCGCTGCCTACTCCGAAGCCGCCGCCCGATATTCCCGCTACATCAACTACTTAACCCTGCTGTGAGAAACTTGTCCACAGGCTTGCCAACATTTTAGGTGGACAAGTTTTCCCTTCAGCACAGGCGACTATCAGGACGTCGAACTCGACGTCTTCTTGAAGACAAACGTATTTCCCGCCGTTTGATCCGCTTTCGCGGTCGCGCCATAAAACGTCGAGGTCTTTACCTCGCGGCGCGCGTCGATCAGGTCTTCAACGACGACCCCGCTGCCGCTTCCTGCGACTGAACCTGCAAGACCGCATCGCGCTTATCAAGCAGATGCTGTCGCAGAATCGCGCTGAGTTTCTTGCCGTCGCGCGCTTCGAGCGCCTTCAGCATTTCATCGTGATCGTGAATGGCGCTGTCCCATTTCGGCGTCTGGAAATTCGAGCGAAATCGTAAAGCCTGCAAACGCCGGTTCACCGCCATATACGTTTGACGCAGCGCCGAGTTTCTCGCCGCTTCGTTGATCTTGTCGTGAATCGCCTGATTGCGGCTGTAGTAGCCAGGCAGATCGTTCTGCGTGCGGCAGGCGAGCATCGCGTAATGCAGCGCCTTGATTTCGGCGAGTTCTGCGGCGGTCATTCGTTCTGCGGCGAGTTCGCCGGAAAACGCTTCGAGACCACTCATCAATTCGAAGGTCTCGCGCAACTCCGCCTCCGACATCTTCGACACCGACGCGCCCCGGTTCGGCGAAATCTCGATCAGCCCTTCGGCGGCCAGCACTTTCAGCGCTTCACGCAACGGCGTGCGCGAAATGCCCAGCGTCTCGCATAACTCACGCTCATTCAGTTTCTTGCCAGGCTCCAGCGCGCCTTCGACGATAAAGCGGCGAATGTGCTCCACCACCGTGTCGTGCAAGCGCTGGCGCTCGACCTTCGGCATCAGCGGGACAGTCGTTAAGCCCGCATTGAAATCCGAATTTTGCATACAAAAGTCCTCAACATCGCGTGAGATCGGATTTTATCGGAACCTTGCAGATTAGTTAATAGCGCGGGTAAACACCGCCATCAACGCGCATTTTTCGCCTTGGGAGCGTCACAGTTCGTCTGATATAGTTTTTTGAATGCAAAATTCAATCGGAGGAGCCCAATGCTCAAGCTAGATTTCCATCCCGCCGGCCGTCACTTTCTGCAGATTCCGGGTCCGAGCCCGGTGCCCGACCGCATCCTCCGGGCGATGAGCTATCCGACCATCGACCATCGCGGCCCCGAGTTCGGCGAACTGGGTCTGAAGGTACTCGACGGCATCAAGAAAATCTTCAAGACTCAGCAGCCGGTGGTGATCTATCCGGCGTCGGGCACGGGCGCATGGGAAGCGGCGCTGTCCAACACGCTGAGCCCCGGCGATCACGTACTGATGTTCGAGACCGGCCACTTCGCGACGCTGTGGAAAAAGATGGCGGAGAGCCTCGGGCTGAAGCCTGAATTCCTCGGCTTGCCCGGTATCGAAGGATGGCGGAAGGGCGTTCAGCCGCAAATGATCGAGGAGCGTCTGCGCGCCGACACGCAACACACGATCAAGGCGGTGTGCGTCGTGCACAACGAAACATCCACGGGTGTGACGTCGGACATCGCCGCCGTGCGTCGCGCGATCGATGCAGCGGGCCACCCGGCGCTGCTGCTGGTCGACACGATTTCGGGCCTTGCCTGCGCCGATTATCGTCACGACGAGTGGGGCGTGGACGTCACCGTGTCGGGTTCGCAGAAGGGTTTGATGCTGCCGCCGGGCATCAGCTTCAACGCGATCTCGCCGAAAGCGCTGGCCGCCAGCAAGCACGCAAAACTGCCGCGTAGCTTCTGGGACTGGACTGACATCGTCGAGATGAACAAGACCGGGTACTGGCCGTACACGCCGAACACGAATCTGCTCTACGGCTTGTCCGAAGCGCTCGACATGATTCTCGGCGAAGGACTCGACAACGTGTTCGCGCGCCATGAGCGTCTCGCCGAAGCCACCCGCCGTGCGGTGCGTGCGTGGGGCCTGGAGATTCAGTGCGCCGATCCGTCCGTGTACAGCCCGGTGTTGACCGGCGTGATGATGCCCGAAGGCATCGATGCCGACGCGGTGCGCAAGCTCATCTACGAACGCTTCGACATGTCGCTCGGCACGGGCCTCGGCAAGATGAAAGGCCGCATGTTCCGCATCGGCCATCTCGGCGATTGCAACGACCTGATGCTGCTGGCCACGCTCGCGGGCTGCGAAATGGGCCTGAAGCTCGCGGGTGTCACGCTAAAGGAAAGCGGTTTGCCTGCCGCTATGGAGTGGTTGAGTGCGCCGACCAAGGCATCGGGTTTGAAAGCTGCCGCCTGAACGAGCCACTACGCATCCCTCCGAAGCACCGACACAAACTGAGATAAGCAGAACGCATCAATCAGTTCGCATCACGCACCACGCATCAAACAGCTCGAAGCAACTCGCAGTCAGGGAAGTGGAGACGCTTCCCTCACGAAGCCGCGCGAAGAACGCGGCCCGAACAACATGCAATGCGTCCGCAAACAGCGTGTGCCGCTGACGGGCGAGGACGTCGCACGCCACCTCCGGCGCGCCGTCGCCACATGCAATGGAGAGAGACGATGAAGCGGTTTCGTTTGACCAGTGCGACCAGTATCGTTCTAGTGATGCTCTGCATCATGTACTTCATCACCTACCTCGACCGCGTCAACGTCAGCACGGCGGCGGCTGGGTTCGGCAAGGAATTCCAGCTTTCGCATACGCAGATCGGCCTCGTGTTTTCGGCCTTCGCGTATCCGTATCTGATCTTTCAGGTGATGGGCGGCTGGGTCAGCGACCGCTTCGGCGCGCGGCGCACGCTGTTGCTGTGCGGCGCGATCTGGGGTGTCGCCACCTTGCTGACGGGATTTGCTGGCGGATTGACGTCGCTGCTGGCTGCGCGTCTGTTGCTCGGTTTCGGCGAAGGCGCGACGTTTCCCGCCGCGACGGCTGCGATGGCGCGCTGGGTCGCAAAAGAAAAGCGCGGCTTCGCGCAGGGCATCACGCATGCAGCGTCGCGTGTGGGCAATGCAATCGCGCCCGCCGTCATCGTGCTGGTGATGGCGAACTGGGGCTGGCGCGAATCGTTCTATATCTGCGGCGTGCTGAGTCTCGTGTGGGTCGCGGTGTGGGCGCTGACGTTCACCGAGCATCCGAAAGATCACCCGCGTATCACCGCCGAAGAACTCGCGGTGCTGCCCACGCCGAAGCCCAAAGTCACCGGCGTGCCTTGGGGCAAGCTGTTTCGCCGGATGGCGCCGGTCACGATCGTGTACTTCTGTTATGGCTGGACGCTGTGGCTGTTCCTGAGCTGGATTCCGCAGTACTTCCTGCATCGTCATCATCTGCAATTGCAGAAGTCGGCGATCTTCGCTTCGGTCGTGTTCTTCGCCGGGGTGATCGGCGACACGCTCGGCGGCATCGTCACCGACTGGATTTTCAAGCGCACCGGCAGCCTCAAACGCGCACGTAGCTGGATGGTGTCGATCTGCATGCTGTTCTGTCTGCTCTCGCTGATTCCGCTGATGTTCACGCACAACCTTTATCTGTCGATGGCGTGTCTCGCGTCGGGCTTCTTCTTCGCCGAAATGACGATTGGTCCGATGTGGGCGATTCCGATGGACATCGCGCCGGAATTCTCGGGCACCGCGAGCGGCATGATGAACACCGGCTCGGCGCTCGCCGCGATCATCTCGCCGGTCGTGGGCGGCTTTCTGATCGACTACTTCAACAACTGGGAGTTGCCGTTTGTCGGCAGCATGCTGCTGATGGGCGTCGGTGTCGTGCTCGCGTTTCGCATGCAGCCAGAAAGCAAATTCGCGCTCGATCCGGCGGATAACGCCCACGTCACGACCAGTTTGCGCGCGTGAGCAGCAACGCACAGCCTTTCAATCAACGTTCCTGAATACATGACTCAATCACTCAGCCAGCGGCTTGCCGACGCACGCCGCGACCGCGTCACGCTCGACGCGCTTTCGCCCGATCAACCCCCCGCCGACGCCAGTGCCGCGTACGCGATCCAGCACGAGATCCTGAGCCTCAACGGCGCGGGAATCGGCGGCTGGAAGATTGGCGCGAAAAGCGCTGACGGTCCCATTCAGGGCGCACCGTTGCCCGACGTGGACCTGCATCCCGACGGCGCGCGTCTGCCGCGCGAGGGCTTCGCGCCGCTCGGGCTCGAACTGGAAATCGCGTTCCGCTTCAACCGCAGATTCGAGCCGTCGACCACGCCTTATGGCGAAGACGAAGTGAAGGCGGCCATCGGCTGGATCGGCGCGACCATCGAGGTCGTCGCCAGCTGCTATGCCGCGTGGCCCGATGTCGACAAGCTCGCGCAACTCGCGGACTTGCAGAATCACGGCGCGTTGATCGTCGGCGAATTCACGCCGTATCGCGAGGATTTTCCGTTCGTCGCGCCGTCGTTGCGTTTCAATTTCGACGGACACGACGTGGTCGAATCCACGCCCGCGAATCCGGCCGGCGACCCGCGCCGCTTGCTGACGTGGCTCGTCAATCACGCGACATCGCGCGGCATTGCGGTGACGCCGGAGACGATCGTCACCGCCGGCTCCTACACCGGCATGTTCTTCCCGCGCCACGCGGGCACCGCCAGCGGACGCATCGAAGGACTCGCGCCGGTGAGCGTCACGCTGTACTAGCTGCGCGCTGCCTGACGCCACGCAGCCTTTTCCAAAGGGCGACGATATGACGAACCCCACCTCCGCTTTACTCGTCAAGCCGATCCATCTGGTCCCTTCCAGTGCGCGTCTGACGAGTCCGCTCGCGCAGCACCTGCGCAAATCGCTGCGCGGCGACGTGCTGTTCGACGCGGCCAGTCGCGGCCGCTATTCGACCGATGCGTCGATCTATCAGATCACGCCGGTCGGCATCGTGGTGCCGCGCGATCAGGACGATCTGCGCGTCGCGCTGGAGATCGCTCGCAGCGAAAAGGTGCCGCTGCTCGCGCGCGGCGCGGGGACGAGCCAGTGCGGTCAGACCGTCGGCGAAGCGCTGGTGATCGACACGAGCAAATGGCTGAACAACGTCGTCGCTTTCGACGCCGACGCGGGCACCGTGACGGTCGAGCCGGGCGTCGTGCTGGATCATCTGAATGCGTGGCTGAAGCCGCACGGGCTGTGGTTTCCGGTGGATGTATCGACGGCGGCGCAGTGCACGATCGGCGGCATGGCCGGCAATAACTCGTGCGGTTCGCGTTCGATCGAATACGGCAACATGGTGCACAACGTCGACGCGATCGATGCAATTCTCGCCGACGGCAGCGAAGCGCATTTCGCGTCGTTGCGCGACGCGCCGCAAGGCGAGCGCTTGCAGCAGATACTCGCGGGCGTCGCGCAAATCGCGCAGCGTGAGCGCGACGAAATCATCGAGCGCGTGCCGAAGGTTTTGCGCCGCGTGGCGGGCTACAACATCGACCTGTTCGAGTGCCAGAATCCGCGCGCTTATACCGACGACGGCCACGCGAATCTCGCGCATCTGCTGGTCGGCTCGGAAGGGACGCTTGCGTTCAGCCGTCAACTGACGCTGAAGCTCGCGCCGCTGCCCGCGCATAAAACGCTGGGCGTGGTCAACTTTCCGACCTTCCGGCAGTCGATGGCGTTGACCCAGCACATCGTCAAACTGAAGCCGGTGGCGGTGGAACTGGTCGATCGCACGATGATCGATCTCGCGATGAGCAACCCTGCGTTTCGTCCGGTAATCGGAAAGGCGCTGGTCGGCGAGCCGCAAGCGATTCTGCTGGTCGAATTCGCGGGCGAGAACCGCGATGCGCAGCTTGCGTCGCTCAAACAACTGACGGAATTGATGGCCGATCTCGGCCTGCCCGATTCGGTCGTCGAAATGCCGGACGCGGGCGAACAGAAGGCGTTGTGGGAGGTCCGCAAAGCCGGGCTGAACATCATGATGAGCATGAAGGGCGACGGCAAGCCGGTGTCCTTCATCGAGGATTGCGCGGTCCCGCTCGAGCATCTCGCCGATTACACGAGCCGCCTGACCGAGGTGTTCCATCGGCACGGCACCGAGGGCACGTGGTACGCGCATGCAAGCGTCGGCACGCTGCACGTACGGCCGATTCTCGACATGCGCCGCGACGGCGCGATCAAAATGCGCGCTATCGCCGACGAAGCCGCGGCACTCGTGCGCGAATACAAAGGCGCGTATTCGGGCGAACATGGCGACGGCCTGTGCCGCGGCGAATGGGTCGCGTGGCAATACGGACCCAGGCTGAACCAGGCGTTCAGCGAGATCAAGGCGCTGTTCGATCCGGATAACCGCTTCAATCCCGACAAGATCGTGCGTCCGCCGAAAATGGACGATGCGCGCAATTTCCGTTTTCCGCCGGGCTATCAGGAACGCCGGATTGAAACGGCGCTCGACTGGTCGGCGTGGAATGTGGAACGCGATCCGCTGACTGGCGCAGAGACTCAGCCGGGGAGCGGTAACGATCTGTCCGGCGGTCTCGCGAAGGCCGTCGAGATGTGCAATAACAACGGCCATTGCCGCAAGTTCGATGCAGGCACGATGTGCCCGAGTTATCGCGTGACGAAGGACGAACAGCACGTCACGCGTGGGCGCGCGAACACGTTGCGTCTCGCGATTTCGGGTCAACTCGGCGAAGCAGGACTCGCCAGCGACGACGTGAAAGACACGCTCGATCTCTGCGTATCGTGCAAGGGCTGCAAGCGCGATTGCCCGACCGGCGTCGACATGGCGAAGTTCAAGATCGAAGCGCGGGCGGCGCGTGTGAAGGTGCAGGGTTTGAGTCTGCGGGACAGGCTGGTCGCGTTCATGCCTCGTTATGCCGGTACCGCGAGCCGTGTGCCCGCGCTGATGGCGCTGGCGGACAACGTGCCGGTGTTGTCGGCGTGGTTCAAGCGTTCGGTAGGTTTCGCGCCTGAGCGGAGTTTGCCGCGCTTTACCAAGTCGTTTTTGTCGAACGCGGCGAAGCTAAAGAATCCGCGGGATGGCGCTTTAAAAGAAGTGCTGCTGTTCGTCGATACGTTCAACAATCACATGGAACCCGATAACGCGCGCGCCGCGCAGCAGGTGCTCGAAGCCGCCGGATACACGGTGCATTTCAACATGCGCCAGGGCGAGCGTCCGGTGTGCTGCGGGCGCACGTTCCTCGCGGCCGGTCTGGTCGATCAGGCGAAGCAGGAAGCGCGGCGCATGCTCGATCTGTTCAGGCCGTACGTGGAGCGTGGCGTGCCGGTTGTCGGTCTGGAACCGTCGTGCCTGCTGTCGTTGCGCGACGAGTTTCTGCATTACGGTTTCGGCGACGAAGCGCAGCGGCTTTCGCAGCACGCGTTTCTGTTCGAAGAGTTTCTGGTGCGCGAGGAAAAGGCGGGACGTATGAAGCTCGCGCTGAAGCCGCTGAGCAAGAAGCAGGCGCTCGTTCATGGCCACTGTCATCAGAAAGCGTTCGACGCGTTTACGCCTGTCCAGACCGTGCTGAAATGGATTCCTGAGTTGAAGGTGTCGACGGTGGAGTCGTCGTGCTGCGGAATGGCCGGCAGTTTCGGTTACGAAGCCGAGCATTACGCGACTTCGCGTGCCATGGCCGAGTTGTCGCTACTGCCCGCCGTGCGCAAGATGGACGGCGACATGCTGATGGTTGCCGACGGCACGAGTTGCCGCCATCAGATTCACGACGGCGCGGGTGTCGAAGCGATTCACGTCGCGCGCGTGCTGGCGATGGCGCTGCAATAACGGCGCTTAAACGCCGAGAATCTGCCGGTAAGCATTCGGCGCGACGCCGACATTCTCGCGAAAGCGATGGCTGAAGTGGCTGGCGTTCGCATAGCCGCATTGCTCGGCGACCTGCGCGAGCGGCATCGACGTGGTGCGCAACAACGTGCGAGCGCGTTCGATCCGCTGTTGCGCGATCCACGCGGCAGGCGGCAATCCGAACGACGCGTGGAACATCCGCGCGAGATGAAACTCCGACAGCGACGCGACGCCGGCAAGCTCGCCGAGCGTGAGCGTTTGCGACAGATGGCTGTCGATATAGTCCCGCAGACGCCGCCGCGTCGCGACCGACAAGCCGCCCTTGAACGACGTGTCGGTGCGACGCACGCCTTGCGCGCGCAGCAGCAGACTCAGCACGTCGTGCGCGGTTTCGTTGGTGCGCAGCAGGCCGTCAGGCGTCTCCCAGTCTTCGTTCACCAATGACTGGCACAAGCTGGCGATACGCGGATCTTCGAAATACGTGCGGTCGGCGAGCGTCAGTTCGCGCGGCTCCTGGTCGAGCTCCTGAACCGCACGCTGCGTGAAGTGCTCGGGCAGAAAGTACAGATGCATGAAGTGCATGTGACCGCGCACCCACCAGCGCGATTCGTGCTCGCCCGGCAGCGCGCACAACCGCGACGGCGCGCCGTAATGGCCCGGCATTTTCTGACGCTCGGTGCGATAGCCGCCATCCAGATAGCACGACAGCGTGTGATGGCCAGGGCGCTCGTAGATGGTTTCAGCTTCCTCGGTATCGCGTGTCCACTGCGCGATGGCGAGCCGGTCGCCGAGCCACGCGAAGCGGTGCAACTGAGCGTCGGCGCTGCCCAGCGTGTGACAGACCGACTGAAGGCCGAACGGCGTTTCGGTAGGGTTCAACATCGCGGGGACGGGCGGAGTGGCGTTCACGGAAAACGGGGAAGCAACGTTGGGTGGCTCGAATATCGCAAGTATACGGGGTGCCTGAAGACCCCGCTCGTCACGGCGAAAAAGTGCGCAATCCTGGACAAGTGCGGCGGCGCGCGTTGTCGCATAGTCGGACTCCCGTATTCGCTTGCAGGCTTGCCATGAATCTCGCGCTTTATGCCGTCACCGTTCTGATCTGGGGCACCACCTGGCTCGCGATCAAATGGCAACTCGGCTCCGTGCCGCCGCCGGTGTCGATTGCGTGGCGCTTCTGGATTGCGGCGCTGGTGCTGTTCGCGCTGCTGCGCATCATGCGCCGGCCGATCTGGCCGCCGCGAGCCGCCTGGCGATATCTGGCCGCGCAAGGTTTCACGCTGTTCTGCCTGAACTTCCTGTGCTTTTACTACGCCGAACAGACCGTACCGAGCGGCCTGGTGGCCGTAGTGTTTTCCATCGCGCCGCTGTTGAATTCGATCAACGGACGGATCTTCATGGGCCGTCCATTGCAGCCGACGGCGATCGCTGGCGCCATGCTCGGCCTCGTCGGCATCCTGTGTCTGTTCGTTCAGCAGATGGCAGGGCACCTCGGCGATCGCGCGGAATTGATCGGCCTTGGCATCGCGTTTCTCGGCACCCTGTGCTTCTCGACCGGCAGCCTGCTGTCGAGCCGCATGCAATCGATGGGCTTGCATCCGTTCGCAACCAACAGCTGGGCGATGCTGATCGGCGCGAGCATCCTGACGGTGGGCAGCGCGCTCGGCGGCCTGTCGTTCGCGGTGGAGCCTTCCGCGCGGTATCTCGGCGCACTCGCTTACCTCGCGATCTTCGGCTCGGTGATCGGTTTTACCGCGTACCTGATGCTGGTCGGACGCATGGGACCGGAGCGCGCCGCTTACTGCACGGTGCTGTTTCCGATTGTGGCGCTGGCGGCATCGACGGTATTCGAGGGGTATCGCTGGTCCGCGCTGGCAGTAGTCGGCTTGCTGCTGGTGGTGGCCGGCAACCTGGTCGCGTTCGATTTGACCAAACGTATTTTCGTGCGGCGTTCGCCTGCACGCTCCTGATCGATCGCACGCGCGCGACGCGTGTGCGATCTTCGCAACTCACTCCCGAGGCCACGCAAGGTGAGCCTTTTCGGGAGACGCGACAGCGCTTGAAAAAATTACCGGCGAGCTTTGACGGAAGGCGGGCACTTTTGCTGCGCCTGCCCAAACTCGCCGCGGATTTTTGACGTGGGTAGACGAAATTACCTCACGGTCTTATACTGCCCCTCGTCCTAACCGCGAAATCGCAGCTAAATAAGCTAAGTTAGAAGGGGTTGGATGCAAACTGCGCGCATATTGTCGCCAGTTTGAATTCGCTTCAATGCCGGCCAAAACCGGTTTCCCAATGGCCGTTCGACGGCCGCCGGACGCGTGCGCTAGCGCCGTTGTCCACCTTCTCGATGGATCTGGCACCGGTTTTGCTAACTGGTAAGCCACCGAGGGGCAAAAGCACCGCATCGCTCAATCCCCTCGCGCCGGGCAGAAAACACACCCCGGCATCACTCGGTTCACCTCGCGGCACCTGCCGCGTCTCGAACTTCCCATTCGCAGCGTCGTCACGACGCCTGTGCGGCGCGGCCGTTTTCGCGCGTCGCTCGAACCAGGAGGCGCCTCTTCATGATTCAACGTCCTG
Organism: Paraburkholderia fungorum; assembly: GCF_900099835.1. Classification (NCBI taxonomy): domain Bacteria; kingdom Pseudomonadati; phylum Pseudomonadota; class Betaproteobacteria; order Burkholderiales; family Burkholderiaceae; genus Paraburkholderia; species Paraburkholderia fungorum. The sequence goes on from NZ_FNKP01000002.1 coordinate 2,953,096, forward strand.
CCAGACTAATCGGCAGTCTTGTAGCCATCGGCATCGTCATCGCATTGCTGTGCCGTGCGATCGACCCCAGCGCCTTGCATCAGTACGCGCCCGATCTGGTCTACTACACGAAACGGCATCTGCTGCTGGTCGGCTATTCGATGGCGGCCGCGCTGCTCGTCGGCATTCCTGCGGGAGTTCTGCTGAGCCGCCCGTCGTTCGCGCGTCACGCCGAGCGGTTCATGCAGATCTTCAACATCGGCAATACGATTCCTTCGCTCGCCGTTCTCGCGATTGCGCTCGGTATCTTCGGTATCGGCGATATTCCGGCGTTGGTCGCTCTATTCCTCGCTTCGCTGCTGCCCATCACGCGTAATGCGTACGAGGGCATGAAAAACGTCTCGCCCGCGCTGCGTGAAGCGGCGCGCGGTCTCGGCATGACCGGCTGGCAGTCGTTGGTGCGCGTCGAGTTGCCGAATGCTATGCCGATCATCATCGGCGGCGTGCGCACCGCGCTCGCGATCAACGTGGGCAGTGCGCCGCTCGCGTATCTGATCGGCGCGGACAGTCTCGGCACGCTGATCTTCCCCGGTATTTATCTGAACAATCAGCAGCAACTGTTGCTCGGCGCGGCGGCGACCGCGATTCTCGCGCTGGTGCTCGACGCCATCGTCTCCAACGGCAGCCGCTACCTGCTCGCACGACGCGGGGTGACGGCATGATGAATCTGCTAAAACGGGTCCGCTGGCTTACAGCAGGCGCGATGCTGCTGACGAGCCTTCATGCAAGTGCGGCCACGCTCGTGCTGGGTGGAAAAAATTTCACCGAGCAGTACGTTCTTACCGAAATCACCGCGCAATACCTGCGTTCGAAGGGCTACACGATCGACGCGCGCACGGGTCTCGGCAGCACGCTGCTACGGAGTGCGCAGGAAAACGGTCAGGTTGATCTGGTGTGGGAATACACCGGCACGGCTGCAATCGTCTACAACAAGATCACCGAGAAGCTCGATCCGAAGACGATGTACGAGCGCGTGAAGGAACTCGACGCGAAACGCGGCCTTGTGTGGCTCGACGCGTCGCCGTTGAACAATACGTACGCGCTCGGCCTGCCGCAGGAAGAAGCGCAAAAAACCGGCATTCGCACGATTTCGCAACTCGCCGCGAAGCTCGCTGCGGAGCCGCATAAGAAGCACGTGTTCGCAATGGATGCGGAGTTCGCGAATCGTCCGGATGGTTTGAAGCCGCTCGAAGCCGCGTACGGCATGCAGTTCAGCCGCGCGGAAACGCGTCAGATGGACCCCGGCCTCGTGTACACCGCGCTGCATAACAACCAGGTGCCGATCGGCCTGATCTACACGACGGACGGCCGCGTGAAGGGCTTCAACATCATGCCGCTCGAAGACGACCGTCACTACTTCCCCGCGTACAACGCGACGCCGGTGGTGCGTAAGGTCACGCTCGACCAGAACCCGCAACTCGCGACGCAGTTGAATGCGCTATCTGCCGCGCTAAACAACGACATCATGCTGGAGATGAACAAGCAGGTCGACGTCGACGGTAAGGCGGTGCATGAAGTCGCGGCGGAATTTTTGCGCACGCACAAGCTGCCCTGAGCGGAGACCTATTTATGACTGTATTCGACTATCTGTCGGCCAACTGGCCTGAACTGCTGCAACTCACCGCGCAACACGTGTGGCTGGTGGGGATTGCGGTGGGATGCGCGATTATCGTCGGCGTTCCGTTGGGGATCCTGATCAATCGCCATGAATGGCTAGCCGCGCCGCTGCTGAGCGTGGCGACCGTGGTGCTGACGCTGCCGTCCATCGCGCTGTTCGGTCTGATGATTCCGGTGTTCTCGCGCTTCGGCCAGGGCATCGGCGCAGTGCCGGCGATCACTGCCGTGTTCCTCTATTCGTTGCTGCCGATCATGCGCAACACCTACCTCGCGCTGCGCAACGTCGACGCCGGCATCAAGGAAGCGGGTATCGGCATCGGCATGACGGTCTGGCAACGGCTACGCCTCGTCGATTTGCCGCTCGCGGTGCCGGTAATTCTCGGCGGCGTGCGCACGGCCGTCGTGATGAACATCGGCGTGATGACGATTGCCGCCGTGATCGGCGCGGGGGGACTCGGCACGCTGATCATCCGCGCAATCGGCCAGAGCAACATGATGAAACTACTGGTGGGCGCCGTGCTCGTGAGTCTGCTCGCGATCGTCGCCGACCTGCTGCTGCAGGCTTTGCAACGCCTGCTGACACCGAAGGGAGTACAAAAGACATGATCGAACTCGACAAACTGACCAAGACATTCACGCAGAAGGACGGCCAGCAGGTAAAGGCAGTTGACTCGGTGAGCCTGACGGTGGGCGAAGGCGAAATCTGCGTATTTCTCGGGCCGTCGGGCTGCGGCAAGACCACCACGCTGAAGATGATCAACCGGTTGATCGAGCCGACGTCGGGCCGTGTGCTGATCGGCGGCGAGGATACGTCGGGCTTGAACGAAATTGAACTGCGCCGCCGTATCGGTTACGTGATTCAGCAGATCGGGCTGTTCCCGAACATGACGATCGAAGAGAACATCACGGTCGTGCCGCGTCTGCTCGGCTGGGACAAGAAGCGCTGCCGCGAACGCGCGACCGAACTGATGTCGATGGTTGCGCTCGATCCTAAGCAGTATCTGAAGCGTTATCCGCGCGAATTGTCGGGCGGGCAGCAGCAGCGTATCGGCGTGATTCGCGCGCTGGCCGCCGATCCGCCGGTGCTGCTGATGGACGAGCCGTTCGGCGCGGTCGATCCGATCAACCGCGAGTCGATCCAGAACGAGTTCTTCCAGATGCAGCGTCAGTTGAACAAGACGGTGATCATGGTGAGCCACGATATCGACGAGGCGATCAAACTCGGCGACCGCGTGGCAGTGTTCCGCCGTGGGCAACTGGTGCAATACGATCACCCGGATACGCTGCTCGCGCATCCGCACGACGAGTTTGTCGGCGCATTTGTCGGTCAGGACAGCACGTTGAAGCGCCTGTTGCTGGTGAAGGCTGGCGACGCTGCCACCCAACCGGAAACCGCGAGCGCCGATATGCCGGTGGCGAAGGCGTTCCAGATGATGGACGACAGCGACAACCGCTACCTGACCATCGTCGACGACAACCGGCAGGCGCTCGGCTACGTGACGCGTCGTGCAGCGCGCGCGGGTCAGGGCGTGTGCGGCGACCATCTCACGCCGTTCAAGGCGACGGTGAGCGCCGACGAGCATCTGCGGATCGTACTGTCGAAGATGTACCAGTTCAACTCGTCGTGGATGCCGGTGCTGGATAGCGACGGCCGTTATGTCGGCGAAGTCACGCAGGATTCGATCGCGGACTATCTGAGTTCGGGTCGCTCGCGACGTCAGACGGGGCAGCCGGCGATCGTGTCGCCTGCGGTTGCTGCTGCTGAAGCTGCAGCCGCCGCGCATTCGTGATGCGCTGACGGCGGTCTGCAGGCCGGCCTTCGCTCCTCACTCTTCGAAGGAGCGAAGGCCGCTAGTCGAGGCGCTCGCCGCAGCCACTCGACAATCATTAAAAAATCCCATTCCGAATATAAATTAATGCCATTGGAATTAATTAAATGGGATATTTTTAATGCTCAATTATTAACCAATAAGTTTACGATTTTTCTATGCGAAGATAGCGCGCCTACTACTGCGTAGGCGTGATGGCTGGCCGCGCCGCCTATCCGTGAAAGCACGTTATTCCGCTGGAATATCGCTGATTCGCACCCGCAAGGAAATACCGTCGTGAAACTTGTCTCCCGCCTGGGCGCGGCTGTGGTTTTATTACACAGTCTTATTCCGCTGAATGCGTCCGCGCAATCGCAACTCAATTACACCACTTCATGGATCGGAAATAGCTTCGGATTCGGCGATGGTAAATGGATGCAGCAGGATATCCAGGCCATCAGCATCGGAGCCGACGGCACGGTTTATACGAATGCGCCCTGGGACGAAAGCGGCAGCGAAATTGCCGCGTACCGCGCGGGCGATAAAGTCGCCGTAGCCGGATCGACCCATGGCTGGGGCGCGGCGGGCGGCGACGCGGTCGCGGTGAACCACACGTACCTGTACGCGGCCATGTCGATCGGCAACGAAAGCAATGCGCTAGTCGGCGCGGATTATCCGGCGGCGAATCTGACGTGGTACGGCATCACGCGGCGCACGCTGGCTAAACTCGCGACGGGCGCGCCGTTCAGCGGCGGCATCGGCAACAGCGCGAACGCGACGAAAAACAGCTTTCTGCCGGTCGAAACAGTGGCAACCGGCAACGACGCCGGCATTCGCGGCCTCGCTGCGACCGACACCGAGCTATACGTGGCCGACACTTACGGCAACCAGATCGTCGTGTTCGACGCCAATTCGATGCAACGCCTGCGCTCATGGCCCGTGACGTCGCCGGGACGTATTGCGGTGGATACCGATTCGACACTCTGGGTGATGAGTGGAGTTTCATCCGGAAACCTAACTATCCTGCACTACGCCGCCAACGGCGCGTTGCTGTCCGGCGCGCTGCCGTTGCCCGCTGGAACTATTCCTACCGATATTTCGGTCACGCCGTCGGGCCAGATTCTGGTCGCCGATAACGGGCCGTTGCAACAGATCCTCGTCTTCACGAAAGACGCGAACGGTCAGCCGCAAGCCGCTCCGTCGATCGGCACACGCAACGGACTTTTCCATGCCGTGCGGGGTGCGCCGGGCAATGTGCGCTTCAACGGCGTGACCGGGGTCGGCGTCGATCCGGCGGGTAATCTGTATGTCGCGCAAAACGGCGAGGGGCCGCGGCCGCTGGGTTCGGCAACGGTCGGGCAGGGCGCGGTGCTGGAGAGCTACGTGTATAGCTCGCATGCTTTTCTCTGGCGTTTGTATGGCCTGACATTCGTCGATAGCGCGGCGTTCGATCCAGCCACGCCCAATTCCGTCTACACCGGTTCGAAGCGTTTCACACTCGATTACACGCAGCCGGTCGGGCACGAGTGGTCGTATGCAGCGTTTACGCTCGACCGTTTCGACTATCCCGGCGACCCCGCGTTTTACGAGCCGCGCGGCGTGCGAGGCGAGCCGATGGTGCGAAGAATCAACGGTCAGCCGTTTCTCTACACGCTCGATTCGGGCGCGCATTATCTGAACGTTTATCGCTTCGATACCGCGCACGGCGAGATGGCGATACCGTCCGGCATGCTCGCGCAGAATCCGCTGCCGGGCACGTTGCCGGTCGGCCAGCCCACCTACGGCGAGTGGCTGTGGCGTGACAGCAATGGCAACGGCGCGGTCGATGCGAGCGAGATCAGCAGCAACCCGTCGACCGGCAGCACGGTCGGCAATGGCTTCTGGTGGGTCGATACGCCCGGCAACGTGTGGCTCGCCACGCCGCTGAGCGGGATCCGCGAAATGCCGTTGCAGGGACTCGATTCCGCCGGCAATCCGATCTACACGTACGCCAGTTCGAAGATGTTCGCGATGCCGCAACCGTTCACGCGGATCGCGCGGATTGTCTACGAAGCGTCGAACGATACGATGTACATCTCGGGCTTCACGGACGCGATTCCGTGGGACGCGACGCACTGGAAGGAAGCCGGTCCCGTGCTCGCACGCTACGCGAACTGGAGCACGGGCACGCCGACCATGGTGTATTCGATCGCGCTGCCGTGGAATACGCAAACCGATCCGCAAACCACCACGGTGGGCGTCGCGCTGGCGGGCAACTACATCTTCGTCGCGGAGTTGTACACCAACAGGGTGGACGTCTACGACTCGCGCTCGGGCCAGCCGGTCGGCTACATGACGCCCGGCGCGAGTGTCGGCGGCACGAGCGGCTGGGTGGACGTTTATCTCGGCATTAGCGCGGTGCAGCGCGACACGGGCGAGTATGTGATCCTGCTGGAAGACGACGCGCGCGCAAAAATCCTGATGTATCGATGGACGCCTTGAGATGGCTCACCGTCACGCTGCATCGACCGGATGCGACCCCATCGCGAATGGACGGCGGCGTGCGATCGGTATATAAACAAAGTGAAAGCATCGCGTTTTCGCCGATGCCGAATCGATGGCCAACCGTGACTAACAGGAGCGATGTTCGATCATGACGCAAGACGTTTCGCCTCAGCCGCCTTCGGGCGACCGGCCCGAACTGGAACAACTCGATGCAGCGCTGAGTCACGTCGATCAGCAGGTCTCGTCCGGCAGCATTGCGTCGGGTGCCGCGAAGGGAATTCTGTATAGCCTGATAGAAACGCTCGGCGCGTTTGTCGGCGATCCCGATCTGCCGGAACATGCGCGTTCGGGTTACGAAGGGCTGCTCGAAGCCGCCCGCGAATTGCGCGCGAAGCTGGATCACTGAAGCAGAGGGTGACAGCGCCGTCTTGCAGGCGGCGCTGTGTTGAATCGAGGTCACGCTTCCACATTGCTATCGGCGATCAACGCGTCGAGCCAATCCGACGGACCCGACGTAATTTCCAGTTGCGGCGTGCCGTGCCAATCGGCGCAACGTTGCAGTGCGCGGCGCAGATCACCGGCAAGTCGCGCGCTCAGCCGTATGCCCGGTTCGATATGCAGCGACTTCAATTCGAAGATGCGCTGCGTCCGGTGCGCCTTCGCATCCACGCGACCCACCAGCTTGCCGCGGCTCAACAGAGGCAGCACGAAGTAACCGTATTTGCGTTTTGCCGCGGGCGTATAGCACTCGATCGCGTAATCGAAATCGAACAGCGCGGCGGCGCGTTTGCGGTCCCACACCACCGGGTCGAATGGCGACAAAACCGTCGTGACCGTCGATGCGAGCTTGCCGTTCGCCGCGTCGTCGATCATCGGTGCGAAGTCGCGATGGACGAACGTGTCCTGCTTCCAGCCTTCCACCTGCACTTGAACCAGTTCGCCCTGATCGGCCAGCGCATGCAGTTCGTCGCGATACGGGCGGCGCGGCAGCCGATAGTAATCGGCGACCCAATCGGCGCGCGCGACACCGAGCGCGCGACAGGTGCGCCGCAGCACTTGCGCGATGACGGCGTCGGCGGGTTGCAGATCGCGCGCGTCGTCCCAATCGGGCAACACGCGCTCCGTCAGATCGTACACGCGATGAAAATTGCGCCGCTCGGCGACCATCAGCTGACCGATGGCGAACAGTACTTCGAGGTGACGCTTCTCCGGCTTCCAGTCCCACCAGCCGTTACTCTTGCCCGCCTCGCGAGCGAAATCCGCCGAACGCACCGGACCGGTCGCCCGAATATGCGCGAGCAGCTTCTCGATGTCCTTGCGATATTTTTTGTGCCATTCGGCCGCGTATTTCCAGCCCATGCCGCTCGGGTCGAGCATCCGGTGACGCAGCAACCCGTAGTCTTCAGTCGGCACGAAACAGGCTTCATGCGACCAGTATTCGAACAGTTTGCCTTCGGCGAGATGCTCGTCGAGCCATTGCTGCGGATACGCGCCGAGCCGGCTGAACAGTACGAGATAAGGGCTACGCGCGACGACGTGAATCGTATCGATCTGCAACTGCGTCATGCGGCGGATCGTGTCGAGCACATCGGCTTTGACGGCCTTGCGGCGCGGCGGCGTCAGCAAACCTTGAGCGGCCAGATGGAGGGTGCGGGCTGCGGGGAGCGGCAGAGTCTTCACGCGAAAGTTTGGGTCCGTGAGTGACTGCGAAGGAGCGGGCGCGTGGCGCCACGCGGGTCGGATCAGCAGTCGCTACTTTAGCGTGAATGCGGCAGAGGGCTCGGGTGCGGACCGAGGGTGGTTGCAGGCTCACCGGTTACGCAACTCACGACAAATCGACCGTGAGCATGCGTAGGTGAAGGCGACCGCGATTGTGACGCCTTCGGCTCAAGTGGTTTGGCTAACCTCGCAAGGGACCGGTGAACCTCTCACGACTGCTTCCTCACCGCCGGTTCACCGAACATCACCACCCACGCCCATGATGCCGTTCCCATTCACGATGCCGCCAATGGTCGTGATGCCAGCCGCGCCGATAGTACCCATAGCCATAAGCAGGCTGCGGCGCATAAACCACGGGCGGCGGAGGCGGCGGTGCATAAACGACGGGCGGCGCGGCATACACGGGCCCCGGCGTGCCGACATACACGCCCACGTTGACCCGCGCGAAAGCGGCGGTCGAGACGCAGGCGGCGGCCAACCCGAAGGCGGCGAATCTGAGCGTGGCGATCCCGCGTTTGATCATGCTTGTCTCCTGTTCCGAAGTCGAAAGAGCTGGCCATTCGCTGTCGAACGGCTGACGTCGATCTTACGAAACGCAAAGACAGGCAGGTGCAACGAGTTGAATGCGTGTGTAACAGCAGGTTAGCTGGCCGGGTCCGGCGCGCGCCGACACGCGCGAGGACCGACGGCAGCTTTACTCAGGCACCGAGCGCGACGGCTTCTCCCGCCGACACCGCCAGCAATTGATGAATCTGCGCGACCACGGCGGCGCCTTCGCCGACCGCCGCCGCCACGCGTTTCGTCGATCCCGCGCGCGCGTCGCCGATCGCGTAAACGCCCTCGACCGTGGTCGCGAGATCGCAGACCGACGCGTTGTCCACGCTCGTGCCGGTCATCACGAAGCCCTTGCTGTCGAGCTGGACGCCGCAGGTGCGCAACCAGTCGGTATTCGGGTCTGCGCCGGTGAACAGGAACAGATGCCGCGTGTCGAAACGCTCGGTGCCGTCGGGTAACGGCTTCTTCAGGCCGACGGCGGCCAGGCCGCTGTCGTCGGCCTCCAGCCGGCCGATTTCCGAATTCGGATGCACGAACACATTCGGCAGCGAGCGGATCCGGTCGATCAGATAGCGCGACATGGTCGCCTCGAAGCCGCTGCGCCGGATCAGTACGTGGACCTTGGCCGCGTGCGTCGCCAGATAGACGATGGCCTGGCCGGCCGAGTTGCCGCCACCGACCAGCACGACTTCCTGTCGCTTGCACAGCTTGGCTTCGACTGGCGACGCCCAGTAGTAGACGCCGCGTCCGTCGAAACGGTCGAGGCCTTCGAGCGCCGGACGCCGGTACACCGCGCCGCTCGCAATCACGATTGCGCGGGCGCTGATATGCCCGCCGCACTTCAGTTCCAGCCGGTGCGGCGACTCCGCGCAGTGCAACGCCTTCACGTGGACCGGAATCGCGACGTGCGCGCCGAACTTCTGCGCCTGCACGAATGCGCGGCCAGCGAGCGCCTGGCCGGAGATGCCGGTCGGAAAGCCGAGATAGTTTTCGATCCGCGAGCTGGCGCCCGCCTGGCCGCCCGGCGCGCGGCTGTCGAGCACGATCACCGACAGACCTTCGGACGCCGCGTACACGGCCGTCGCCAGCCCCGCCGGCCCCGCGCCGACAATCGCGACGTCGTACACGTGCGAGTCGTCGAGATCGGGCAGCAAGCCCAGGCACGTCGCCAGCTCCGGCATGCTCGGATGACGCAGAACCGAGCCGTCCGGGCAGATCACGAGCGGCATGTCTTCCCGTTGCGCGGCGAATTGCTCGATCAGACGCAGCGCATCTTCGTCGCGTTCGTCGATCACCGAATGCGGATGGCCGTTGCGCGACAGGAAGCCTTGCAGCATCACGAGCCGTGCGTCGCTGCTATTGCCGATCAGGATCGGGCCGCCCGCGCCCTTTTCGATCAGCGACACGCGCCGCAGGATCAGCGCGCGCATGATGCGCTCGCCCAGTTCGGCCTCGGCGACCAGCAGCGCGCGCAGTTGGGTCGGCGGAATCAGTAGTGCTTTGACGCCGGTGAGCGCAAGGCCGTTGACCAGCGCGGGCCGTCCCGACAACTGGCCGACTTCGGCGAGAAAATGCCCGGCGCCGTGTTCGCCGATCACCACTTCGCGCCCGATCCCGTCGCGTTGATAAACCTTTACCCGCCCTTCGAGCAGCACGAACATGCCGGGGCCAGTGTGGCCGGTCTCGAACAGCAGGTCGCCTGCGTGCCATTCGCCGGTTTCGCCGAAGCGCCGCAAACGGTCGATTTCCGCGCACGTGAGCGACGGAAACATCTGGTGCATGCGCGTCGAGAGATTCGAAAACGGCGCGTCGGCGACCGGTCCAGATGGTTGTGCTTCAGCTTCTTGAGTCGGAACTTCCTGAGTCGAAAGCATTGAACCGCTCCTTCGGTGTTCATTGATCGATTGAACGGGGGCGAAGCGGCGCGGCGTGCAAGCACGCCGGTGCGGATGCGCTGCTTGCGCTTATACGGCCTTGGGCGCGACGTCGTCGACCGCGACTTCCGGCGGAGGCATGTCGGGTAGCGCCTCAACCGGCTTGCCCGAGTCGCGCCAGGCTTCCATGCCGCCGCGCAGCGGCAGCACATCGGAGAAGCCGGCTTCGTTCAGTTGCTTGGCCATCCATGCCGCGGAAATCTCATTCGGGCAGGAACAGTAAATCACCAGTTTCTGGTCATGCGGATACGTGGCGACGATCTCGTCCAGTTGCCGTTCGTCGGCGAATTTCGAGCCCGGAATCACGAACGGATCGAGCTTGCGCTTTTCCTGCGAACGAATGTCGAACAGCACCGGCGTGTGGCCCGCCTTGACCAGCGTCGCCAGTTCGTCGACCTCGATGCGCGCGGACGCCAGCTTCGCAATCAGTTGACGACGCCGCACCCACCGGTAAGCCGCGTACAACAGCAACAGCGCGACGGCCACCAGCGCGGCGGTGCGGCCGAGGCGTCCCGCGATGGCGAACAGCATGTCGATCTGCTTCGCGAACAACGCGCCGATGATCAGCCCGGTGCCGGACCACAGCGCCGCGCCGATGCTGTCGTAGGTGAGGAAGGTGCGGTATTTCGTACCCATTGCGCCGGCCATCGGAATCGACACGATCGACAGGCCCGGGACGAATTTCGCCACGGCCAGCACCCGCACACCCCAGCGGCCGAAAAAGCGTTCGGTCTTTTTAACGCAGGTGTCACGCGATAACGACAAACGGCAAATGGTTTTCAACGTATTGCCGCCGTATAAACGGCCGGCGAGATACCACGCGCTGTCGCCAATCAGCGTAGCGAATATCGACAGAATCAGAACCGGCAATAATTGCGTGCCCACCGAGCCGGGATGCATGGCGGCCATCGCGCCGAACAGGACGAGCGACGGCATCGCCGGCACCGGCAGCCCGAGCGAGCCCGCCAGCACGTTGGCGAAGATGAGCGCCGGACCATATTGTTCGACGAGATCATGTAGCATCGGCTTACATCCGCAGCCCTTTCGGGCGCAGCGCAGGAAAATAAAGCGAAGGAGAATGCAAGGATTATGGACGCATTTTCAAGACGTGCAAACGGCATGAAAATGTGTCCGAAATTCGGGTATTGAAAGTGCTAAAGCGCGATGCTCACTGCTCATGCCGCCGATTAGCAGCGTAGGCGGAACAAACAGAAAAAGAGTTGAAACCGGTGCGGTGCGTTTAACGTGGAAATGACGTCTGCCGAACCGGGGCTGGGTGCGTTCTATGTGCGGATTTTGTATCTGTATTCGCCGCCTTATCCAGCACTTATCGGACACCTCTTTCGCCGCCCGAGCCTTAGCTGGCACGGCGCAAAACACCACGCGGCATTCGCGCCGATGCGCAAATGCTGCGTGTCTGTTTCATCGAATCACTGACGATGATTGTGCTGTTCGCCCGGCAGCTCGGCACCGTGCGCACGGATTGCCGCGATCAGCTCGGCGGGCGTGATTTCGTAACGCACTTCGCGATGGATGCCTGGCTTGCGCTCATCGATCTCGACCAGAAGAATGCCTTTGCCGTCTTCTGTCGATTCGAGGCGTAGCGAGCGAAGTTCGCGCGCCGTTGCATCGTCGTATTCGGAGAGCAGGGCCATTGACCCGGAGGACCCGGTAGTGCGCATCGATTTGTCCTTGTACCGTTGTTGATCAAACCATTGTACGGGCAGGATGCCGCGCCGTCTGTCGCGCCGCCGTCACGGCCTGCATGTCGCCCAGTTGACTGACTGCCCGCCGGGATGCCGCAGCGCGTTACCTGGCGCGGGCCGCCGGGCAGCGAGGCCCGTGACGTCCGGGCGTGGCAACCAGTTTAACGCGACTCTCCGTCACGACGGCTGCATTTTTCGTGCCCCGTGGCGGTGCAGCCATTAACGGCTGGCTGTCATGTTGCTGACGCACAGGGCGGCTAGATGGCGCGTGAGTTTCAGGCGGCTTCGTCGCATGCGCAATGGATAAGCCGGCTCGTCGGAGTCCGCGTTTCTCGTTGCATCGGCTCCCGTATTACCTCACCTTTCGAGTCGCCAGGCTATTTGTCGACTATTTCGCCAGCATTGAGCGAACAGGCTTTTCCCGGTTTTTCCGGTTGCCAGTCAAACGAACTAATCGCGCAAAAAATAGCCCGTCCGGAATGGGACGGGCCGCTAAACGCCGTTGTTACTCGGGTCAGCCGGCCCTACCACTCGCGGGGCGCTGACGGGTTCCATCCTCACGCGCCAATACTGGGCTGTCGAGGTGGGAGTAATGCCGATCTATCAGATCAATGTGGCTTCTTCGTGCTCGACTTCGTGAACGCTGCGTTGTTCGTCACGGTCCTGGCCGTGACGTGAGAACTCGGGCGCGACGCGACTCACCTTATCGGAGGTGGACGCCGGCCGCTTCACGCTGCCGCCATGTCGCGCGGGTGTCGCTTCGGCGATGGTGAACAGGCGCACCGCTTCATCGAGTACATCGGCCTGCTGGGCGAGGCTTTGCGCCGTCGCTGCCGCCTGCTCGACGAGCGCCGCGTTTTGCTGCGTGGCGCCGTCCAGATGCGAGACCGCCTGGTTGACCTGGCGAATCCCTTCGGCCTGTTCGCTGCTCGCGTTCGCCACCTCGACGATGATCGACGACACGCGCTCCACGGCCTCGTCGATCACACGCATCTGCGAGGTCGTGCGCGCGACCAGTTCGGTGCCCGCGGCGACTTCGCTCGCGCTCGCTTCGACCACCGACTTGATCTCCTTCGACGACGCCGCGCAACGTTGCGCCAGCATCCGCACCTCGCCCGCGACGACCGCAAACGAGCGGCCCGCCTCGCCCGCGCGCGCCGCTTCGACGGCGGCGTTCAGCGCGAGGATGTTGGTCTGGAACGCAATGCCGTCGATTACGCCGGTGATGTCCGCGATGCGCCGCGAGGCTGCCGTGATACCCGCCATGGTCTGCTCGACCTGGCCGGCGATCTTGCCGCCGACCGCCGCCGCCGCTTGCGCGTCGCGCGCCAGATCGAGCGCGCGCACGCTGGCATCGGCGTTGGCCTGGACGGTGGTGGTCAACTGTTCCATCGTCGCGGCGGTTTCTTCGAGCGACGCCGCCTGCAACTCGGTGCGGCGCGCGAGATCGACGTTGCCGCTGGAAATTTCCCGCGCGTTGTCGAGCATGCCGGTGATCTGCGCGCGTACGTCGTAGACGATTGCCGCGAGATTCGCCTTCAACTGATTCATTGCTTGCAGCACGTCGCCGAGATCGTCGTGACGCGCGATGTGCAGATCGGCGGTCAGATCGCCCGCCGCCAGGCGCGTCGCGAAGCCCGACATATCCTGGATTGGCGCAGCGAGCTGGCGCGTCAGCATGCGCCACGACACGAAGCTGATCGCAGCGGTGACGCCGAAGCCGATCCAGAACGGCACGGGCGGCGCGCCTTCCCAACTGATCAGACCGGTGGCAAGCAGCGCCAGTGGCGTCAACGCGTAGCCGGAAGCCGCGCGCGTCGCCACCGGCAGACGCATCAACGCCTGCAGGCGGCCCGCCACGCCGGTGCGCACGACCGCGCCGCGCCGCAGCCTCAGGCCGCGCGCTTCACCGGCCCGCATGCGGGCGTACAAGGCTTCGGCGTCGCGCACGGCTTCGCGGTCCGGCTTGATCCGCACGCTCAGATAACCGACCACGGTGCCTTTCTCGACCACCGGCGTGACGTTCGCGTGAACCCAGTAGTGATCGCCGTTCTTGCGGCGATTCTTGACGAGCGCGGTCCATGGACGTCCATCGCGGATCGTCGTCCACATGTCTTCGAACGCTTCGCGCGGCATGTCGGGATGGCGGATCAGATTGTGCGGCTGGCCGATCAGCTCATCGCGCGTAAAGCCCGAAACGGCGATGAAGGCCGGATTGCAGTACTGGATGCGGCCGGTCAGATCGGTCGCGGAGACAAGCATGTGTGACGAAGGGAATTCGTACTCGTGCCCGGAAACAGGCTGGTTGTTGCGCATGGCTTTCCTTGCTGATGCAGATGCGCGTGAGCGCATGGTGCAAGGCATAACGGCAAATGACCCCGGAATCTTTAGGGCTTCCCAGTAAAACGCTCAGGTTTTGCCTGGACTTTGCCGTTACTGCAGGGTTGCCTCGAGACGATGCTGAAATCCGGATCGCCACGAGCAGGATTGTCTAAGATGGGATAGCAGTCACCGACCCTTATTAACCGCGATCGGCACTTACGTCGGCACCTACGCTCACCATTCGGGGTGATTCATGAATGTCGGAGTATTCGCAACCCTGGTCGCCACATCTTTCGTGCTGCTGCTCGGCGAAAAACTCGTCCAGTGGATCGCGGTCCTGCGGACCTACTCGATTCCCGCTCCGGTGGTCGGCGGCCTGCTCGTCGCGCTTGCTGTCCTGTTGATCAGGCTGGTTTCGAACGTGCCGGTGCGCTTCGATTCCGCGCTGCAAACGCCGCTGATGTTCGCGTTTTTTTCCACCATCGGTCTCAACGCGAATTTTTCCAGCCTGAAAGCGGGCGGTCCCGTGCTGGTCCGTTTTCTCGCGCTGGTCAGCGGGCTGCTGATTCTGCAGAACGTGCTGGGGTTGGGGCTGGCATTCGCGCTCGGCGTCGATCCGCTGTTCGGTTTGCTGGGCGGCTCGATCACGATGTCCGGCGGACATGGAACGGGCGCCGCGTGGAGCCAGATCTTCGCCGAACATCACGGATTGCAGTCCGCCAGCGAGATCGCCATCGGCTGCGCGACGTTCGGCCTGGTGGTCGGCGGCGTGCTCGGCGGTCCAATTGCGCGCTACCTGATGCGCAAACTCGGCGATAAGGAACGGCAGCGGCTCAGGCAGCAGGAAGCGGAACAAACGCTGGTCTTCGAAGAACCCAAGGCCGAGCAGCCGACCACGCCTGCCGCTTTCATCACCACGCTCGCGTTGATCTCGGTGTGTCTGACCTTGGGCGAGATCGTCGCCGACTGGCTGGCCGGAACGCCTTTCGAAATGCCGACCTTCGTTTGCGTGCTGTTTATCGGCGTGATTCTGAACAATGGGTTGCCGTTTGTCGGCGTGAAAATTCCGCAGCATGCGGTCGCGCTGCTGGGCAACGTCAGCCTCGCGCTTTTTCTGGCGATGGCGCTGATGAGGCTCGACCTCTGGGAACTCGCCGGACTGGCGCTCCCCGTGCTCACGATCCTCGCTGGACAAACCGTGCTCACGGCGGTCTATATCGTCTTCGTGACTTTTCCCGCGATGGGCCGCGACTACGACGCGGTCGTGCTGAGCACGGCGCAATGCGGGCTGGGGATGGGCGCGACGCCGACCGCCATCGCGAACATGCAGGCGGTGACGCATCGCTTCGGCCATTCCCATACGGCGTTTCTGATTGTGCCGATGGTCGGCGCGTTCTTCATGGATATCGTCAACGCGATCGTGATCAAGCTGTTTCTTATGCTGCCGTTTTTCCGTTGACGAAGCATCACGCTCAGGCTTCCCTTCGCGACGCCTGTTCGCGGATCGCCGCGCAAAATCTGTCGACGTTCCACGTTTCGTGAAGCGCGCGAGCAAACAGATCCTGCTGACTCTCGGGAGCGAGGCCGCCGAGCGGCGGGTCGCGGTCGAGATTCGTCGGAAACGGATAGCCTTCGGCACATGACGCCACCGCCGCATCGACTTCGGCTTGCGTCATGCTCGACGTCACTACGCATTCGCGTAAGACCGGATACAGCGCCTCACACATCTTCGCGCGATTCAGCGATTCCATCGCGCGGCCATACGCCGATGAAATCTGCAAAAGATTCGCCATGCGCTGCACCGACGTTGTCCTGTTCGTGCCGGCTGCGTGAAACAGCGCCGGGCTGAAAAAGATCGCATCGCCCTTTTCAAGCGGCAACTGCACGAAGTGCGTCTCGAAGTAATCGCGGAAATCCTCGCGACGCCACGCGAGATAACCCGGCGCATATCGCTGCGAAAACGGCAGCAGTTTCGTCGGGCCGCTTTCCACGGGCATGTCGCTGTGAGCAACCGCGCCCTGCAGCGTGAGAAAGGGCGACATTGTGTGAACGTGCGGCGGGTAGCGCTCGGCTTGCGCGACGGTCTGGAAACCGAGGTGATAGTCGCGATGTGCCTGTTGCGCCTGTCCGCCGGGGCGAACGACATTCACTTGCGACGTCACCTGAAAGTGCGGCCCGAGCCATGCCTCGGCGATGCCAGCCAGCACCGCGTTCGAATAGTAGCGGGCGAACACCGACGGAGCGCGTAGACACAGCTTCTCCTGCGCGTTCCAGATGCGATCGTTGGCACCCGCCTTGGCGAAATGATCGGCGGCTGCAGCACCGGCTTCGCGCTCTTCGCGGATGATCGATTCGAAGACCTGGGTGGCGTCGTCGACGGCTGCGGTGTCGGTATAAACGTGTTTGAGCACCAGCACGCCCGCGCCGCGATTCAACACGTCGGCCCACTCGGCCTGCAATTGCGCGCGATGCGGTGCGCTGTCGAGCGTGTCGCGGAGCGCGCGGCAGTCGTACAGCGGGATGTTCTCGCGTAGATCGGCCGCGAACTTCAGATTAGTGTCTTCGGGCTGCGACTGGAGTACGGCGACAAAGCCCTGAAGTGAGCAGTCACGCTCTCTGTACCAATGGGTCGGCGGCGTTTCGTGGCGCGAGTCGGTGCGGCTCATGGTGTCTCCCCATCGGTGGATTGTCTGGTGTCAACAATAGTCCTCCGACGCGCGGTTGCGTAAGCCTGAATCCCTCAGAAACACCTCGCATACCGAGTCACACCGGTTCGACGGCCAAAAAAAAGCCGCGGGCAGATTGCCGCGGCTTGAACACACACGCCGACCGATGAGGTGCCGACGTCCAATAAAATCCTAGCGATGCGTCAGCGTTGAAACAATCGGGTTTCTCGTCTGACGTTTTATCGCCGTGCGCAAAGGCTCATGTACACGGCGTGGCAAGAAAAATTTTCGCGCGGATGTTGTAAAAAACCAAGCGCGCGAGCCGCTGTTAAACCAGCCCGGTCATGTAATACACCGCGATGACGAAGAACACGGCCAAGGTCTTGATGACCGTCACCGCGAAGATGTCGCGATACGACTGACGATGCGTCAATCCCGTCACCGCCAGCAGCGTGATCACCGCGCCGTTGTGCGGCAGCGTGTCCATCCCGCCGCTCGCCATCGCGACCACGCGGTGCAGCACTTCCATCGGAATCTGCGCGGCTTGCGCGCCCTTGATGAACGTGTCGGACATCGCCGCGAGCGCGATGCTCATGCCGCCCGACGCCGAACCCGTGATCCCCGCCAGCGTGCTGACCGACACCGCCGCATTGACGAGCGGATTCGGAATGCTCTTGAGCGCATTGCTGACCACCAGGAAGCCCGGCAGAGCGGCAATCACGCCGCCAAAGCCGTATTCCGACGCGGTATTCAGCGACGCCAGCAGCGCACCCGCCACCGCAGCCTTGGTGCCGACCGCAAAACGCTGGCTCACGCGTCCGAACGCTGTGACCACGACCATGATGATGCCGAGCAGCAACGCGCCCTGCACGGCCCAGATTGCGACCAGGCTCTTGACCGTGGTTTCGACCGGCGCATGCAGACCCGGCAGGATGTCCGGCGTGATGGTGTACGTCGCGCCGTACCAGGAGGGAATCCAGCGCGTCAGCAGGAAGTTCGCGACGCCGACCACGATCAGCGGTGCAACCGCCAGCAGCGGATGCGGCAGTTGCTTCGATTCGACGCGTTCCGGCTCGTTGACCAGATCGGTGCCATAGCCTTCGCCGGTTGCCATCGCCGCACGACGACGCCATTCGAGATACGTCAGACCGACCACGATGATGAACAGCGAGCCGATCACGCCGAGTGCGGGCGCGGCCCATGACGTCGTCTTGAAGAACGTGGTCGGGATGATGTTCTGGATCTGCGGCGTACCCGGCAGCGAATCCATCGTGAACGAGAAGGCGCCGAGCGCGATTGCCCCGGGCATCAACCGCTTCGGAATATTGCTCTGGCGATACAGCTCGGCGGCGAACGGATAAACTGCGAACACCACCACGAACAGCGACACGCCGCCATAGGTGAGCAGCGCGCACACCGCGACGATCACCGCATTCGCGCGCGACCGGCCGATATAGCGGATCGCGGCGGCGACGATCGATTCCGAGAAGCCGGACAGTTCGATGACCTTGCCGAACACGGCGCCGAGCAGAAACACCGGGAAGTACAGCTTCACGAACCCGACCATCTTGTCCATGAAGATGCCGGTGAACACCGGCGCGACGGCGGCGGGTTCGGTCAGCAGAACGGCGGCGAGCGCCGCGATCGGCGCGAACAGAATGACGCTGTAGCCGCGATACGCGGCAAACATCAGAAACGCCAGTGCGGCGAGGACGATGACAAAGGACATTGGGTCTCCAAAGCTTGGTTGTTCTACGTGTAAGCCATCCTGATCATGCGACGGCCCGGCCCCTCAAGTGCTGGCTCCGTGCCGCGCAAGCCGCTTTGTCTAATGCGTTGATTGCACAGGCCAAAGCTGAAATACGAGATTCGGCCGATTGTACCCAAACGTCTCCAAAACGGGACGCAATTTAGCTGAACATAAGCTGAACTGAGGTTAAACCCCTATAAAACCGGCCTATTGACTGTCTCTCTAATGAGATAAGCTGTCTACAAAACGAGACAGCCTGATTAGAACAATATCTGGAGACCGCGACAGCATGATGAACGACTGGGCCGGCGTGCCTGCCAACTATGGCGATGTATTGCGCCGGGCGATGGACTCGCTTTTCCGCACATTCGAAAATTTCAGCGAAGGCACGTTTATCGTCGACGCCGACGCGCGCGTCGTCTGGATCAACAAGCGCTATGCGGCGCGATTCGGCTTTTCCGATCCGCAGCAGGCAGTGGGACGCGATTGCGAAGCGGTGATCCCCAACAGTCTGATGCGCGAAGTCGTGAACACCGGTAAGCCGATTCTGCTGGACATCATGGAGACGGATCGCGAGCCGCTCGTCGTTACCCGCTTGCCGCTGAAAGACGATGCGGGCGCGACGGTCGGCGCGGTCGGCTTTGCGCTGTTCGACGAACTGAAGGCGCTGACGCCGTTGTTTTCCCACTATTCGCGCGTGCAGGAAGAGTTGATCGCCACGCGCCAGTCGCTCGCTCAGGCGCGGCGGGCCAGATATACGTTCGGCAGTTTTGTCGGCACGAGCGCGGCGAGCCTCGAGGTGAAGCGCCAGGCGCGACGCGCGGCGCAACTCGAATCGCCGGTCTTGCTGCTGGGTGAAACCGGCACC
This sequence comes from Paraburkholderia fungorum, assembly GCF_900099835.1. Taxonomy (NCBI): domain Bacteria; kingdom Pseudomonadati; phylum Pseudomonadota; class Betaproteobacteria; order Burkholderiales; family Burkholderiaceae; genus Paraburkholderia; species Paraburkholderia fungorum. Next base: position 2,972,564 of record NZ_FNKP01000002.1, read on the forward strand.
GGCAAGGAGTTGCTCGCGCATGCGATCCACGGCGGCTCGGCGCGCGCGAATCAGCCGCTGGTGACAGTCAACGTCGCGGCGATTCCAGATACCCTGCTCGAAGCCGAATTCTTCGGCGCGGCGTCCGGCGGCGCGGATCAGAAAGGGCGGGTCGGCAAGTTCGAACTGGCGAACGGCGGCACGCTGTTTCTCGATGAAATCGGCGATATGCCGCTGTCCGTCCAGGGCAAATTGCTGCGAGTGCTTCAGGACAAGGAGTTCGAGCCGCTCGACTCGAACCGGATCGTCCACGCGGATGTGCGGATCATCGCCGCCACCTCCGCGGATCTGCCCGCGCTGGTCGCGGCGGGACGTTTTCGCGCGGATCTGTTTTATCGGCTGAACGTGCTGACGATCCACGCGCCCGCATTGCGCGAACGCACGTCCGACATCGAGGCGCTCGCCTACGCCATGCTGGAAGATCTGTCGACGCAAACGCGCGGCGGCAGTCACGTGGAGCTTCATGACGACGCGTTGCGGGTGCTGTGCGCCTATGCGTGGCCGGGCAATGTCCGCGAGTTGCGCAATACGCTGGAGCGGGTCGTCATGCTTTCGGACAGCGAGCGGATCGACGCGCAGGCGCTGGCGTCGTTTCTCGGGCCGGTGCAAGGCAGCACGCATGCGGGGCGGGTCGCCGCCATGCCTTCGCCGACGCCCGCGCCGACTATCGCGTCAGGCGTCGTCGCCGACGAACCCGCGTTGTGGAGCGACGCCATGGCTACCTTCGAAAAGCGCTTCCTGATCGACGCATTGCGCGCGAATGGCGGCCGCGTGATCGACACCGCCAGCCAGATCGGCATGGGCCGGGCTACGCTTTACAAGAAGATCGCGGCATACGGCATCGGCGTTTGAAAGTCCCGCCAGCCCGCGACGGCGAATGACGCAGCGCAATGTCCGCGTGGCACAATCGCGAGATCGAAAAACAAGACGTATCGGGGCATCAAATGAAACGCACTTTCTCCTCTTTTGCACGCCGCGCCTGCTGCGCCACGCTGGCTGCGGGCGCGCTCGCGTCTGCGCTGGGCGGTTGCAGCAGTAGCCCGCCGCTGTTTCTGTCCGACGGCAGGCAAACCACGCTGGTTCAGTGCCCCGCCGGTTCCGACAATTGCTCGCAGCAGGCCACCGCGAGCTGTGGCGGCGCGTTCGATGTCGTCCGCCAGACCACCGATAACGGCACGCTCAACTTGATTTACGCCTGCCGCACAAAATAACGAAACGCCAGCGCAATGCTGGCGTGGTGGATTAAGGTTAACCCGTATTTTCTCTATTCAGTCCGCTATAACGGCGGACCTGTCGATTCCTCCCCAGATTCCCCGTATCGCCCGCCCCAGCGCGTATTAATTCAAACGACGGCCATTGGCGCACGCGCATATCCGTCATAAATATCTGTGCGTAATATGCATCCGTACTACGGGTAGTATGCGTATCAGATACCAAGGCGGCTTTGGCTTTAAGTCACGAGCGTTGATGCGTATTAAATAATCAGCCGCTTTTTCGTCATTGCACGAGGGTCGGTGCGGAAACCAACGGAGCGCTGATTGTCCCGGCAGTAATCTCTATTTACGGGTTCGGGATCAAACATAAACGCAGGTTTTTCCGCTTTTTTTAGAGACGGAAAAACATTCAAGCATAATTTTCCGTTCCGGTAAGAGTGACATCCATTGCGGCACGTTTCATGCATAGAGAATTCGACTTTGCATTAATTCAATGAGAATGACGGGGATAGCAATGAATCATCATCAACTCGAAAAAGATATTCAGCACCTGGAACACGTGATTTCGCATATTTCCGCTGAAGACCGAATCCCGCTGTCCTACTGGCGTAGCCGTATCGAACTGGTGTCCGGCGCGGTGCGGGTGCCCGCGCAGGCCAGCCGGGTCAAACGTCTGACCGCCGCTCTTTCGGCTCTGGAGAATCGGCAGAAAGCCTGATTGCCGGCTTGAATGTGCAGGTTGCGGTGGCAGTGGAGTGCAGTCGTGTAACCTTCGGCGACGTAACGTTTTCTGCAAGAATGACGGAACGTAACGTGTGAGCGGGCAGTCGGGCCGCGTGTCGGGGGTCTCTCCATCCACTGAACAGGACAAACATGCAAGCAGCAGGATTTTCCGCGCTCCGTCTCACCACGTTGACCAACGCCATGCAGGGTTATGTGGAGCGCGGCGAAGTTGCGGGAGTGGTGTCACTGGTATGGCGGCGTGGCGAGATCGGCTATTTCGAGCCGCTCGGTTTGCGCGACGAAGCCGCGCAGTTGCCGATGGAGCGCGACACGCTGTTCCGCATCGCATCGATGACCAAACCGGTGACCAGCGTCGCGATCCTGATGCTGGTCGAAGAAGACCGGCTGGCGCTCGACACGCCGGTTTCGCTATGGCTGCCGGAGCTGTCCGGGCTCAGCGTGCTGCGGGACCCCGCCGGTGCGCTCGACGAAACCGATCCGCTGAAAGCGCCGATCACGGTGCTCGATCTGCTGACGCATCGCGCCGGCTTTGCCTATCACTTCACGGCAACCGGCCCGCTCGCCGACGCCTATGCGGCGACGTTCAACGGCTTCGAAGCGCACGGCGACCCGAGCGCCTGGCTGCGTCGCATCGCGCAATTGCCGTTGATGTTCCAGCCGGGCTCGCGCTGGCATTACGGCGTCGCCACCGACGTGCTAGGTGTGCTGATCGAACGGGTGAGCGGCATGTCGCTCGCCGATTTTTTCCGCACGCGTATTTTCGAGCCGCTCGGCATGCGCGATACCGCGTTCTGGGTCCCCGAGGCGCAGCTTTCCAGGCTGGCCGCCGCATATAACGTCGATCCGGCCACCGGACGGCGCGTGGTCGAAGATCACGCGGCGGACAGCCGCTGGGCTAATCCCGAACGCTTTCAGAGTGGCGGCGGCGGACTGGTGTCGACCGCGCAGGACTATCTGCAATTCGCACAACTGCTGCTCGGACGCGGGCGCCTCGATAGCACGCGTTTGCTGTCGCATCGCTCGGTCGATCTGATGCGCTCGAATTTCCTCACGCCCGAGCAACGCCGCGTGCTGGCGTTCGGGCGTCCGATCTGGGCTGGGCAGGGTTTTGGCCTGGGCCTCTCGGTGGTCGACGATCCGGCGCAGCAGTTGCCGCTCGGCTATCGCTCGACCGGTTCGTTCGGCTGGCCCGGCGCGTACGGCACCAGCTGGTTTGCCGACCCCGTCGAAAACCTGATCGGTTTGATGCTGATCCAGCGCCGTTCGATGGACGCATTTCCGATGTCCGTCGATTTCGAACGCCGCGTGTACGATGCCATTGACGACTAAATGCGTCAGCTGTTGCAACTGACAATCCAGCATCGCGCGCAGTTGCGTTTTTTTCTATCCGGCGGTTTATTCGTCTGATAGTGTCCGCACTGCAATTCGCCAAACCGATGGGAGCATCCGCCATGGCCTCGTACAAACAACTGACTGCGCAACTCGAAAAACTCCACAAGGAAGTCGCAGTGGCCCGCGAAAAGGAAATTGCGCAGGCGATTGCCGACATCAGGCAGAAAGTTGCCGAATACGATCTGACTGCCGAGGAATTGGGCTTTACGACCGAGCACAAACCGGCGCGTAAAGCGGCTTCGGCGTCGGTTGCGAAGTATCGCAATCCGAAAACTGGTGAAACGTGGAGTGGCCGGGGCCGCTCGCCGAGTTGGCTCGTCGGTAAAAATCGCGAGCGGTTTCTGATTGAAGCGTGAAAGCGCTTTATTGCGTACGGCGGGTTTATCAGGCTCGCGGCACCTGGCCTGTTGCATAACGGGCTGAATCAGAAGTGATGTTTTATGTGGTTTATTTCGCACCGCAACGTAGGTCCCGAAAACACTCACCTTTCGCGTGAGCGGGCATGCGGAATATCGGATTTTCCTGTCAACGGCACTCAGGCGCGTTTGTTTCGGTGAGCCTGGTTTTGTCGCGCGACGCACCGTCCCATTTGATACATACGCTTCGTGCTGCGGCGGCGCGCGTTCCCGACGGAATCCGCGTGAGCCCTTGCTGCAGGGCGTTTCAGCGCTTCGCAATAAAGCGCCGTCGGACCTTTTGACGGTTTCCGACCGACTTCCTCACGCTCAACGAATAAACAAAGCCCACGCGGCAGGTGCGTGTACGAAGGTCCTTTGCATTCACCTTTGGCGGCCGCCAGGAAGCCGATCACGGCGCGTCCCGAAAACCCTCACCTTTGCGATTTCTCCCTGACGCGCGTCGCTCTGCGCTCGGGGCAAACCCGGAGTTGAGTTCGCCTCATACCCCGGATCAAAACTCATCGATACATGGTCGCGGAGGTCGAACGCCACAATCGGTCATCCATTCAACTTCGACGGAAAGACCATGAGCGTATCGACGGACAAACAACTCTTTATCGGCGAAGGATTCGAAGGCCCGGGCGTCAACCTCGCGCATATCAACGTACTGGTCGGCCCGCGCAACGGCCCGGCAGGCCAGGCTTTCGCCACTGCGCTCGCGACCCCGTCGGCAGGCCACGCACCGTTCGTCGTGATCGCGCGACCCGGCGTGCCGACCAAGCCGCTGACGCTCTATGTGAACAAGGCGCAGATCGGCAGCGACTTCCACGGCAACGCGACGTGGGGTGCATCGCAGGCGGGCATCGCCAGGGCGGTGGCCGAGTCGCTGGAAAACGGCACGTTGCCGCCCGAAGCGGAAAACGATTGGGTGGTGGTGTCGGCGAACTGGGTCAACCCGTCGACCGACGATCTCGACGCCGTCTTCGACAACAACTACCGCGCGTGCAAGAACGCGATTCTCGCGGCGATGAAAGGCCTGCCGCATCGCGATGAAGTGTTCGCCGCCGCGCGCGACGTATCGAATCCGTTCTACACCCCGAAACAACGTTAATTGCGTGCCGCGCGGCGCGCTAGGTTGTGCCGTCCGCGCTGCTGGATGCGACCTGGAAGGAGACAAGCATCATGGAATACATTCGCCTCGGCCAGTCCGGTCTGAAGGTTTCGCGTCTGTGCCTCGGCACGATGAACATGGGCACGCCGCAATGGAAGCCCTGGATTTTCGACGAAGCGCAAAGCGAGCCGATCGTTCGCCATGCGCTCGACGCAGGCGTTAATTTCATCGACCTCGCCGATTTTTATTCGACCGGCGTCGGCGAAGAAGTGGTGGGCCGCATCCTGAAGCGCTCGGCGCGTCGTGAGGAAATCGTCGTGGCGACCAAGGTCGGCTACGACATGGGCACGTATCAGAACGCGGGCGGCCATTCACGCAAGCACATCATGGACGGCATCGACGGATCGCTGAAGCGGCTCGGCATGGATTACGTCGATCTGTACATGCTGCATTTCTTCGACGTGAATACGCCGGTGGAGGAGACCATGGGCGCGATGAACGACATCGTGCGCGCGGGCAAGGCCCGTTATATCGGCGTGTCGACGATGTACACGTGGCAGCTCGCGAAGATCATCCAGGTGTGCGAACGCAATGGCTGGCACAAGCCGGTCAACATGCAATTGCAGTTGAACCTCGCGTATCGCGAGGAAGAGCGCGAAATGATTCCGTATTGCCAGGATCAGGGCATCGGCGTGTCGGTGTTCAGCCCGCTCGCGCGCGGCCTGCTCACCTGCGACGCACACTCAACGCGCAATCAGACCGACTTCTTCACCGCGCAAATGTACGGCGATGTCGCGTCGCGTGAGATCGCGGCGTCGGTGGCGCGCGTGGCGGCGCGGCGCGGCGTGTCCGCTGCGCAGATCGCGCAGGCGTGGGTGCTCAATCATGGCGGCGTCGCGAGCATGCTGGTCGGCGCGGATACCCCCGCGCAATTCGACAGCGCGCTGGCCGCGCTCGGCACGACGCTTTCCGCCGACGAACTGTTCGAACTCGAACGCAACTACACGCCGTGCGATCTGATCAACGATTACACGGCCGGCCGCCGCGTGGCCCGCGAGCCGCGCGCCGCGCAAGGTACGTTCGACGAAACGCTGGAGAAAGCCGCATGAACGAATTTCTCCGCACAGGGCACTACATCGGCGGCGAGTGGTACGACAGCGCGAGCACGTACCCCGTGTTGAATCCGGCGACAGGCGAAGTCATCGCGCAAGTCGCGAAAGGCGGCGCGGATGAAACCGCGCAGGCCATCGCGTGCGCCGCGAAAGCGTTCCCCGCGTGGCGCGCGCTCACGGCGAAAGAGCGCAGCGTGCGCGTGAAACGCTGGGGCGAGTTGATGCTCGAGAATCGCGACGCGCTCGCCGAACTGTTGTCGCTCGAACAAGGCAAGCCGCTGGCCGAAGCGCGTGGTGAAGTCGGCTACGCGGCGAGCTTCTTCGAATGGTTCGCCGAAGAAGGCAAGCGCGCGTACGGCGACGTGATCCCGAGCCCGAATCCGAACGCGAAGATCATCGTGACGCGCGAGCCGGTCGGCGTGGTCGCGGCCATCACGCCGTGGAATTTCCCGCTCGCGATGATCACGCGCAAAGCCGGTCCCGCATTGGCGGCCGGTTGCACGATGGTGCTCAAGCCATCGGAGGAAACGCCGTTGTCGGCCTTCGCGCTGGCGGTACTGGCCGAGCGCGCGGGCATTCCGGCGGGCGTGCTCAACATCGTGTCCGGCGATGCCGTCGCGATCGGCGGCGTGCTGACCGCATCCGACGTGGTGCGCAAACTGTCGTTCACCGGCTCGACGCGCGTCGGCAAGCTGCTCGCGAAGCAGTCGGCGGATACGCTGAAGAAGCTGTCACTCGAACTCGGCGGCAATGCGCCGTTCATCGTATTCGACGACGCCGATCTCGACGCCGCCGTACAGGGCGCGATGGCCTCGAAATTTCGCAATACCGGGCAGACCTGCGTGTGCGTGAACCGCTTCTACGTGCAGGACGGCATTTACGACGCGTTCACGTCCGCGCTGACCCAGGCGGTGCGCAAGATGCGCGTCGGCAATGCGTTGCAGGGCGACGTCGAGCAGGGTCCGCTGATCAACCGGGCGGCGTTGAAGAAGGTCGAAACGCACGTCGCCGATGCGTTGCAGAAAGGCGCGAAGGTGTTGACCGGCGGCAAGCCGCACGCGCTCGGCGGCACGTTCTACGAGCCGACCGTTCTCGCCGATGCGTCGCGTTCGATGTTGATCGCCGAAGAGGAAACCTTCGGGCCGGTCGCCGCGTGCTTCCGCTTCGAAACGGAACAGGAGGTCATCGCTGCGGCGAACGACACGCCGTTCGGTTTGTCCGCGTATTTCTACACGCGCGATCTGGCGCGTGCATGGCGCGTCGGCGAGGCGTTGGAGAGCGGCATGGTCGGCATCAACGAAGGCATTCTGTCGACTGAGGTTGCGCCGTTCGGCGGCGTCAAACAGTCGGGCCTGGGCCGCGAAGGCTCGAAGTACGGGCTCGATGAATACACGGAACTGAAGTACATGATGATGGGCGGCCTCGGACGCTGATCTTCGACCTGTGCCGCCGTCGTCAGTGCTTGCAGTTGTGGGCAGCATTGGCGGCGGCACCACCAGACGTAGCGGCAACGCGCTCGCAACGCCCGGCGATTCATACCAAATATGGAGACAGCGTGAGCAATCAGGACATTCAGGTGGCCCTTCCTGGGCTCGCCCCTACCTTGCCGTCTGCGGCGGCGTCCGCGCACGGCCCCGTTCCGCTCGACGACGTTCCGCTGAACGCCTTCCACGTGAAAATCGCCGGGCTGACATTCGGCGCGCACCTGACCGAAGGTTTCGCGCTCGGCACGATCGGCTACGCGCTCGCGTCGATGAACCGGCAGATGCCGATCGACGCGTTCTGGATGGGCATGATCGGCAGTTCCGCGCTGATGGGCATCTTCCTCGGCAGCCTCGTATTCGGCTGGCTGTCGGATCGCATGGGTCGCCAGAAGATTTTCCTGCTGAGTTTCCTGATCATCACCGCCGCCGCGTTCGCGCAGTTCTATGTGCGATCGCCGGCGGAGTTGTGTTTGCTGCGCGTGCTGATCGGCTTCGGGATGGGCGGCGATTTCGCGGTCGGCCACGCGATTCTCGCTGAATTCTCGCCGCGCAAACATCGCGGGACACTGCTCGGCTCGTTCAGCGTGGTGTGGACCATCGGCTATGTCATGGCGAACGTGCTGGGCATGCATTACGCCGATGCTTCGCCGGATGCGTGGCGCTGGCTGCTCGCGTCGGCGGGCGTGCCGGCGGTGATCGTTCTGCTGCTGCGCATCGGTACGCCGGAGTCGCCGCGCTGGCTGCACGGCAAGGGCCGGGTTGCGGAGGCCAAGGCGATCTTGCTGAAGCATTTCGGCCCGAACGTCACGCTCGACGCCGGTCATGACGAGCATGCGCAAACCTCCGGCGGCTTCGCTCGTCTGTTCAGAAAAGACCTGATTCGCCGGACTATTTTCAATTGCGCGTTCTTCGTGTGTCTCGTGATCCCGTATTTCGCGATCTACACGTTTTTGCCGACGATCCTGAAGGCGATCCATCTGAATAACGATTCGGGAGCGGACTTCCTGCTGAACGGCTTCCTCGTACTCGGCGCGCTGATCGGCATCTGGCTGACGATTAAATTGCCGCGTCGCGTGTTTCTGATTGGCTCGTTCGCGGTGACGTGCGTATCGCTGGTCGCGCTGGGCTTCCTGCCGGAATCGGCGACCGTCGGCATGATCGTCGCGTTTGGCATTTTCACGTTGACCATGTCGGCGTTTTCCAACCTGGTTGGCGTATTTCCGCCCGAGTGCTTTCCGACCGAAGTGCGTGCCTGTGGCGTCGGACTCGCGATTGCATGCAGCCGGCTCGGCTCGGCGGTCGGGACGTTCCTGCTGCCGCTCGGCATCGTCCATCTGGGCTTTCACATCACGATTCTGGTGCTCGCGGCGGTGCTGCTGGTTGGCATGATCGTGTCGATTGCGTGGGCGCCTGAAACGAAGCATCTGACGTTGAACGAAGCAAGCGGCGTGTAGTCCGCCGATCGGGGCGCCGCGCACATCACCGCCCAGGCTTGTTCCGAAGCACTTTCCGGCCGCGCGCGACGGCGCCCGGCCGGGCTCCTTTCCCCCTGATGCCGCCCCAGGCGTGTATCATTCGTTCCCTGCGCTGTTCTGCGCTGGCGATTCCCGTAGTGCCGAACGCTCGTTCGTGACCTGTTTTGCGACGCGGCGAGTTTGCCAGTCGACGCGGGTCCCGGCCCAACTCCCGCAGCCCGACGCCGCCGCGCAAGGCGCGGCATACCGGTCGCCCCAGGCCGCCGGGAACCGCCCGAACCCCCTATCAGTGATCGCCAGACCCGATGTCAGTCTCCGAACTCAAACGCCGCCGCACGTTCGCGGTCATTTCCCACCCGGACGCGGGTAAGACCACGCTCACCGAAAAACTGCTGCTGTTCTCGGGCGCGATCCAGATCGCCGGTACCGTGAAGGGCCGCAAGAGCAACCGCTACGCGACGTCCGACTGGATGGAAATCGAGAAGCAGCGGGGCATTTCGGTGGCCAGCTCGGTGATGCAGTTCGAGTACGGCAATGCCGTCATCAATCTGCTCGACACGCCGGGCCACGAAGACTTCTCCGAAGACACGTACCGCGTGCTGACCGCAGTCGATGCCGCCGTGATGGTGATCGACGGTGCGAACGGTGTGGAAGCGCAAACGCTGAAGCTGCTCGAAGTCTGCCGCAGCCGCAAGACGCCGATCGTCACCTTCATCAACAAGCTCGACCGCGAAGTGCGCGAGCCGCTCGAACTGCTCGACGAGATCGAGCAGCATCTCGGCGTGGCGGCCGTGCCGTTCACGTGGCCGATCGGCATGGGCAAGGATTTCCAGGGCGTGTACGACATCCAGCGCGATCAGGTGCGCCTGTTCCGCGCAGGGCAGGACAAGGCGGGCGGCGAAGTCGAAACGCTGCACGCGCTAAGCGACGAAGAAGGCGAGCGCCGCTTCGGTCAGGCCTGGGTCAAGGCGAAGGAAGAGATCGACCTCATTACCGGTGCATCGCCCGATTTCGACCGCGAACAGTTCCTCGCCGGTCAGCAGTCGCCGGTGCTGTTCGGCTCGGCGATCAACAACTTCGGCGTGAAGGAAATTCTCGACGCGCTGGTCGATCTCGCGCCGCCGCCGTCGATGCGCATGACCGTGCAGCGCCCGGTGATGCCCGACGAGCCGAAATTCACCGGCGTCGTGTTCAAGGTGCAGGCGAACATGGATCTGGCGCACCGCGACCGCGTGGCGTTTATCCGCGTGTGTTCGGGGCATTTCGAGCGCGGCATGGCCGTGAAGGTCACGCGCACCAACAAGACGTTCCGCGCGAATAACGTGGTGACGTTCCTGTCGCAGCGTCGTGAGACGGTGAGCGAAGCCTATCCGGGCGACATCATCGGTATTCCGAATCACGGCACGCTGAGTCTCGGCGACACGCTGACCGAAGGCGAGCAACTGCAATTCGTCGGCCTGCCTTTCTTCGCACCGGAAATTTTCCAGACCGTTGAAGTGGTCGATCCGATGCGCGCGAAGCAACTCGGCGAAGCGCTGAAGCAACTCGGCGAAGAAGGCGCGATTCAGGTGTTCCGTCCGGAAGTGGGCGGTCTGACGATTCTCGGCGCGGTTGGCCAACTGCAGTTCGAAGTGGTATCGCACCGGTTGTCGACGGAATACAAGGTCGACGTGCGGATGGCGCCCGCGCGCTACCGGATGTCGCGCTGGGTGACCTGCGACGACGCCGCCGAACTGCGCCGCTTCACCGATTCGTACGCGGCGCGGATCGCGCTCGACGCTTCGGATGCGCCGACTTACCTGGCGTCGCACGTCGGCGAAATCGAGGTTGCGCAGAAGGCGTGGCCGAAGATCGTGTTCAACGAATTGCGCGAACACTCGGGCGCGCCGTTCCGGAAGTCGATGTGATTTGACGCTGCGGGATTGAAAGGCAGGCGGCGGTAAGAAGCGGGCGATTAAAATGACGAAATCGCTTTGTTACGGCCGCTGCTTTTCAACTACGTTGTCTATGGCGCGGTTGGCCGATATTTCCGGCTGACCGGCTTTTGCTGTGGGCAGGCACGCATTCATCAACGCAATGCGGTTGCACGCGTGATTTACCGTGCGGGAACAACCATCAACCTAACTGCAGGCGCGATCGAAATCGCTCGCATTTCTCCCGCATTTCCCTCGCATCGACCTGATCAGGCAGCGAATTGCGCTGCCCAGACATCCAGGACAAATGACGCGTCATCGAATCATTGCTCGATGAGCCGTTGCCGCGTATTTGATTCATCAATATCTAATTCGTCGAATTAACGATCCCCGAAGCGCTGGTGGCCCGAGCGTGGTTGTCTGCGATCGTTTGCGGGTTTGATTTGCGGTTCAATTTTCGTTTTCCTGCTTTAAAAATTCATGATGGTATTGGCTAAGTTTATTTTATTTAATCGTCGTGAGAGGCCGGGATTTAAGCATGGCCGTGCATGACGGATTTTAATGGCATGGCGCGATATGTGAAATTTTCGTCGATCAATGGGATTTGTCCTATTTTTCAAAGAAAACGTACCGTATCGAGTGGTATTTTATTTGCGATATCTAAATTTAATGGGAATTGTCTTAGATATTCTTGCGCGTAAGAAATTTAATATGGCTCGGCGGCTGCGCAAACGGCACAGCAAGTCGATTCAAAGACCGTTGATTCATTGCGGAGAACGTTGAAGTGCACAACGCAAGCGTCAAATCCATCAAATTGGTGTTAAACCAGAATATTTTTGGCTTATTGGAATTGTAACTATGAAGTCGATTTTCCCCGCTATTGTGATTGCAACTGGCAGCCTGTTGGGCTTTGCTTCGATGGGCGCTCACGCTTCGGACGGCATGCTCATTTTTAATGGCAACATCTCCGCCCAGACTTGCCAAATCAACGGCACCGTGCCTGGTAAAATGACAACGGTCACGCTGCCGACAGTTTCGGCCGCAGCGATGCCATCTGCCGGTCAATCCGCCGGTGCCACGCCCTTCAGCCTCACGCTGAGCAACTGCGCCGTAGACTCGGGCACCGCCCACACCTACTTCGAACCGAGCAGCAGCACAACTGACCCGGCGACCGGTAATCTCGTGAATACCGGCACCGCTTCAAACGTTCAGGTTCAGCTGTTGAATTCCGATTCATCGGTTATCGCATTGAACAAAGCTGATGCCGACCAGAATTCGAAGTCTGTCAACATTGACAGCGGCACCGCCACGCTGAATTACAACGCTCAATATATCGCCAACGGTGGCGCCGCTGGTGCAGGAACGGTGACTTCAGCCGTTACTTTCTCGATGATTTATCAATAATTGAGTTTGACGAGACTGGTTCCGGCCAGTCTTGTTTTCCTTTCCCTTAACCTTCTTATAATCGCCATGAACGTCAAGCGTGTTTTTGAATCGTTGCTAATCATTTTGGCGTTCGGCGTTGCTGTGCGTGTCGAGGCTTCGGTGGTGATTGACGCCACACGTGTTATTTATAACCAGAACGAATCGGAAGTAACTCTTAAACTAACCAATGCTGGGGAAAAGCCGGCGCTGCTGCAAGTGTGGATCGATAAGGGCGATCCGAAAGCCGCACCCTCTTCGATCAACGTACCTTTTACCATCACGCCGCCGGTTTCGAGAATCGACCCTGCAAAGAGCCAGACGCTGCGCATTATCTACACTGGCGAAGCTCTCCCTGCGGATCACGAATCGGTATTCTGGCTGAACGTGCTAGAAATTCCGTCCAAGGCAACAGGCGAAGAAGCGAGTGCAAACTCTTTGCAAATAGCCTTCCGTTCACGCATCAAGCTGTTTTATCGCCCTGCGGGGCTGAAGGGCGATGCTAATGGCGCGCCCGCCCTGGTCGGCTGGCACGTCGTGACCCAAGATGGTCACACGGCCCTTGAAGCGAGCAATCACAGTGCATTCAACGTGTCGTTCATCGAGGTGAAAGTCACGGACGGCGTTAACACGGCAAGCCTCGCCGACGGCGTGATGGTCGGGCCCGGTGAAACCGCGACCATGCCGCTGAAAGGCAACGTGTCAGGCGCGCCGGCTGCAAAGGTGCACTTTCGTACGCTTAACGATTTGGGCGGCTCGGTGGAGGGTGAAGCTCCACTCAAGTAAAAGTATGACCATGTGATGCCGTCTCGAAACGCACGGCGGCGTCGCAGGCGGCCTGTAGTTCATTTCGCCGCTACCCCGCTTCACTCTCTCCACTTCTTATTCGCGCCGAATTTGGCACCCGTTGGTGCGGGGATTCTTGCGCCCATGAAAAATCTGAAATTGTCATGCCCAAGAGAATCCAGCGGTATCACTTCAAGGCCGAGATACGCCCGCTTTACGCGCTTGCGATTCTCAGTTTGAGCGTAAGCGCGGCGAACGCCGCGTCGGGTGACGAACAGATCGCGCAGGTTCAGTTCAACGACGCGTTTCTCCAGCAGATGGGGACCTCGGGCGTTGATGTCAGACGCTTCGAAAAAGGTAACGTAGCCGAGCCCGGCGTGTACCGGGCCGATGTGTATGTGAATCAGCGATGGCTGGGTCTTACGCCAGTTACGCTCGAAGCGTCTGCATCGGGGCACGTCGAGCCATGCGTCGGCCTTGATTTGCTTGAGCGCATGGGCGTTGATCTGTCGAAGTTTTCGGCCGAGGCGACGGCGCTGCTCAACAGCAGGAAAGGCGTATGCGCTCCTCTGCCGCAGTTCATCGAGAGTGCGACAGCATCATTCGACAATGGTGAGCAACGTCTCGATATCACCATTCCGCAGGCGTCGCTAAGTAACAACGCACGCGGCTACGTTGACGCAAAATACTGGGACGAAGGCATTACCGCCGCGGTTCTCGCCTACAACGCGAACGTCTACCGGACGGATTCGGGCGGGAACTCGTTCACTCAGGGATATGTGGGGCTGAATGTGGGTGTCAACGTGGGGCCGTGGCGTTTCCGGCACCAAGGCAACCTGACGACCAGCACCGGTGTCGGCACACACTATCAGCAGATTCAGACGACCCTTGAGCGTTCCATCGCGCCGCTTAAGAGCAAATTGACGTTCGGAGATGGCTTCACGGACGGAGCGATGTTCGATAGTTTCGGCTTTCGCGGCGTGCAACTGGCCAGCGATGACCGCATGTATCCGGAGTCACAGCGTGGTTATGCGCCGACGATTCGCGGCGTTGCCCGCAGCAACGCACGCGTCCAGGTGACGCAGAACGGCAACACCATTTACGAAACGAACGTTGCTCCGGGCCCATTCGAGTTCAACGATCTGTATCCGACAGGATACGGCGGCAATCTGCAAGTGATTGTGACCGAAGCCGACGGTTCGCAAAGCATGTCGACCGTGCCGTTTGCTGCTGCACCGAATGCATTGCGTCCGGGTGTCACGCGTTTCAGCGCTACGGTGGGCCAATACCGTAGCGCAACGATCGACAGCAAGCCCATGCTGTTTCAGGGCACGGTTCAGCACGGCTTCACGAATCTGATTACGGGCTACGGCGGCATCACCGCCGCGCAGGGATACGTCGCTGGCGTGTTGGGCACTGCGCTCAACACGAAGGTCGGCGCATTTGGATTCGACGTAACGCAGGCCAACACCAGTTTTCCGGGGCATGGTTCGCACAACGGCCAGAGCTTGCGTCTTAGCTATAGCAAGTACTTCGAACCGACATCGACCAATATCGGTCTGGCTGCGTATCGCTTTTCGAGCGGCGGCTTTTACAACCTCGAAGATGCGATCGCGATGCGCGATCAGCGTGCGCAAAATATCGGCACACAGCGTAATGCGTTGCAGTTGACGCTTAACCAGACGCTTCCCGGCGGCTGGGGCTCGGTCTACCTGACCGGCACGGCTCAGAACTACTGGAATCAGCAAGGCACGAACACGCAGTTCCAGGCGGGCTATACCAATAACTTCAAACGGATCAACTACGGCGTATCGCTTTCGCGCCAGTATCAGGTAACGAACTCGAAATGGGACAACCGCGTGATGGTGACCGCTTCCATTCCGCTTGGCAACGGCTCCAATGCGCCGTTCTCGTCGACCAGCATTCAGCGTGATTCGGATGGTCTGACCAGCGTTCAGCAAACGCTTTCCGGCACGTTGGGCGAGGACAATGCGTTCGCTTACGGCGTCAACGCCGGGTACAACGGCGGCGGCAATATGAACAGTGCGACGAATGTCGGTGGCAATGTGTCGTACCTTTCGCCAATGGCTGCGCTTTCGGCCGGCGCATCGACCGGCAACGGATTCAACCAGTTCAACGGTGGCGTATCTGGCGGTGTCGTGGCCTACAAGGGTGGTGTCGTGTTCGCGCCTGTGATGGGCGAAACCATGGCTATTGTGGAAGCGAAGGACGCTGCGGGTGCGCGCATTACTTCGCAGTCCGGCTTGCGTGTCGACCCTTGGGGCCGTGCGCTCGTGTCGACTCTCCGGCCGTTTGCGAGCAATGAACTCGTCGTTGACCCGAAGGGGTTGCCCGTCAGTGTCGAACTTAAATCCACGTCGAAGCATATTGCGCCGACGGCCGGTGCGGTCTCGCTTGTGAAGTTCGAGACGGACAATCCAGGCGCTTCGCTCATCATCCGCTCAAAGATGGCTGACGGCGAGCCCGTTCCGTTTGGCGCCGACGTGTTCGACGCCGCAGGACAAACCGTCGGCACGGTTGCGCAAGGCGGACGCGTCATCGTGCGAGGCCTGAAGAGCGCGACGGGCGATCTGACCGTGGGCTGGGGCGACGGTACCAACCGTCAATCGTGTCGGGTCTCCTATTCGTTGCCGAACACGCCGGACGCCAGGGCGAAGGTGTGGACGACGATCGACGCCGACTGCGTGACGCCATAAGCGGCTGGTTTCAATACGGCGCATGCAGCCGAAACCGAAGCGGCAATGCAGCCAGAACCAGCTTGATATGAAGCGCTAGTCGACGTCCCGACAGGCGGATTGGGTTAATGGCAAACCTCCTTTTTACTATTTTGGCTGCGCTGCCAGCGAAGCCATTCACCTCTCTGTGAGGAGGGAATTTCATGTTCCGATTCTTGAAGATCAAGGTTCTGATGCGCCTGGCGTTGCTGCTTGTCTGCGTGTCGCCATTCGCCAGCGTGTGGGCCACTTGCAAGGCGTCAAATGTCACAGCGAATTTTCCGCCAATAGCTTCCATGCAGCGGGATGCTCCGAACGGAACCGTGCTGGCAACAGCGCAAACCACGATGACGATTACGTGCGATTCCACAGGCTCGGGTTCAGGCGACGGCTCATGGCTCGTCGGGCTCAGCGCGGCGAATGGCGATTTTGGCGCTGCGTCTGTCGCGAACACCCGGTTGACAAATTACAGCGGCGTCGGATTGCAGTGGGTGAATCTAAACTCGAACACGGGGACAAATTCATCGGTCTCAAGCGGTCAGCTAAATATTTCAAGCTGGCAACGCGGAATCAAGTTCGAAGGTACGACAACATTGACCGACACCTGGACGCTCGTAAAAGCCGACAACATCGCTTCAGGGACGTTAGCTTTGCCGGCTTTGTCTTACACATATAAGACCTCGACAACTATGAAAGAGATGGGGGCGTTGGCAACCATCAATTTCTCGAGCTTGGGCGTGGTCGCGCAGTCCTGCAGCCTGAACACGCCAACTGTTAATGTTCCGATGGGAGACTATTCTAAATCGGCGTTCCGCGGCATTGGTTCGACCACAAAGAGCGTTCCTGTCAAGATCGGGCTGTCCTGTTCGAATGGGGCGAGAATCAATGTGCAGTTGACCGTGACCGCTGATGCCAGTCAACCGGGCACCATAAAATTGACACCGGGTGCCGGCGCAGCATCAGGCGTCGGTATTCAGATGCTTGATGCGTGGAACAATCCGTTGCCGCTAAATACCAATTTCGTGGCTGGCACAGCAACGGCAGAAGGCGTCTACAACGTTGACTGGAGCGCGCAATATATCCAGACTGCGAGCCAAATATCAGCTGGTGCGGCAAACGCTACTGCGGTATTTACGCTGACATATCAATAGAATTGAGGTTAGCGTTGAATTTTTAAAAGCGCTTTGTAATCGGGACTGTGCAAGGTCATTTAGAAATGGCGGTGCAAAAGAGCAGTCCCGATTCTCTCTTCGAGCTCTCCAATTGCAGTCCTGAGATATGCGCCGGTAGAACAACGCGCAGGCTCAACGTCAGGCAAACGAGGTTGCTCCGCTGGTGACTAAACAGGCGCAGAGTCCAGCTTCAACGTCTCTTTCCGTATCCACCTCGCCAACGTCTGCACATCCTCTACCGCAATATTCCGCTGCGCTATGTCCAGCCAATAACCATAAGGCCCGGTCACTTCGATATCGGAAAACTGCGCAAGCTCGCCGTCGGCCAGCTCCTCGACGATCATGTTCCGGTCGACGATCGCCAGTCCCGCGCCCTTGCTGGCCGCGCGAATCGCCTGCTCCAGCGTCGAAAATTCGATGCCGTTGTCCGCATAGCGCGCGGGCAGTCCCGCCTTCGCGAGCCAGTTCGGCCAGAGCTCGAGGCGCGCGTCGTTGTGCAGCACATGCAGCGCGGGCATGCTGTCGAGCAGCGTGTCGAGAGGCTGCGCCAGCAGGCGCGGCGCGCCGACGAGCACGTGGCGCTCCATCGTCAGCAATTCGGAATGCGCGTCGGCTAACGCGTGGCGCGCGAAGCGGATGTGGCAGTGGCAATCGGCGCTCGGCTCGGTACGGATCGACAGTTCGACGTCGGGCAGTTCCACCGCCAGTGCGCCGAGCCGCAACGAGAACCACTGCGTGGCGAACGTCGGCGGGACGGCCACGACGAGACGCCGCCGGACCTTGGCCACCGTGAGCTGACGAAAACCGCGCTCGATCATGTCGAACGCGTCGCTCAGACAGGGCAGGAATTGCGAGCCCGCCTGCGTCAGACGAATTCCTTTGTGATCGCGTTCGAACAGTTTTGCGCCGATCGACTCCTCCAGCAGTTTGATCTGCCGGCTCACCGCGCCTTGCGTCACGCAGAGCGCCGTGGCCGCTCGGTTAAAGCTCATGTGACGGGCAGTCTCTTCGAAGAAGCGCAACGCGATCAGCGATGGCAGGCGCCGCATAAATCACCTTCTGTTTCTTTTTTAGTGATGCGAAATGGCTGGCCCGAGCGAGGCATGCCTCGCTCGCGCTTGCACGGTTCGCGTTGTGCTGCTTCGCCGGGCGCGTGTTGTCTCCTGAACGCGCTTTCGTCGCCATCGTGTCCGGCAATTTCCCGAGCTGAAACTCGTTCCCGATGGCCGGATGATTGTGACACCGGCGAGGCGATTTTAGCTTGATCAGGAGAAAAAATCGTGATGACGTGAGTTTTGTGCGCGCTTTTCTGGACCGGGGTCATCGGCGCGAATCGATGCGCCGCGCAACGTCCCAAGTTCGCCTATCCTGACGAAATCGAAATCGCGCGCCGGGCCACCAGGCCGGCTTGTCTTTCTCACTTCGCGGAGTGCCCGTGACCGTTCGCAATCTCGACGCG
The DNA here is from genome assembly GCF_900099835.1 of Paraburkholderia fungorum. NCBI lineage: Bacteria > Pseudomonadati > Pseudomonadota > Betaproteobacteria > Burkholderiales > Burkholderiaceae > Paraburkholderia > Paraburkholderia fungorum. Next base: position 2,991,020 of record NZ_FNKP01000002.1, read on the forward strand.
TTGTTCCGACCCAAATCCGTTGCCGTGATCGGCGCATCACAGCGGCCCGGCAGCACTGGCGCGATGGTCTGGGCGCGTGTGCTGGAAGGCGGCTTCGACGGACCGCTGTGGCCGGTCAATCCGAAGTACGAAAACGAAACGCTCGGCGGCCATGTGGTGATCGGCGATGTCGGCGATTTGCCGCAAGCGCCAACCGTCGCGTTGATCTGCACGCCGCCCGCGACATGGCCCGCGATCATCCACAAGCTCGGCGGGTTGGGCACGCGGGCGGCGATCATCGTCGGCGAGGTGCGCTCCGACGACGACCGGCTGGCGCTGCGGCACGCGCTGTCGGCGGCGCGTCCGAATCTGCTGCGGATCGTGGGGCCGGGCAGTCTCGGCGTGGTGTCGCCGGGGCTGCGCGCGCATCTGGGCGCGCCGTCGTGCACGGTCAAGCCGGGAGGAGTCGCGTGGGTCTCGCAGTCGAACGCGTTGACCAACGCGGTGCTCGGCTGGGCGCAGGCACGCGGGCTGGGTTTTTCGCATGCGGTGGCGCTCGGCGGCGAGGCCGATGTCGATGCCGGCGACGTGCTCGATTACCTCGCTAGCGACCCCGGCACACGCGCGATCCTGCTCGAACTCGATTCGGTGCGGGCGGCGCGCAAGTTCATGTCGGCGGCACGCGCGGCGGCCCGCAACAAGCCGGTGCTGGCGCTACGCTCGGGCCGCGCTGATCCCGCCGACGCGCTCTATACCGCCGCGTTTCGTCGCGCGGGCCTGGTGCGCGTGGATGCGCTCGACGATCTGCTCGACGAAGTGGAAACGCTGGGCGTCGGGCGGGTCGCGGCGGGCGGCACGGCGACGCTGATCACGAGCGACCAGGGTCTGGCTACGCTGGCTTGCGACGCGTTCGCCGCTGCGGGCACGACACTCGCGCCGTGGCCGGATGAGGCGTCGGACGGGTTGCGGCAGGCGCTGCCGCATGCGGTCGGCGGCAATCCGCTGCAACTCGGCGACGACGCGCGTGCCGAGCAGTTCGGCGCAGCGCTCAGTTTGCTCGCCGGGCATCCCGGCACGGGCACGGCTTTCGTGGTCCATGCATCGACACATAGCGCGCCGGTTGGAGAAGTCGCGCAGGCGCTGATCGAGAATCAGCGCTTCGCGTATCGCGGCCTGCTCGCGTGTTTTTTCGGCGGACTGGATGCGGCAACGCGCGACGCTTTGCACGCGCAAGGGATTCCGGTTCACACGACGCCGCAGCGGCTCGCGCGCGCGTTCGCCCGTCTGGTCGATTACCGGATGGGTCGTGAGTTGCTGATGCAAACGCCGGAGGGCTTGCCGGAGCGGATTCCCGACGCGATCGATGCGGCTCAGGCGCAGGCTTGCGCGGCGCTGGCATCGGGTGAGTCGCAACTCACCGGCGCGGCGGCGGCGCGGTTTCTGGGGCGCTTCGGGCTGCAGGTCGAAGCAAACGACGGCGATGCGGGTGAGAACGGTGAATCGCAACTAACCGGCACGGGGGCGGCGCGGGTGGTCGAACACGAACCGCGCGTAACCCAAGCCGCGCCCTGCGGCTCGGAGGACCGCCCCGAACCCATCGTCGACATCGCCATCGAACTGCACGACGACGACAACTTCGGCCCGGTATTCCGCTTCACCGCGCCATCGGCCGACGGCATGTCCGAACCGCTGCGCGTCTACGGCCTGCCGCCGCTCAATCCGATACTCGCGCGCGATATCGTCACGCGTTCGCGCTACGCGCGGCTCGTCGGGCCGGAACCGGCTTTGAGCGCATTGACAGCGCTCTCGCAGGCGGTCTGCGACGTCAAGGAGATCGTCGGTCTGACGTTGACGCTGCGGGTCTACAGCGATCGCGTGACGGTCGCCGATCCCACGCTGAAGCTGGCGGCTAAACGCAGCCGGCTCGCGATCGTGCCGTATCCGCGTCGCTTCGAAGAGACGCTCGACTGGCAAGGCCTGAGAGTGACCGTGCGGCCCATCCGTCCCGAAGACGAAGCGGCGCATCATGACTTCGTCGAAGCGATGACGCCGGAAGATTTGCGTCTGCGATTTTTTGGCTCGGTAGGCAGCTTCGACCACTCGCAACTCGCGCGGATGACGCAGATCGACTACGACCGCGAAATGGCGCTGATCGCGACGGTCACGAGCGACGAAGGCTTCACGCGGACGCTGGGCGTGGTGCGCGCCGTCGCCGATCCCGACAACGAAACAGCCGAATTTGCGGTGGCCGTGCGCTCGGACCAGAAAGGCCGGCACCTTGGTCAGTTGCTGATGGAGCGGATCATCAAATACGCGCGGATACGCGGCATCCATTGGCTGGTGGGCGAGGCGCTGCGCGAAAACACGCCGATGATCGCGCTTGCCAAAGCGAGCGGCTTCACGATTACCCGGACCGAAGATCCCGGCGTGGTGGGCTTTCGCATGGCGCTGGATGAAGCAGTGGAGGGAAACGAGGAGGGGCTGCGCAAGGGCAGCTAGGGCAGCTATTGCAGCGAGCGGGCGGGCGCTGGATTGGCCCGCGACGCCATGCGGCTTGCACAGACCCGCCGAACCCGACAGGCCAAAGCCGCAACACGAAATTCATCCAGGGCGGCGGCCAGACACCGCCAGCCGCCTTGATCAAGCTCAACTCAACTTTCTCAGGCCGGCAACTTCGCCGCCGCTTCGTCGACCTGCGCGCGCGTCACCGACAACTCTTCGAGCAACGCCTCGGCATACACCGCGCCGGTCTCGCGCTCCAGACGCGCGATCGTCAGCGCGCAACGGTTCGCGTCCTTCAGCGTCGCGATAAACGACTTCACGGATTCGCCCGCCTTGAATGCGTCGAACAGCGGCACGCGGATATCGTCCGGCAGCGGACGCGCCGTCCACTGATACGGCTTGCCGTTGAACGTGAACGACGGCGGCAGCACGCGTTCTTTCTTCGCTGCCGGGATCAGACCGAACGTGCGCGCAGCCTCGCCGATCTGTTCCGCCGAAAACAGCTCGTCCGGGCCGATGTCGAATTGCTGGATAAAGGTCTCGATGCTTTGCATCGCCGCCGCGCGGTCGTCGCGGCGCTTCTGCGCGTGAGCGACGATGTCGCGCAGTTCGTCGGCTTCTTCGGCGGTGATCGTGAAGCTCGACTGCTTCTGCTGGAGTTCGGAAAAACGCTGGAATTCGGAATCGGTCAGAAGTTTAGCCATTGCTTATCGATGGGCGCGCATGAGCGGACTCACGCGGCGTAATTTTGAGAGGGTCGCCATTCTAAACCATGCGCGCAGGCGGTCCGCTTTCGACGAACCGCCGCGTTGTTGCCCCCTTTTTCACGGCACGGCCTACGCGGCGTCCTCGTGAAACATCGACAAAGCCTGGACCGTATCGCGCAGCAAGCCGGTGGCCGCTTCGAGCGTCGGTGCGACGTATTCGTCGATCCGCCGCAGATAAGGGCAGGTCAGCGCCGCGATCGCCTGGCCGGCCGGGCCTTGGATCGGGAACGTGACATCGGTCACGCCGAAGGTCTGCTGGCTGTCTTTCTGCGAGAAGCCGGCCGCGCGAATCCGCTCGCACGCGAGTTCGAGCGCTTCGCGGTCGATCGTGACTTCGCCCTTCACCTTGGTGTGCTCGGCCAGCATCTGCTGACGCTGTTCGATGCTCTGAAACGCGAGCATCACGCGACCCGAACCGGTGTCGATCAAGCCGACCCGCGACCCAAGCCGCACCGACATGCCCCACGTGCCGGGGCCGTCCACCTGCGCGATCACCAGCAGGTTGCCGCGGTCATACACGACCAGATGGCACGACTGCTCGGCGGCGTCGGCGAAACGCTGCATTAGCGGCAACGCCTCGGCGATCAGACGGTTCATCGGCGGATGACGGTGCGCGAGCGCATATAGCTTCAGGCTCAGCGAATAGCGGTCGCCGCCCGCCGAACGCACGACGTATTGCCGCGCGACCAGGCGTTCGAGCATCCGGTACATCTCGCTCGCGTTGCGTCCGAGCAGCTTGGTGATTTCCGCGCGCGTCAGCCCTTCCTTCTGCTCGGCGAGCAATTCGAGGATGTCGAGGCCTTTGTCGAGTGCGGGCGCGCGATAACGGTCGGCGTCTTCTTTGTCTTCTGCGTCCATCGTCAGCAAGTGTCTGTGAGCGTTTCTCATTATGTGGCGCGAGAAGGTACATGCGGGGCGATTCTCGGGCAACCGGACCCCGTCCAGGGAAAATACGGACGCCGATGCAGCGCACATTCCTTGACTTCAGAAAGTCCGTATATGAATAATACGTTCATTGGTGAATAAACACACGACAAAGCTCGCCAATAACGATAAGAAAGCGCAGGACGAAGTGCCGGCATCCATGACCGGTTCACGCAGTTCAACAACGCATAGCTGGAGACAACCCCATGTCGTTCGTCACGTCCCTCAAGCGGCCGCACGCGGCCCGTCGTCTGATCCGTCGTTCACTCTTTTCCGTTGCGGCTGCCGCGTGTGTGGCCGGCGTCGCCGTGAGCCAGAGCGCGCAAGCCGCCGAATCCGGCAAGATCGGCCTCGATCTGCCGCTGCTCACGTCGCCGTTCTGGCAGTCGTACAACAACTACCTGCCCAAGTACGCGAAGGACATGAGCCTGACCATCCTGGCGCCAGTCAACTCGAACGGCGATCCGGCGCAGCAGATCACCGACATGAACAATCTGCTGAACCTCGACGCGAAGGGCATCGTGGTCGGTCCGCTGGATTCGGCGGCGATCAGCCGCGCGCTCGACGCCGCCGCCGCGAAGAACGTGCCGGTGGTCGCCGTGGACGTCGCGCCGACGCAAGGCAAGGTCGCGATGGTCGTGCGCGCGGACAACCACGCGTACGGCGAGAAGGCGTGCAAGTACATCGGCGAACACGTGAAGTCGGGCAAGGTCGTGCAGATCATGGGCGACCTCGCGTCGGTCAACGGACGCGACCGCTCCGAAGCGTTTCGCGCTTGCCTGAAGGGTTATCCGGCGTTGTCGTTGCTGGAAATTCCGGCGGCCTGGAAGGGCGATGTCGCGGCCACGGCGCTCGACAGCCTGCTGACCGCCAACCCGGACGTGAAGGCGATCTACATGCAGGCGGGCGGCGTGTATCTGTCGCCGACGCTGCAAACATTGCGCCGCAAGCAGATGCTGTTTCCGGCCGGCGATCCGAAGCACGTCGTGATCGTCAGTAACGACGGCATTCCGCAGGAATTCGAAGCAATTCGCCGTGGCGACATCGACGCCACCATCTCGCAGCCGGCGGATTCGTACGCGAAATACGGGCTGTTCTATATCAAGGCCGCGCTGGCCGGACAAACCTTCAAGCCGGGTCCGACCGATCACGGCAGCAACATCATTCAACTGGCGCCTGGCCTGCTCGAAGATCAGTTGCCCGCACCGCTCGTCACGAAGTCGAATGTCGACGACAAGGCGTTGTGGGGCAACACGGTCAAATGAACGCGCCCACGTCCTTCGTGCAGCCGGTCGTCGAGGCGCTCGACGTCACCAAACGCTATGGCTCGACGGCCGCGCTGAACAGCGTCGGCATCCGCGTGATGCCGGGCGAGTCGCACGCGCTCGTCGGGCGCAACGGCGCGGGGAAATCGACGCTGGTGTCGATCCTCACCGGCCTGCGCAAGCCCGACACCGGCGAGGTGCGCTTCGGCGGCGTGGCCGCGCCGTCCATCGCGGATCGCGACGCGTGGCGCGAGCGCGTCGCGTGCGTCTATCAGCATTCGACGATCATCCGCGACCTGAGCGTTGCCGAGAATCTGTTCATCAACCGGCAGCCGGTGCGCGGCGGCAAGATCGACTGGCAAGCGATGCGCCGCGACGCGCGCGGGTTGCTCGACCACTGGAAAATCGACGTGCGTGAAGATGCGCGCGCCGGAGATTTGAGCGTGGAAGCGCGGCAACTCGTGGAGATCGCGCGGGCGCTGTCGTACGGCGCGCGCTTCATCATCCTCGACGAACCGACTGCGCAACTCGACGGCGACGAAATCAAGCGGCTGTTCCGGCGTATCAGCGAGTTGCAGCGCGAGGGCGTGACGTTTCTGTTCATCTCGCACCACTTGCAGGAGGTGTACGAGATTTGCCAGGCGGTGACGGTGTTGCGCGATGCGCGGCATATCGTCAGCGCGCCGGTGTCCGCGTTGCCGCGCGAACAGTTGATCGAAGCGATGACCGGCGAACGCGGCGGCCTCGCCGTCGCCGATGCGGCGGCGCGCGACAAGCTGCCCGCCGATACGGCGGTCGCGCTGAAAGTGGCCGATCTCGCCGGCTCCGATTACGACGGCGTGTCGTTCGCCGTGAGGCGCGGCGAAGTGGTCGGCCTGACCGGCGCGACTAGCAGCGGACGCACCAGCGTCGCCGAAGCGATTGCCGGTTTGCGCGCGGCTAAACGCGGCACGATCAGCGTCGACGGCAAAGTGCTGCCGCCCGGCGACGTGCCCGCCGCGCTTGCGCACGGCATCGGCTGCGTGCCGAAGGACCGGCATCACGAAGGTCTGGTGCTCTCGCAGTCGATCGCGGAAAACGCGTCGATGACCATCACGCGTCTGCTCGGCAAATTCGGCATCGCGACGCCCGCGAAAAAGAATGCGTTCGGCCAGAAGATGATCGACGCGCTCGGCATCGTCTCGCAAGGTCCCGAGCATGTCGTGTCGGGGCTGTCGGGCGGCAATCAGCAGAAGGTGGTGATGGCGCGCGCGCTCGCCACCAACCCGAACGTGCTCGTGCTGATCGACCCCACGGCGGGCGTCGATGTGAAATCGAAAGAAGCATTGCTCTCCGTCGTGGATCGCGTGCGCGAGGAGGGCAAGGCCGTGCTGGTCGTGTCCGGCGAACTCGACGATCTGCGTACCTGTGACCGCGTCCTGGTCATGTTCCGTGGCCGCGTCGCGGCCGAGTTTCCGGCGGGTTGGCAGGACCACGACCTGATCGCATCCGTTGAAGGAGTCAGTCTCCATGAAGAATAGTGTGCCCAGCCCGGCCTTCGGTACGGCGCAAGGTAGCGCGCAGGTGCAGGCGGCAGCGCCTGTGTCGCGCGGCAAACGTGCCCGCACCGAGCTCGCGCGTCTGCGTGAACTGGCGTTGTTGCCCGCGCTCGCGTTGCTGCTCGTGATTGGCGCATTCGTCAGCCCAAGCTTTCTGACGAAAGCGAATCTGATCAGCGTGCTCGGCGCGTCCGCTGCCTTGGCGCTCGTCGTGCTCGCGGAATCGCTGATCGTGCTGACCGGCAAGTTCGATCTGTCGCTCGAATCGACGGTAGGCATCGCGCCCGCAGTCGGCGCGATGCTGGTGATGCCCGCCGCGTCCGCGGGATTCGGCATGCAGTGGCCCGCGTGGGCGGGGCTGCTGGCGATCGTCGCGGTCGGCGCGGTGATCGGCTTCATCAACGGCTTTCTGGTGGTGCGGCTGCGGCTGAACGCGTTCATCGTCACGCTGGCGATGCTGATCGTGCTGCGCGGCATGCTGGTCGGCGCGACCAAAGGCGGCACGCTGTTCGATATGCCGCCGTCGTTCTTCACGCTCGCGACCACCATCGTGCTCGGCTTGCCGTTGTCGGTGTGGCTCGCGGCCGTGGCGTTCGCGATTGCCGCGTTCGTGCTGCGTTATCACCGGGTGGGCCGCGCGCTTTACGCGATCGGCGGCAACCCGGAAGCGGCTCGCGCAGCGGGGATTCGAGTCGAACGCATCACGTGGGGCGTGTTCGTGCTCGGCAGCATGCTGGCCTCGCTGGGCGGTCTGATCGTGACCGGCTACGTCGGCGCGATCAACGCAAACCAGGGCAACGGGATGATTTTCACGGTGTTCGCGGCAGCGGTGATCGGCGGTATTTCGCTCGACGGCGGCAAGGGCACGATGCTCGGCGCACTCTCCGGCGTGCTGCTGCTCGGCGTCGTCCAGAACCTGCTGACGCTCGCCCAGGTGCCGTCGTTCTGGATCCAGGCGATTTACGGCGCAATCATTCTCGGCTCGCTGATGGTCGCGCGTCTTGCCAGCGGCGAAGGCCAGAACTGATGCGCAAACGTACGCGTTACGGAGAACTTACTTGACCAGCCATCCATTGCCAACCGACTCGCGCCTGATCCTGCTCAGTCCCGCCGACAACTGCCTGATCGCGGCAGCGCGGCTCGATGCGGGCACGCAGGTGGAGATCGAAGGCGAGCGCGTCACGCTCGTCAGAACCATCGAGCTGGGTCACAAGGTGGCGCGCCATGAACTCGCGAAAGACGACAAGGTGCTGCGCTACGGCGCGGTGATCGGCCACGTGACCGGGGCGGTGGCGCGCGGCGAGCATCTGCACACGCACAACCTCGAAAGCGACTATCTGCCGACCTACACCCACGACGCGGGCCACGAGTTCGTCCACCACTGACAGGCGCACAATGGCGCGGTTCGACGCCGCGCAGGAACGATCATGACCGACATTTCCGTAGCAACCGCCGCAGCAATGAACGCAGCATCGGGCGCCACGCAGCCGATGCTGCAAGGCTATCTTCGCAGCGACGGCCGTAAGGGTATCCGCAACGTGGTCGCGGTGGCGTATCTGGTCGAGTGCGCGCATCACGTGGCGCGCGAGATCGTCACGCACTTTCGCGAGCCGCTGGACGCCTTCGACGATCCGTCCGCCGAGCGCGCACCGCCCGTGCATCTGATCGGCTTTCCCGGCTGCTATCCGAACGGGTACGCCGAGAAGATGCTCGAACAACTGACCACGCATCCGAATGTGGGCGCGGTGCTGTTCGTGTCGCTCGGTTGCGAGAGCATGAACAAGCATTATCTCGTGGACGTGGTGCGCGCGACCGGCCGTCCCGTCGAAGTGCTGACGATCCAGGAAAAGGGCGGCACACGCAGCACGATTCAATACGGCGTCGACTGGATTCGCGGCGCGCGCGAGCAACTCGCGGCGCAGAAGAAGGTGCCGATGGCGCTGAGCGAACTGGTGATTGGCACGATTTGCGGCGGCTCGGACGGCACCAGCGGCATCACCGCGAATCCGGCGGTAGGGCGCGCGTTCGATCATCTGATCGACGCGGGCGCGACCTGCATCTTCGAGGAAACCGGCGAGCTGGTGGGCTGCGAATTTCACATGAAAACGCGCGCGGCACGGCCGGAACTCGGCGACGAAATCGTCGCGTGCGTGGCGAAGGCGGCGCGTTATTACTCGATTCTCGGACACGGCAGCTTCGCGGTCGGCAATGCGGACGGCGGCCTCACCACGCAGGAAGAAAAGTCGCTGGGTGCGTATGCGAAAAGCGGCGCGTCGCCGATCGTCGGCATTATCAAACCGGGCGATGTGCCGCCGACCGGCGGCCTTTATCTGCTCGATGTCGTGCCCGACGGCGAGCCGCGTTTCGGCTTTCCGAATATCAGCGACAACGCGGAGATCGGCGAGCTGATCGCCTGCGGCGCGCACGTGATCCTGTTCACGACCGGACGCGGTTCGGTGGTCGGCTCGGCAATCTCGCCGGTGATCAAGGTTTGCGCGAATCCGGCGACCTACCGCAATCTTTCCGGCGATATGGACGTGGACGCGGGCCGGATTCTCGAAGGACGCGGCACGCTGGACGAAGTCGGCCGCGAAGTGTTCGAGCGGACGGTGGCGGTGTCGCTGGGCGAGGCATCGAAGTCGGAGATGCTGGGGCATCAGGAGTTCATTCTGACTTACAAGACTTTCGAGCCGGTTGGGCCGGCGTGCTTGCCGTCGAACGTGGCGGTGATGCAGCGGGCGGTGGCGGTCGAGACGCATTGAGCTGGATTGGCGGGGCACCGCGTCGAAGGATTCGCAAGCTTGATTCGCGGTCCTTTCGCGTGGTTGCTTCGACAGGACAATCTGTCCATGTGGCGGGCACATCTCGCTCACGCGTGGTAAAAATACAAACGCACAAGTGCATGGGGCCGGAGTTGGGGCTTGCATGGGAGACGCATTCAATGACGGCAAGCACCGTTTCAAAAGTCACGCAACAGCGCCGCGTCGGTCGCGGCGAGTTGCAGGTGAGCGGATTGAGCCTCGGCACGGCGCCCTTAGGCGGCCTGTACCGCGATCTCTCCGACGAGGAAGCGCACGCGACCATCGCCTCCGCATGGGACGCCGGCGTGCGCTATTTCGATACCGCGCCGCACTACGGCAACACCAAGGCCGAACACCGGCTCGGGCACGCATTGCGTCACTATCCGCGCGACGATTACGTGCTGTCCACCAAGGTCGGCCGCCGTTTCGTGCCGCGCACTTCACCGTTCGACGACCGCGAAGGCTGGCAAAATCCGCTGCCCTTCGAAGCCATCTACGACTACACGCACGACGGCATTCTGCGTTCGTTCGAAGACAGCCAGCAGCGGCTCGGTATCGTCGATATCGACATTCTGCTGGTCCACGATATCGGCCGTGTCACGCACGGCGACAACCATCCGCATTACTGGCGGCAACTGACCGAAGGCGGCGGATTCCGCGCGCTGGACTCGCTGCGCTCGTCGGGCGCGGTCAAGGCAGTTGGGCTGGGCGTCAACGAAGGCGCGGTCATTCTCGACGCGATGGCGGAGTTCGATATCGATTGCGCGTTGCTCGCCGGCCGCTACACGCTGCTCGAACAGACCACGCTCGACGACCTGCTGCCCGCCTGCGAAGCACGCGGCGTCAGCATCCTGTTGGGCGGCGCGTTCAACTCGGGCATTCTGGCGCGCGGCGTCGCAGGCGATCTGAAGTTCAACTACGGCGATGCGCCGCCCGACGTGATCGAGCGCGTCGCGAAACTGGAGGCCGTGTGCCGCGCGCATGGCGTGCCGCTGGCCGCCGCCGCGTTGCAGTTTCCGTATGCGCATCCGGCGGTCGCCACCGTGCTGACCGGCGCGCGCAGCAGTGACGAATTGCGCGAGAACGTGGCATCGTTCGAACTGCCGATTCCCGCAGAATTGTGGGCTGCGTTGCGCGAAGAAAGCTTGATCGACCCGCGCGCGCCCGTACCGAATAAATGAACTGACAACCATGCCCATCGACGCTCACCAGCACTATTGGGACCCCGCTCGCGGCGATTACGGATGGCTCACGCCGGAGTTGAAAACGCTGTACCGCAAGTTCGGCCCCGACGATCTCAAGCCATTGCGCGAACGGGCGGGTATCGAAAGAACGGTGGTGGTGCAGGCCGCGCCGACGCTCGCCGAGACGCACTATCTGCTGGATCTCGCGCGCAACGAGCCGTCGATCGCGGGCGTGGTCGGCTGGGTGCCGCTGCTGCTGGACACGGCACCGGATCTGATCGAATCGTTGGCGCGCGATCCGAAGTTCAAGGGCGTGCGCCCGATGCTGCAGGACCTACCCGACGACACGTGGATCGCGAACCCCGATCTCGCGCCCGCCATCGAAGCGCTGATCGCGCACGACCTCGCGTTCGACGCGCTGATCTTCGCGCGCCACGTCGAGCACATCGAAACCTTCGCTGCGCGGTTTCCGGCACTGCGCATCGTCGTCGATCACGGCGCGAAGCCGCCTATCCGTGACGGCGACGCGGGCTACCAGGTCTGGGCCGATGCCGTCGCGCGCCTGGCGCAGTTTCCGCAAGTACATTGCAAGCTATCCGGCCTCGCCACCGAAGCCTCTCCCGGCTGGACCGAAGACACGCTGCGCCCGTACGTCGGGCATCTGCTGAAATCGTTCGGCCCCGCGCGTCTGATGTGGGGCAGCGACTGGCCCGTGCTCGATCTGAACGGCGACTACCTGCTCTGGCATTCCGTGGCGACCACCTTGCTCGCGTCGCTGAGCGACGACGAGCGCGAAGCCGTTTTCGGCGGCAATGCCGCCGCGTTTTATCGAATCTGAATCTGGATCAAGCTCATAGCGAAGTCCGAAGCGAATTGTTTAACGAGGCATCAACGCAACAGCAGTCCATTCAACTGGAGCCGTAGATGACACAAAGACTGGCCGGCAAGACGGCCCTGATTACCGCCGCGGGGCAAGGCATCGGCCTCGCCACCGCCGAACTGTTCGCCCGCGAAGGCGCGCGCGTGATTGCGACGGATATCCGCATCGACGGACTCGCCGGCAAGCCGGTCGACGCCCACCAGCTCGACGTGCTCGACAACGCCGCGATCAAGGCGCTGGCCGCTAAAGTCGGCCCGATCGACGTGCTGTTCAATTGCGCGGGCTTCGTGCACGCGGGCTCGATTCTCGAATGCACCGAAGAAGACTGGGATTTCGCGTTCGATCTGAACGCGAAGGCGATGTTCCACACGATCCGCGCGTTCCTGCCGGGCATGCTGGAGAAGGGCAGCGGCTCGATCATCAACATGTCGTCGGCGGCGTCGAGCGTGAAGGGCGTGCCGAACCGCTTTGCTTACGGCGCGTCGAAGGCCGCGGTGATCGGTCTGACGAAGGCTGTGGCTGCAGATTTCGTCACGCGTGGTGTACGCTGTAACGCGATCTGCCCGGGCACGGTGTCCTCGCCGTCGCTCGAACAGCGGATCGCCGCGCAGGCGCAGGCGCAGGGCGCGTCGGTGGATGCCGTGCAGGCGGCGTTTGTCGCGCGCCAGCCGATGGGCCGTATCGGCAAGCCGGAAGAAATCGCCGCACTGGCGCTGTATCTGGCGTCCGACGAATCGGCATTTACCACAGGCCAGGCGCATGTGATCGACGGCGGCTGGTCGAACTGACGCACACACTGACTGAACCGAACACTACTGAACGTAAAGGGAAGTGCAACGATGAAACTGCTTCGTTATGGGCCGAAAGGCCAGGAAAAGCCGGGCCTGCTGGACGCGCAAGGCAAGATTCGTGATCTGTCGAAAGTAGTCGGCGATATCGACGGCGCCGTTCTGAGCGACGAAAGTCTCGCCAAACTGCGCGCGCTCGACCCGGCTTCGCTGCCGGTTGTCGAAGGCAATCCGCGCCTGGGCCCGTGCGTCGGCAGGATCGGCAAGTTCATCTGTATCGGCCTGAATTACGCGGATCACGCGGCGGAATCGAACCTGCCGGTGCCGAGCGAGCCGGTCATCTTCAACAAGTGGACGAGCGCTATCGTCGGTCCGAACGACGATGTTGAAATTCCGCGCGGCTCGAAAAAGACCGACTGGGAAGTCGAACTCGGCGTGGTGATCGGCAAGCCGGCCAAGTACGTGGACGAAGCGAACGCGCTCGACTACGTCGCCGGCTACTGCGTGATCAACGACGTGTCGGAACGCGAATGGCAGATCGAGCGCGGCGGCACGTGGGACAAGGGCAAGGGCTTCGACACGTTCGGCCCGATCGGCCCGTGGGTCGTCACGCGCGATGAAGTCGCCGATCCGCAGAACCTGAGCCTGTGGCTCGAAGTGGACGGCCACCGTTATCAGAACGGCAGCACGAAGACGATGGTGTTCGGCGTCGCCAAGCTGGTGTCGTACGTGTCGCAGTGCATGAGCCTGCAACCGGGCGACGTGATCTCGACCGGCACGCCGCCGGGCGTCGGCATGGGCGTGAAGCCGAATCCGGTGTTCCTGAAGCCGGGTCAGACGATCCGCCTCGGCATCGAAGGTCTCGGCGAACAAACGCAGAAGACCTACGCGGCGGAGTAACTCGCGTGTGATTCAGGTGGCCCGGTTCTGGCCGCCTGACGTAGCAAAGCAAAAGGCCGTTCCTTGCGTAAAACGCAACGAACGGCCTTTTTGCATCGGCGTCCGCATCAACCTGCCGGTTCGTGCTCGCCGGTGTCGCTGATCCGGTTCACCGTGCCCTGCGCGACCGCGACGAGTTTCTCGCGATTGCCGTCCATCACATAGACGTTGCATTGACAGGTCGCCTGATGCTGACCCGCGTAGACCACCTTCGCGCGCGCGATCAGCGTCCCGTTCACGACCGGCCGCAAGTAGTTGATCTTGTACTCGCCCGTCACGACTTTCGGCCCGAGCGACAGCGCGCCGGCGAACGTCAGCGCATTGTCTGCAAGATAGCTGATGACACCGCCATGCACGAAGCCGTGCTGCTGCCGCAATTCGTCGCGGATCGGCAGGCTCAGCGTGAGTTCGCTGGTGCCCGTATGCATCAGCTCTGCGCCCAACAGCATGCTGAACGGCTGGGCATGCAGTGCGCCGCGCGCCCGGTCGAGGAGGTCGGTCATCGTGATTCCTTCGGGCAGGGCCCGCTGCGAGCGATTGTGCGGTTGCGAAATGCAACCCTTACCCACTCTAGGAAGCCCGGACGCGCGGCGTCAAGGTGAATCGGCGCAGAGAGGATTACATTGTTGCGCCAAACGTTGTCAATCGACGAATTGCGCGACGAAAAGGGTATGTAAGCAGATCTTTAATGAAATTGGCCTCAAGTTGGATGGTCGCTTGCCGTAAACCCTGATATAGCTCTCCGTCTCTCATGCTTTCAAGGTTTTACGATGTTCAGCAAGATCAAAGTCGCCTCCGGGCTGTTGTGTGTTCTGGTCGCTTTCTGCGTATTTCAGCTCGTCACGGTGGGGCTGGGTTTCTGGTCGCTCACGCGTACGCATGACGACGTGGGCGACCTGTCGAGCATCGCGTTGAAACAGGTGGACGCGGTCAACGACACGACCCAGCGTCTGATGGACGCGCGGATCAACCTCTCGCGCGCCGGCACGCGCATGGTGCGCGGCGGCGGGGAACCGGCCGACATCGTCCAGCATGCGCGCGAGCAACTGGCGGCCGCCGACCAGTCGTTCAACGCGTTCATGAACGTGCCGAAGACCAGCGACGAAAACAGCGCCCGCGCGACCGCGCTCGCCGCGCGCTACAAGCCGCTGCACGATGCGCTCGGCGAACTCGTCCAGTATCTCGACGCGAACAACATCCAGGCGTTTCTGGATCAGCCCACCCAGTCGTTCCAGGACGCGTACCTGAGCGAGTCGCGCAACTTCGTGCAATTCGGCGACGCCGCAAGCCATGCATCGCTCGATTCGATCGACGCGCGCATGGCGACGTTCCGAGTGGTCAGCATCGCGATCCTGCTGGTGCTGGTGGCCGGCACGGTCGCGGTCTATGCAGCGCTTCGGCGTGGCGTGGTGGCACCGCTGGAAGAAGCGGGCCGTCACTTCGACCGCATAGCACAAGGTCGTCTCGATCAGCCGATCGCCGCACGCGGCACCAACGAAATCGGCCGCCTGTTTTCGGGCCTCGCCAAAATGCAGGCGAGCGTCGCGCGCACCGTGCAGACCGTGCGCGAAGCCGCCGACTCGATCCACCTCGGCGCCGACGAAATCGCAACCGGCAATGCCGATCTGTCGGCTCGTACGGAAAATCAGGCCGCCTCGCTGGAAGAAACCGCATCGAGCATGGAGGAGCTGACCGCTACGGTCCGCCAGAACGCCGAGCATGCCCGTGAGGCCAACGCGCTCGCCGGGACCGCTCTGGACGCGACGTCGCGCGGCAGCGAGGTGGTCAACGAGGTGGTCGACAAGATGCGCGGCATTGCGCGAAGCTCGGACAAGATCGCCGAGATCATTTCGGTGATCGACGGAATCGCGTTCCAGACCAACATCCTGGCGCTGAATGCGGCCGTGGAGGCGGCGCGCGCGGGTGAGCAGGGCCGTGGCTTCGCGGTGGTGGCAGGCGAGGTGCGTGGGCTCGCACAGCGCAGCGCGCATTCGGCGAAGGAGATCAAGACGCTGATCAGCGAGTCGGTTGCCGAGATTCAGGGCGGCTCGACGCTGGTCGAGCATGCGGGCGCGGCGATGAACAACGTGTCCGAGTCGATTTCGCGCGTCACGCAGATGATGGCCGAGATCAGCGCCTCGTCGCTCGAACAGAGCACGGGCATCGAGCAGGTCAACCAGGCAGTCGTGCAGATGGATGAGATGACGCAGCAGAACGCGGCGCTTGTTGAAGAGGCGGCGGCAGCGGCAGCTTCACTGCATCAGCAAACGCAGCAATTGAAACAAGCTGTATCCGTCTTCGAAATTTCAGAAACTGTGTTGCGTACGCAACAGCTCGACGACGTGCGCGGAGCAAATGGGGAATTTGCGTTGTCAGGAATGCGGGCGATCTAGTTTCGCGAACGCTTAAAAAGCAGGCATTCCAAACGCGATTGACCAAAGAAAATGGCCCGCCAAAGCGGGCCATTTTGCATCAGACGCAAGCGCCTTAGCGTGCTAGAAGTACCTTAGGTACTTAAGCCGGCTGGATGTTTGCAGCTTGCTTGCCCTTCGGGCCTTGCTTGACTTCGAACGTCACTTTCTGGTTTTCCTGCAGGGACTTGAAGCCGCTGCCTTGAACTTCCGAAAAGTGCGCGAACAGGTCTTCGCCGCCGTCGTCCGGCGTGATGAAGCCAAAGCCCTTTGCATCGTTAAACCACTTCACAGTACCTGTTGCCATTTTTGATCCAGTAAATGTTGTGTGTTGCATTCGCGTCCGCTATTTCTCAACACGAGATCGAGCGCGAAGTGAGAGTTGTATCACGTCTTAATGTTCGACGCCAATCAACCCGTATTCGGGTATTCCCAGGTTTGTGCCTTTTTGAGGCCTTCGAAAGCATTTGGAAGGGTGTTCCCGCCGGTAGGGTAAACTGCTTGTATTACTCTTTCGGGAAATACATTGACACATTATCAGCAAGAAGAACTTACGTCGTTCTGGAGTCGTTTGACCCCCTATCTGGCGATATTGGAGTCTAAGTCACCTGAAGAAGGTGCTCCTGACCCGGTCGGCCGCATCACCGTCGATACCGAAGATCGTCAGGCTTTTGCCCTTCATACAACCGATCGTCAGCCGCATGGCGAAATATCGGACACACCCACCGGACAAAGCGCAACTTATATGCGTTTTAAATCCTCCGACACCGGTTGGGGACCCTGGCAACGCGAAGAGTATTGATCGACCGGCCTGTCGGTTTATGTTCCCGGCATCGGTTGTGAACGCGTTGTGAGATGGTGGCCGGCGCCTGCCGGTCACGCGATGACCCCACTTTCTGCCTGTCAAACTGTCCGCCTTAGCCTTTTCTCGCGCTGCGGCGGCTGCGTTCGTAAAAATCATTCGGCTTTGTGCGAACCCAGCGGACAAACGTACGGACCGCTTCATCGGTGAGTAGCGCTTCGACCGTCGAGTAGCGCTGCGCCAGTTCGGTTTCGGAGAACAGCGCATGCAACTGACGATGGCAAATGCGATGTAAGGCAGCGACTTCCTTACCGCCCTTCGTTTTCGGCACCCAATGATGCAGATCGCGTTGGCTCGGTGGAATCGGGCGCCCGCATAACGGGCAGATTTCCTCTGCTGGCGGCGCTTGATACCAGGGTTCGGCGACTTTTCTGGCCATGATCAGCGCCCGCAGGCCCAGAAGAAAGGCAGCTTCGCGGATCGACTCCGTTCAGCCCGGCAACGCCGCGTAAGCCGTAGCCAGGTGATACGGCGTGGTGGACGGCATGTCGGCCCGCGCGACTTCGCCAGCCGGCGTTTTGCACTCGAACCAGCCTTCGGGCCGCAAAAAACGCTGCTGGTACAGCTCGATTTGCCTCGGCAGCGCGGCAAGCACGGCGGAGTCGCCGTGACTCGCCAACGCGCGCAGATACTCGGTTTGGGCCCAGATTCGTTGCGTCGCGTCCTTGATGTTGCCGGTTTCATAGAGCGAGGCGTACACGCCGCCGGTTTCCCGATCCACGCCATATTGCTGCGCAAAGCTGAACGCACGCGTGAGCGCTTCGGCGAGACCTGAACCTTCGAACTGTGCTCCGGCCTGCTTGACCAGCCAGAACCACTCGAACTGATGCCCCGGCTCCAGCCGGTTGTGGCTCGCGCCAATCGGCAATTCGGCGACGCAACCCGTCGGCTCATGCACGAAGTGATGCGCGACGGCGTCCGCCAGGCGACGCAGCGCCGCGCCGAACACGTTGTCGCGCGTGACTTCGCAGGCGGCCAGCCACGCTTCGGTCAGATGCATCAGCGGATTCTGGATGGGCGTGCCGGTGACGCTGCCGAAGTCCGCGGACATGGCCGCGTTGAACAGGTCGCCGGGCGCGGCGAAGTGCGACTGGATCAGCGCCGATGTGCTGTGCACGAGTTTCAGCGCGTCGCGGTTGCCGGACTGGCGGCCGTATTCCGCGCACGCGAAAACGACGAACGCGTGCGTGTACAGGTCTTTGGTGGTGTCGAGCGGGGCGCCTTCCGCGTCCACGCTATAGAACCATCCGCCGTGATGCGTGTCCTGAAATGTACGTGTCAGCGATTCGAACAGCGTTTGGGCGTGGTCGGCATCGCCTGCTTGCGAGAAGACGAACAACTGGCGCGCGCAGGCCATTGCGCGATAGCGCTCGACAGGCAGCGGCTGATGGTCGGCGCCGATCGCCTCGTAAGGCAGTTTCAGCGCCGTGTTGAAACCCGCTTCGCGCCACATGGGCAGCACAACGCCCGTAAAGTGATCGCGCAGTGTGTTGGCGAGAGCGATCGGCGAAGCGGCGGGAGGGTTCATGCTCGGCATAGTCAGTTTGGTCAAACACGGTGATTCGAAGCGCCTGCATCGCGGCACGTTGGCTGGCAAAGCTGCTGGCGAGCGCGGATGTTATCCGGTCGCGCGCGCTTAAGCGTCAACAGGCCGACCGTCGTCGCAATATGCGTTGCGAATGCACCCCGGCGGCGTGCGGCTTAGCATAAAGCAAACGGGTCCCGCTGACACGTCGTCGCAGGACTCGACACTGCTACAAAGCCTTTCCAATCAGGAGGAAAAACAATGCTGGGAAATCTCGAACTCGTCTCCCGTCTGGTGCTCGCCGCCGCGCTTGGCAGCGTGATCGGATTTGAGCGGGAACGGCTCTCGTGGGCGGCGGGTTTGCGCACGCACATGCTGGTCTGCGTGGGTTCGGCGCTCATTATGATCGTGTCGGCTTATGGCTTTGCCGAAGTGCTGAGCGGGGAGCACGTCGTGCTCGATCCGTCGCGGATGGCCGCGCAGGTCGTGTCCGGCATCGGCTTTCTCGGCGCGGGCTCGATCCTGCTGCGCGGTGAAATCGTTCGCGGACTGACGACGGCGGCGAGTCTGTGGTCGGTGGCCGCGATCGGGCTGGCGGTGGGCGGCGGTTTATACACGGCGTCGATTGCGGCGACCATCATCATTCTGATCATCCTCGCCGGCATCAAGCCGCTGGAGCGCCGTTTCATCACGGTCAAGCAGCGGCGTCAACTGACGATGATCGTCGAGCGCGGCGCAATGACCTTTCACACGCTGCACGACGAACTCGGCGCCGCGAGTCCGCGCGTCAAGCAGTTCGTGATGCAGCAAAGCGACGACTCGCCCGAGTGCGACGAGGTGATGATCACGCTGCATCGCGTGTCGAATACGGAGTATCAGGCGATCTGTTCGCGCTTGCGTCAACTGACCGGCGTGAAGGAGTTCCGGCAGGACGATGCGTCGACTTGAATGTGGCAAACGTCGCCGGATGGTTCTGGCGACTGCGCGACAACGCGGCCTAAAAATTCCAGCGCATTGACGGGCGACGCCCTGCGGCTGCTCCCCGGAGGCGACCGCTTTTACTCCATGGCAGATTTCGCAGCATCCCGGCAATCCGTGCATGTCGGATGCCGCTTCAAAGAGGCGCCGCCATCGCGCCATCCCCGCCGCGCCTGATAGGCACTGTAAGGCTTCCACTGTCCTCGAGCCCGTCGCGACGTGATCCCCCCGCTTTAAACTTTCACGACTGCGGCGAGACCAGACCGGATACGCCAGCATTTTGTTAGCGGGGAGCCATATGTCGGCTAAGGATTACAAATATTCAGTTGAAGAATTGCTGTGCGCGCTTTTGCGTGATCGAGGCATACACGAAGGACACTGGGCGTTGAACATCGAATTCTCGGCCACCGGCGCATCAGTCAAACCCGCCGACGACGCCGCGCGCACTCTCCCGGGCCTGATCGTGTCGATGAACGCGGCGGCGCTGGTGCCCGCGGACAGCGCCGCAGCCGGCGCGGTCGATGCCGCCGTCGTCAATCCGCGCAAGCGCACGCCGGCCGCGAGGGCATCGCGAGCCCGCAAGGTTGTACCGACCACCCTGCAATAAGATCAGATCCGGCCCCGGATTGGCTAAAAAAGGGACGTTGTCATGGTGCAACGCAACATCGGTAAAAATGCGCGCGACATCCCACCACACTAAAAAATTGCTGCATTGCACTAGCTTTTGCCTAGGGAAAA